>DATLDK010000057.1:0-15203 GCA_035525905.1 Gaiellaceae bacterium | reverse complement strand
GTTCCCGTCCACGATCTCGCCGGCCATCCCGTAGCCTGCCGCGCGGTCGGCGAGATCCTCGACCGCCCGCTGCGCACGCCAGTCGGCCGAGAGCGCGAACTGGTTGTTCTCGCAGATGAAGACGACCGGCAGCGTCCACGTCGCGGCGAGGTTCATCCCTTCGTGCGCCGCGCCTTGACCTGCTGCGCCGTCGCCGAAGAAGGCAACGGCGACCCGCCCGGTCCCGCGGAGCTTCGCCGTCAAGGCCGCACCGCACGCGTGCGGAAGCCCAGCGCCGACAATCCCGTTGCAGCCGAGGATGTCGAGGGAGAGGTCGGCGATGTGCATCGACCCGCCGAGCCCTTTGCAGTAGCCCGTCCGCTTCCCGAACATCTCGGCCATCATTCGGCGGAGGTCGGCTCCGGCTGCGATCAGGTGGCCGTGCGAACGGTGGTGGCCGACGAGGTAGTCCGTCTCGCGCATCACCCCGGCGGCGCCGACCGCGATCGCCTCCTGGCCCACGCAGCTGTGCGCCGTCCCGAAGATGACGCCCTGCTGGAAAAGCTCTGCTGCGCGGTCCTCGAAGCGTCGAATCAGCGCCATCAGGCGGTACTGCTCGACGAGCGTCGGGCGGTCGGTCGGGCGCTCGGCGAGAACGCTCATGCGGGCGGCCGCTGATGGAACTCGAAGATGTAGCCGTCCGGGTCGAGCGAGTAGAGGCTCTTGCCGCCCTTGTTCGGCCCTGCGCCCATCTCGACCGGGCCGTCCGAGCGGAAGGAGACGCCCCGGCCGCGGAGCTCCTCGTACAGCGCCTCGATTCCAGTGACGAAGACGCAGAAGTGCCCGGTGCCGTGGTGCGAGGGCGGGCAGCTACCCGAGACGCTTTGGCAACCCTGGTACTGGATCAGCTCGACGTCCAGGTCGCTGCCCGGCACGCGCAGCATCGCGATTTCGAGCCCCGTCGCCTCGGGGACGCCGACGATCAACTTGATCTCCGGCTCCTCGTAGAGCCGCCGCCAGAGCAGCTCGAGGCCGAGCAGCCCGCAGTAGAACTCGAGCGAGCGGTCGAGGTCTGAGACGGTGATCCCTGCGTGACGGGCCCCGTCGATCGTCCACGCGCTCATGGGGGTTAACGTACTTCGGAGGTGGGACGGATGCTGGAGAACCGGGTCGCCCTCGTCACGGGAGCGGCGAGTGGGATCGGGCGCGAGATCGCCGAGCGCTTCGCGCGCGAGGGAGCACGCGTGACCGGCTTCGACCGGGCGGGAGACGTGGCAATCGTCGGCGACGTCCGCTCCCCCGCGGATGTCGAGCGCGCGGTCGCCCAAGTCGTCGAGGCGGAAGGGCGGATCGACGTGCTCGTCAACAGCGCTGGCGTTCGTGAGATCGGCGACGTCTACACGATGGCGACCGAGGAGTGGGACAACGTGATCGCCGTCAATCTGAGTGGCACGTTCTACTGCTGCCAGGCCGTTGCGCGAAGGATGCGCGAGAGCGGCGGCGGCGCAATCGTGAACATCGCCTCCGTTGGGGGCCTCGTCGGCCTCGCGCGACGGCCGGCCTACACAGCGGCGAAGCACGGGATCGTGGGGCTCACTAAGACCCTCGCGCGCGACCTCGGCCCTGCGGGCATCCGCGTCAACGCGATCTGCCCGGGGCTGATCCGCACGCCGCTCACAGAGCAGTACTTCGCCGAGGACGAGTTCGAGGAGGGGCTGCGCACGGTCATCCCGCAGGGTCGCGTGGGCGTTCCCGCCGACGTCGCAGAGGCGGCGCTCTACCTCGCGAGCGACCAGTCGGGTTACGTGAACGGAATCGCGCTCGTCGTCGACGGCGGCTGGCTCGCGGAGAAGAGCTTCGCGTCGGGCGAGGCGGCGGCAGCGACGTTCCTGGCGACGAACGAAACGGCCGACTAGCGCCGTCGCCTGCGCCGGACTATTGTGCGTTCAGTGAGCACGCGCGCGCACCTCGTGATTGCGGCCCCGCAGGCCCTGCGCTCGCTCGCCCTCCTCCTTCCCCGCTAGGGGATCGAGCGACTCGACATACCCGTCCGCGCTTCCCGCACACCGGGAGGAGTCCGCCCTCGCCGAGGAGATCCCCATGCCGATGCCGCACCGGAAATACCGCCCGTACCCGACCGTCGACCTGCCCGACCGCACGTGGCCGGACGTCGTGCTCGCCCGCGCCCCCATCTGGTGCTCGACCGACCTGCGTGACGGGAACCAGGCGCTCGTCGAGCCGATGGACTCGCCGCGCAAGCAGGCGATGTTCGACCTCCTCGTCCGCCTCGGCGTCAAGGAGATCGAGGTCGGCTTTCCCTCGGCGTCGAAGACGGACTTCGATTTCGTCCGCGACCTGATCGAGGAGAACCTGATCCCGGAGGACACGACGATCGCCGTCCTGACACAGGCGAGGCCGGAGCTGATCGAGCGCACCTTCGAGGCAATCGACGGGGCGCGGCGCGCGATCGTCCACCTCTACAACTCGACCTCGACGACACAGCGGCGGGTGGTCTTCCGGCTCGACAAGCCCGGGATCACCGCGCTGGCGGTCGGAGGCACACTCCTCTGCAAGGAGCTCGCCGCCACCGCTGCGGCGGACATCGTCTTCCAGTACTCACCGGAGAGCTTCCACGCGACGGAGCTCGACTACGCGCTCGAGATCTGCGAAGCGGTGATCGCCGCCTGGGAGCCGAGCCCGCACGAGAAGATGATCGTCAACCTGCCCACGACGGTCGAAGCCTTCCCGCCGAACGTGTATGCCGACCGGATGGAGTGGTTCGGGCGAAACGTCTCGAGCCGGGAGTCGATCATTCTCAGCGTCCATCCGCACAACGATCGCGGCACGGCCGTCGCGACGGCCGAGCTCGGCTTGATGGCGGGGGCCGAGCGCGTCGAGGGGACGCTGTTCGGCAACGGCGAGCGCACCGGCAACGTCGACCTGGTCACGATCGCACTCAACCTGCTGACGCAAGGGCTCGACCCCGGCCTCGACCTCTCCCAGATCGACGAGGCAAAGGCGATCGTGGAGGCCTGTAACCAGCTGCCCGTGCACCCGCGCCACCCGTACGTGGGCGAGCTCGTCTACACCGCGTTCTCCGGTTCGCACCAGGACGCGATCAACAAGGGCATGGTCGCGCAGGAGCGGAGCGGCGCCGAGGTCTGGGACGTGCCGTACCTCGCGATCGATCCGATGGACGTCGGCCGTACCTACGAGGCGATCATCCGCGTCAACTCTCAGTCCGGCAAGGGCGGCGTCGCTTACCTGATGGAGACCGAGCACCACCTCCAGCTACCGCGCGGGCTCCAGATCGACTTCGCGCAGAAGGTGCAGGCAATCGCCGACGCCACCGGCGGCGAGCTGACTGCGTCAGAGCTGATGGAGATCTTCCGAGCGCAGTACCTCGCGCACGAGCGGCCGTACGAGCTCGTCTCCTACGTGCACTCGAGCGGGACCGAGGACAGCCTCTCCCTGCGGCTGCTCGTCGACGGCAAGGAGCAGGAAATCGAGGGCGTCGGCAACGGGCCGATCGCTGCGCTCGTCGACGCGTTCGAGCGCTCCTACGGAATCGCGATCCGGATCCGCGACTACCACGAGCACGCCATGTCGGCCGACACCAACGCAACCGCAGCGGCCTACGTCGAGGTCGATGCCGACGACGAGACGCTCTGGGGCGTTGGCCTCCACTCGAGCATCGCCACCGCGTCTCTACGGGCGGTGATCAACGCCGTCAACCGGGCGCAGGCGGCGCGAGCAGCCCTCGCCGCGGCCACGGCGGCGTTCGACGGCGTCTAGGCCGAACGGTCAGGCTGGAGTTGCGATGGCCTCCATGAAAAGGTTCTCCATGCCGGCCGCCGGCGTCTGCCGCGCTTCGACGAGCGAGAGACCCTCACCGTTGAAGAGGCCGTCCGCCTCCCAGCGGTCCGGGTCGAGACCGACCGCGTAGGGATTGATCTTCTCGTCCTCGCCTGGACCGCCGTCCGGCAGGGACAGCGCCGCCTTGTGGAAGGCGAGCACCGCGTAGGCCTCCATCAGATCGGCGTTGGCTGCGAGCTGGGCCGCCAGGGCATCGTCGTCGAACTCCCGCTCCAGATCCTCGTGGCGCTCGAACATGGCAGGGAACCCCGCGGTCGAAACGAGTGCTCGACGCCATTCACGCGACTCCAACGCGTGCCACTCGCGGTACATCCCTTCGAGCCGCCTCGTGATCGCCCACAAGCGCTCCACGTCCGGCCGGACGCGTGCCATGAACTCCAGATCGGCCCACTTGCGCTTGAAGAACAGCAGCGCGTTGCAGCCCCAGTAATGGATGTTGTTGGCGCCGATCTTCACGTTCATGACGGCCGGGTTGTGCCAGAACTCGTACTGCTGCTCGTAGAAGGTGAGATGCGTCCGGTACGCGGCCAGGTAGAGCTCATCGTGCGCCTGAGCGCGCTCGGTCACGTCTTCTCCGTCGAGCGAGCGCGTGACGAGGTCGGTCGTCAGCGTGTTGGACACAGCGATGAAGTCCGATCCCGGGGAGTAGAACGGGTCGAGGAACGCGCCGGCCTCGCCGACGAGCGCCCAGCGGTCGCTGCCGGAGAAGACCTGCTTGCAGCCGTAGGAAAAGTCTCCGACCTTCAGGAAGTCCTCGACCTGGTCGAGCCCCCGCGCCTCGACCGACTCGGCGATCTGAGGCTCGTTGCGCCGGAACCAGTCCATCAGGCCCTCGAGCGTGTCGAACTCCTCGAAGGGGTGGAACCGGGGGTCGGCGCAGAGACCGATCGAGATCGGTCCCGAGGAGAGCTGGATCAGCCAGACCCAGTAGCCCTGCCCGCAGACGTGGTTCGTGCTGAGCTTGCGGACACCGCGCTCCTCCATGCGGCCGAAGAACTCCTCGTCGTTGGGATCGGCCCAGTCTTCGAGGTCGAGCCCGCCGGCGAGCCTGAACCACGACGAGTTGATCACGTGCCCGTTGTCCTCGAGCAGGCCGAGCTTCCGCTTGAGCGTGAACGCGCGGCCGCTCGCGTCGACGATCCAGCGGGCCTTGACCTTCCGCTCATCGGTGCTTTCCTTGCCGCCCAGCGTGTACGTGATCTCGTGCTCGTCGCCGCCGAGCTCCACGCCGCGGACGCGAGCGCTCCCGACGAGGTCGATCCCGGCTGCAAGCGCCTGCTCGCCGAGGAAGTTTTCGAAGCGGCCGCGATCGAGTTGATAGGTGTGCACCGGCAGGCGCCGGGCAGGCCCGCGCTCGACGCGCTCGGCCAGCTCGCTGTTGTCGCCCGCGGGGAACCAGAAGCGGAGCCCGTTCTTCGTGATCTGCTCCTGCTCCAGGTGCTCCTTGAAGCCGAGCACGTTCGCGAAGTACTCGCAGGAGATCTCCTGCGTGGACTCACCGACCTTGAAGGCTGCCTCGCGCGCGGGGCCCTCCCGCTTCTCGGCGATGAAGATGCTCGTCTCCGGGCGGGCCTGCTTGAGCTGCAGGCCGAGGGTCAACCCGGCCAGGCCGCCGCCGAGGATCGCCACGTCGTAGCTGTCGGTCGGCTGCTGATCGTTGCTCACGTTGTCCTCTCCCACTCGGCGCGTCACCAGTCGGTGGATCTTAACCCCGACGGTTCGAGCAGCAAAGGGCTCTCCGCGTGCGGCGAGGGCGCTACTGGCTGCTTTCGAGCTGCGCGAGGAGGGTGCCCACGCGCCCGGCGAGGACCGTCGCGAGCTCGACCTCCTCGTTCCCGAAGGGCCGGTCGCCGGCATAGACCTCGATCAGACCCCAGTTCTTGCCGCGCGATCGCAGCGGGAGCATCAACAGGGAGTCGAAGCCGAGGCGTTCGAGGAGCCCGGCCTCGGCGGCGTCCGCGTTCGGGTCGGAGCGCACGACCACCCGGGGCTCGCCCGCCTCGATCACCTCCTGCGTCAGCGGGTAGTCCGAGACGAGGAAGAGCTCGAGCGGCCGCGGGTCGCCCGAGCGCCGCTGGTCGCTGAGCTCGACGAGGAGATCGCCGATGATGCGCGAGATCGAGCAGCGTGAAGCCTCGAGCAGATCGACGAACTCGACGCAGGTGGCGTGGAGCAGGCGCGAGACCGTCGTCTCCGCCGCAATCCGCTCGAGTGAGAGCTCGATCTCCGCAGTCGACACGCCCCTCAGTATGCGGAAGCAGTCCCGAGCGCTGTTGAAATTCCCCCGTTCGGGTGGGTCTGCGAGACTCGGACCATGGCCGAGCGGACCTTCGACGTGGTCATCATCGGCGCCGGGCCGGCCGGGGAGGTCGCGGCGGGGCGACTGGGTGAGGCGGGCCTCGAGGTGGCGCTCGTCGAGGAGCACCTCGTTGGCGGCGAGTGCTCCTACTACGCCTGCATGCCGTCCAAAGCGCTGCTGCGTCCGGGGGAGCTTCTCGGCGAGGTGGGGCGCGTTCCGGGTGTCGCCGCAGACGGGCTCGACGTTGCGGCGGTGCTCGCGCGGCGTGACGAAGTGATCCACGACCTGGACGATTCGGTGCAGCTGCCGTGGCTCGAGGAACGAGGCGTCACACTCATGCGGGGCCGGGGCCGGATCGACGGCGAAAAGCGCGTTCGTGTCGGTGACGACACGCTCGTTGCAGACAACGCTGTGGTGGTGGCGACGGGGAGCGGCCCCGTGATGCCTCCGATCCCCGGCCTGAAGGAGGCGAGCCCGTGGGGGAACCGGCAGGCGACGACCGCCAAGACCGCCCCGGAGAGCCTCGTCATCCTCGGAGGGGGTGTCGTGGGCGTCGAGCTCGCGCAGGCGTGGTCTGCGCTGGGAACGCGTGTCACCCTCGTCGAGGGCCTCCATCGGCTGATCTCGCGTGAGGAGCCCTTCGCTTGCGACCAGGTCGGGGCGGCCTTGCGCGAGACCGGTGTCGAACTCCGGATGGGAACCAGAGCCGCCTCGGTGTCGCGCAACGGCAGCGTCACCGTCCAGCTCGAGGACGGCTCGACCGCGAGCGGCGCCGAGCTGCTCGTAGCCGTGGGGCGGCGGCCGGCGACGAACGGGTTGGGTCTCGAAACGATCGGCCTCGAGGGGGGCAGGGCGATCGAGGTCGGGAAGAACCTTCGCTCGGCCAGGCACGATTGGCTCTACGCGATCGGCGACGCGAACGGCCGCGCCTTGCTCACGCACATGGGCAAGTACCAAGCGCGAATCGTCTCGGACGTGATCCTCGGCAAGGACGCGAGCATCGTCTCGGACGGGCTGCTCTCGCCGCGGGTGATCTTCACCGACCCGCAGGTGGCGGCGGTCGGCCACACGCTCGCCTCCGCCGAGGAGGCGGGGCTGAAGGTGCGTGCGATCGACGTCGAGACCAGCGCGAATGCAGGCGCCAGCTTCGTCGGCCGCAACACCGCCGGTACCTCACGACTCGTCGTCGACGGGGCCGGCGTGATCGTCGGCGCCACATTCACCGGCTTCGAGGTCGCGGAGTCGCTGCACGCGGCCACGATCGCCGTCGTCTGCGAGTTGCGGCTCGAGCAGGTGGCGCATGCCGTTCCGTGCTTTCCGACGCGAAGCGAGCTCTGGCTGAAGCTGATCGAGGCGTACGGCCTCTAGCTAACCGGACCACTCCGTCAGCGGCTTGTCCTGCGTGATCCCGTCGACCTCGAGGACCACCCGCTCGTTGAAGAACGCGATCCTGCCGCGGATGCGCTCCCCGTCCCACAGCGGGTTGTCGTAGGCCCACGCGACGTCCTTCTGGTCGCCGTAGGACCAGTAACGGGCGGATCCCTTGTAGGCGCAGCCGGTCTGCTTGTCGGTCGGGGTCAGGAGATCGAGGCGCACCTCGGACGGGTCGAAGTAGTAGCGGGGCGGCAGGCCCGTCTCGTAGAGGATGCGCGGCTTCCCATCGGCGAGGGTCTGTCCCTCGATCGCCACGCGCACGTGCCGAGTCGGTTCGAGGACGACGTCGATCCGGCTGTACGGGTCGCGGACGTGGACGAAAACCTGCTCGTCCTCCTCGAACCAGGCGTCGACCGCGTTCCAGGCGAGCGCGACATAGCCCTCCAGACCCTTGACGGCGTGAGCGCGGACTTTCACGTCCTCCGCCGGGAAGGCGTATTGGGGCAGGTTGCCGGTCACCCAGACGAGCTTGACGCGCTCGCTGTCGATCACGGTGACGCCGTCCTTCTCTCCGCGGACACGGCGCGGAAAGTCTTCGACGTAACGGATCCGCGAGGGACGGTCGAAGTCGAACTGCCCTCGCGGGTGAGGTCCGAACGGCCCGCTGCCCATCGTTAGGCCCATCATGTGCAGCATGCCTGAAACCGACACGCTACTGAGGGACATGTTCGAGGGAGTGTCCCTCACGCGCGCCGTCCTCTCGAAGCCGCGATCACGTGGGTTGCCGCGAAGGGTGACGGTCGACCCCGTCGATTTGCGCGGCGAGACGGCGTACCGCTTCACCACGCATTTGAGCGACCGAGCGGTGCACGAAAACCTCGCCGCGGAGGCCGCGCGACGGCGGCTTCGCGCGCTACTCCCCGACTACGGCCAGGCGTTGCTGCAGACGCCGGACGCCGACTGGCAAGTGCTGGGCGAGACAGTGCTGCGCCGGCCGCCGTCCCGCGCCGCTACGGCGCGAGCTCACGATCGGCCCAAGCGGTACCTGTTGGAGGAGGGAACGCCGGTTCCCTTCCTGGTCGAGCTCGGAGTGATGACGCCCGAAGGGGCGGTGCGGAAGGGCCGGTACGACAAGTTCCGTCAGGTCAACCGTTTTCTCGAGCTCGTCGACGACGTTGTCCCCTCGCTGCGACCGGAAGGGACCTTGCGCATCGTCGACTTCGGCTGTGGCAAGTCGTATCTCACGTTTGCGATCCACCATCTCCTCACCGCGCTCAGGGGCCGCGAGATCGAGCTCGTCGGTCTCGACCTGAAGGAGGACGTGATCGAAGCCTGTTCCGCGTTCGCCGCGCGCTCTGGGACCGTCGGCCTGCGCTTCGAGTGCGGTGAGATTGCGGGATTCGACGCGGACGGCGAGGTAGACCTTGTCGTCAGCCTCCATGCCTGCGACACGGCGACCGACGAAGCGCTGGCGCAGGCCGTCAGATGGGGAGCTGATGCGATCCTGGCCGTGCCGTGCTGCCAGAACGAGGCGTACGGGCAGCTCGAGAGCGCGCTCCTGGGGCCGTTGCTCCGCCACGGGCTCGCGAAGGAGCGCTTTGGAGCTCTCGTCACGGACGCATTGCGCGCGCAACTCCTGGAGCTCGCCGGCTACCGGACTCAGCTGGTCGAGTTCGTCGCGCTCGAGCACACCGCGAAGAACGTGCTCATCCGGGCGATCAAGGGTGACCGGGCCGGCGACGCGGCGCGTCTGGCGTACGAGCAGCTGCGTGACGCGCTCCACCTCGAGCCCGCGCTCGAGCGGTTGCTCGCTGCTGGCTAGCGACGCGTGAAGACGTAGTCGTTCGACTTGGCCTGCGCGTGACAAGCCGCGCAGCCGGACTCGGGAAATCCCACTTTCGAGAACCTCTCCGTCGGCGAGGAGCGCGTGAACTCCTCCCAGCGCCAGCCGCCGTTCGCGGTGCCCTTGACCTTGCGCATCGCCGCGATCAGCGACAACCATTTCTTTCCCGGCTCCATGCCCGCCTTGACGACAATCGTTCCGACCGGGTAGCGAGCGCGGGTCTTGCGCTTGCTCGCGTAGACGTTCTTCGTTCCCCGGTGCGCGGATGATCCGGCAGGGATCGGCGCCCGGTTCAGCCGTGGCCACTTCGCATAGCCATCGACGTACGCGGGGATGCCATTCGCGTTCGCGCGTGCGGGTGCTTCGGCTCCCAGGCCCGAGAGCAGCAGCGCGGTGGCCGACAGCGCCGCGAGCATCACGTCTCGACCGGCGCCGCCAGCGCCGACTCCACCGTCTCGTGCACCGCTAGGTGCTGGTCGAGGCCGGAGATCGCCAGCGCACGGTGGGTCTCGAGCCCCGGCGAAGCCAGGAGGAACGACTGGCGGTTCGCGAGCCTGGTACGAGCTTCGATCAAGACGCCGAGTGTCGTCGAGTCGACGAAATCCACTTCGCCCAGATCGACGACCAGGCGGTCGGGCTGCTCCGCGCAGACCTCGAACAGCGCCGACCGGACCTCGGGCGCGTTGTAGAGGTCGAGCTCGCCGACCAGGCGCACGACGATCGCGCCCTTCAGACGGTCGACGCCCTGGACTGGATGCAGGTTGGATCTGTTGTCGTCGCCCATGTCCGATCCGGGCGCAAGCATAGTCACTGCCCGACGGAGGTACTTTCGGCGCTCCCTCCGTTCCGCGGAAGCGCCACGGCCAGCCTCGCAGGCCGACTCGGGTCGAGTTGTCGAAGATGTAGCCGATCGCAGCGCCCAAGTAGTCCTCGTCGGTGATCACGCGGGTCTCGAAGCGGCCCTGGAAGAGATGCCCCGAGCGGGAGTAACGGCGGTTGAAGCGCATCGCGTGCAGGCCATTGAGGCGTTGCATCCCGCGCGAGAGCTGGGGTTGCGTCGTCTCCACCAGCAGGTGGAAGTGGTTGTCGAGCAACACCCAGACGTGGAGCTTCCAACCGAATCGAGCCTGAACGTCCAGGAGTTGCCGGTACCACGCCTCGCGATCGAGGTCGTCGAGGACGATCGTCCGCTGCTCGACGCCGCGGCAGATCACGTGGTACCACGCGGGACTCGGCAGCTGGGACCTCGGGATCCGCGCCATTCGACCGAGGCTAGCGCCACCGCCGCGCCCGCGAAACCGTCCGGACGGGCCTAGTCCCAGGGACAGTCCCTGGGACATGACCGTTGCGGACGCTGGCCTCCGGGCCGGGGCCTTGAAGCGCTTCGGGCAGACTGGAGCTCATGCGCGAGCTGCTGGACTACCGCTCCGAGTTCCCGATCCTCGAGCAGACCACGTACCTGATCAACCACTCACTCGGCGCGATGCCCGCAAGAGCGGAGCAAGGGATGGCCGAGTACGCCCGAATGTGGCGTGAGCGGGGGATCCGGGCCTGGGGCGAAGGCTGGTGGAACATGCCGCTGACCGTCGGAGACCAGATCGGCCGCATCGTCGGGGCGCCGCCGGGGTCGACGGTGATGCACCAGAACGTCGCGATCGCCGAGGCAGTCGTCCTCTCCTGCTTCCGGCCGCAGTCGCACAAGAACCGGGTGGTCTACGAGCGCGGCAATTTCCCGTCCGTCCGCTACCTCTACCAGGCGCAGCGGGATCTCGACGTCGTGGTATGCGAGAACGACGAAGAGATCCTCGAAGCCATCGACGAGCGCACGCTCCTCGTCCCGATCAGCCACGTCCTCTTCAAGTCGGGCGAGATTCAGGACGTCGACCGCATCGTCGAGCGTGCCCACGAGGCGAACGCGCACGTAATCCTCGACGTGTATCAGTCGGCCGGCATCGTTCCGCTCGACGTGACTGCGCTCGACGTGGACTTCGCCGTCGGCGGCTCCGTCAAGTGGCTTTGCGGCGGCCCGGGGAACGGCTGGCTCTATGTTCGGCCCGACCTGGCTGAGCAACTCGAGCCGGCGTATACGGGCTGGCAGGCGCACGAGGCGCCGTTCGCGTTCGAGGAGGAGATGCACTACGCAAGCGGCGCGGCCCGGTTCCTGACCGGTACGCCGAACGTCCCAGCGCTCTACGCGGCCACTGCCGGATACGACCTGATCGAGGAGGTGGGCGTCGAGCGGATCCGCGCGAACTCGCTCCGCCAGACCGATCACTTGATCCAACTTGCGGACGCGGCCGGTTTCGGCGTCACCAGCCCACGTGAGCATGCTCGTCGCGGGGGAACCGTCACGGTGCACGTCGACGAGTTCCCCGCCGTCCACAAGGAGCTTTCAGAGCGCGAGATCCTGTGCGACTTCCGACCTGGTGCGGGCATCCGAATCGGGCCTCACTACTTCACCTCCGACGTCGAACTCGAGCACGTGATCGAACAGATCGGCGAGATCCTCGAGACCGGCGCGCACGAACGGCACCTCGGCGCCGTCGCACGGCATTAGGCTGCGTTCGTGCAGACCGAAATGCCCTCCAGCCTCGAGATCGCGCAGAACGCGCTCCTGCGGCCAATCGAGGAGATCGCGGCTGCAGCCGGGTTGGAGCCTGGCGAGGTAGAGCCGTATGGCCGAACGAAGGCGAAGATCGACTTGTCGGTCCTCGACCGCCTCCACGGGACGGCCGACGGAAAGCTCGTCTGCGTGACCGCGATCACGCCCACGAAGGCGGGGGAAGGGAAGACGACCACTTCCGTCTCTCTAACGCAAGGCCTGGGGCACATCGGCCGCAAGCCGGTGCTGTGCCTGCGCGAGGCCTCCCTCGGTCCCGTCTTCGGGATCAAAGGCGGTGCCGCTGGTGGCGGCTACGCGCAGGTTGTGCCGATGGAGGACCTGAACCTGCACTTCACCGGAGACATCCACGCGATCGGCGCAGCGAACAACCTCCTCGCCGCGATGCTCGAGGCGCACATCCTGCACGGAAATGTGCTCGGGATCGACCCACTCTCGGTCGGCTGGCGGCGCTGCGTCGACATCAACGACCGCGCCCTTCGCAGTGTCATCGTCGGGGCCGGAGGGAGGGCCAACGGCTATGTGCGCGAATCGGGCTTCGACATCACCGCCGCCTCCGAGGTGATGGCGATCGTTGCGGTCGCGCGCGATCTGCACGACCTCCGCGGCCGCCTCGGCGCGATCACGGTCGCCTACACCTTCGATGGCGAGCCGGTCCTTGCCGAGCAGCTTCACGCGGCCGGCGCGATGGCGGTGCTGCTCAAGGATGCACTCAAGCCCAACCTCGTCCAGACGCTCGAGGGGCAGCCGGCGCTCGTACACTGCGGGCCGTTCGCCAACATCGCGCACGGCAACAACTCGCTCGTGGCAGACCTCGTCGCACTGAAGCTGGGCGACTACGTCGTCACCGAGTCGGGGTTCGGCGCGGATATGGGGATGGAGAAGTTCCTGAACATCGTCTGCCGGGTGGGGGGTCTGAGCCCGAGTGCCGTCGTTCTCGTGGCGACGGCGAAGGCGCTGAAGCATCACGGCGGCGACCCCGAGGGCGGGCTCGAGTCGATCGAGCGCGGTGCCGAAAACCTCAGGCGCCACCTCGAGATCGTTGGCGAATTTGGCCTCCGGGCGGTTGTCGCTGTGAACCGATTCCCCGGCGATACCGACGAGGAGGTCGACCTCGTCAGACGTCTGGCGCTCGACCACGGCGCCCACGCTGCGGAGCTGAACGAGGCCTTCGAGCGCGGCGGAGAAGGAGCGGCGACCCTCGCAGAGGCTGTCGTCGACGCGGCGGATCACCCGAACGAATTCGAGTTCACGTATCCCATCGACGCACCGATCGACGCCAAGATCGAAGCGATTGCGAGGCGCGTGTACGGCGCCGGCAGCGTCGTCTTCCTCCAGACCGCGAAGGACAAGATCAAGCAGTACGCCGCCGGAGGCCTAGACCGGCTTCCGATCTGCATGGCGAAGACGCATCTCTCCCTCTCGCACGATCCGGCGCTCGCGAACGCGCCGACCGGCTTCGAGCTGACAGTGCGCGACGTACGCGCCTACACAGGTGCGGGATGGCTCGTGGCGCTGTGCGGGACGATGCAGACCATGCCCGGACTCGGCGCCACCCCGGCAGCGTTCAATGTCGACATCGACGTCGACGGCAAGACCGTTGGCCTCTTCTAGCTTCCTCGACGTCCGTCTGAAGGAGTTTCTCGATGCCGTCCCAGCGCGTACACCCGCGCCCGGGGGCGGCGCCGTCGCCGCGATTGCTGCGGCGCTCGCCGCGGGGCTGACGGCGATGGCGGCGCGCTTTGCCGCCGACGAGTGGGAGCGGCGCGCCGAGGTCGTGGGCAGAGCAGAGGCGCTGCGCGCACGGGTGGAGCCGCTAGCCGACGCGGACGCGGCGGCGTATGGCGCGTACATGGCGGACCGCTCGGAGGAAAACGTCGAAGTGATCGTGGCGATCCCGTTCGAGCTCGCCGAGATCGCCGCGGAAGTCGCCGAGCTTGCGGCCCTTGTCGCCTCCGAGGGGAATCCCACCGTCAGCGGCGACGCGGCCGCAGGTGCGGACATTGCGGCGGCAGTCGCTTCCATCGCTGCCCGCCTGGTGTCGATCAACGCCCGGCCAGGCGACGCACGCACTGCACGAGCGCACGAGCTCGCCGCGCGCGCGGCGAGCTCGGCGGTGCGGACGTCTGCGAGGGACATGTCCTAGGGACTGTCCCTGGGACACGGCCTATCCGGACGAGCCGGTTTCGTCGTGCGGCGCGCCCACGGGCTTCGACTCCGGGGAGCCGCGCTGGCGCAGGTAGACCGTGAATACCACCATCGTTCCGACGGCGAGGAACTCGGACTGCCAATTCTGGAGCGTCCGCTCCCAGAAGTCCGCGTTTCCGAGATAGCTCGTCCAGGCGATGGCCCGGTCGCCGTGCTGGAGCGCGTCGGCGTTGAACTCGCGCCAGTTGTTGAGGGACTGCGCGAGCCATGTCGCGAAGAAGATCGCCGTCATCACGATGAGGAGCGAGTTCTCGTAGATCCGAGTGCGCCAGTCGTCGAGCTTCGCCCACCGTGGGCCGTTCGCCGGCGCGTGACGTCCGATCTGTTGCTTCGCCTTCGACTCGAGGCCGGCGTCTTCGAGCACCTTCGACTCGTTGGAGCCCTTCTGCACGAGCCAGATCGTCGCCCCGATGAAGAGGGAGAACTGGAGGAACTCCGACTGCCAGTTCTCCATCACGGCGCTGCCGAAGGCCGAGGAGGTCACGTAGGACCACCAGGAGACCGTCGCGCCACCGTGCTCCAGCTGCACGGCGTTCGTTTTGTGCTCGCCCGCGAACGACTGGCCGACGAGGGTGAGCGCGAAGATCCCGAAAAAGAAGAGCGAGAGGCCGTTTTCGCGAGCAAATCGCCTCATCCGAGCAGGCCGGTCAGTGTGTACGCAACGATGCCGCCGACAAGCACGAGCCAGAAGAGGGTGTACATCGTCCGCACGGTTGGAGAGTCCCCGCGCGGCCCTGAAGCAAAACGGGAAGCGTGACTGAGCGAGCGCCGATCCAACCCAGGCAAACCTCAGGGGTCTGGGCGCGAGCCGGGATCTGCTCTCGCAGATCCCGGCTCTGACTGCGCCCTACGAAGGAGGCGGTCTACCGGTGTCGGTAGACGATCCGCCCGCGGGTCAGGTCGTACGGCGAAAGCTCGACCTTGATCCGATCGCCGGGGAAGACCTTGATCCGGTAGCGCCGCATCTTCCCGGCTGTATAGCCGAGCGTCTCGTGGCCGTTGTC
>DATLDK010000054.1:0-5431 GCA_035525905.1 Gaiellaceae bacterium | reverse complement strand
GGCATCGAGCCCGCGCTCGGACCCTGGCGCACCGCCGCACGGCGCGGGGCGAAGGCGGTGGTGGAGCTCGCGAGCGGGGAGTGCGCGCGCCGCGGGATCCAGGTCGGGGACGCCCTGACCCTCGCCGTCTGACGAGCGATTGCGCTAGCGCGAGAGCCCGAGGGCAGTCTGGGCGTGCTTCAGCATCCAGAGGGTGCAGAGGAGCGCGTAGACGAGCGCAGGCAGGATGAACAGGAACACGAGCGCGAATCTCGCCCCCACCGAGCCGCCGAGGCCCGGAGTCAGCTCGAGGAGCGCAAACGCAGCTCCGGTATGCAGCAGCGTCTTGCCCATCTTCTCGGGCGCGAGCCCGGGAAAGCGAGCATAGGCCCACATCGCCATCAGTCCCGCACCGACTGCGAGCACAAGCGCAAAGAGTTCCTTCGACATGTGGCCGGTCTCCCTACGAGCGCCGTAGAGTGAAATGGAAAACGCGGGGCCACCGCAGGAGCCCCGCCCCGTTCTCCGTGAAAGCTTCGGGTCCACCGCAGGAGGCCCGTCAAGCTTGTTGTTGTCCGCTGAGGACACCATGCACGACAGGGGGCCGCTTGACCTATCACCCAGGAGGTGGTTCACCGCGCCGGTTGACGTACGCTGACTCCGCGGGCCCGTAGCTCAGCTGGTTAGAGCAGGCGACTCATAATCGCTTGGCCCCTGGTTCGAGTCCAGGCGGGCCCATCTGATACTCGGTCGGCAGGCACGGCTGACGCTCCCGTGGGGGGTTTCGCGGGCAGCGCATCACCACCCGTTGCCCAAATTCGAAACGGGATCCCCCAATTTGGGGGTAGCCCTGGGTGAGTGAGGCGTCGATACCGGGTCAGCCCTCGACGACCACCTTCCAAGGAGAATTCGATGCTTACCGCGCTACGCAAGCGCCTCGACGCCAGGAACGAGCAGGGTTTCACCCTGATCGAGCTCCTGGTCGTGATCATCATCATCGGCATCCTGCTCGCGATCGCCGTGCCGAGCTATCTCGGCTTCCGTGACCGCGCGGCCAAGGCTGCCAACCAGGCCAACGTCCGGGCGGCGATCCCGTCAATCGAGACGTATGCAGCGGACAACAACGGCTCGTCCTCGGACATCGACTCGACCGCCGCCACCACCGGCTACATGGGCATGACGACCGCCCTCCTGCGGACGATCGACGCCGGCCTCTCGCCGAACATCGCGATCGGCGCCACGGCACCGACAGCCACCTACTACTGCATCAACACGTTGAACGCGGCGACGACCACGTTCCCGTACTACTACCAGCAGGGCTCCGCGACGCCCGCGAACAACGGCGTCATCAAGGCGGGAGCCTGTCCGTAAGCCTCACTGAAACGCTGCTTCACCGAGAGGGCGCCCCTAGCGGCGCCCTCTCACTTTGCTGTGGCCTCCTCCGAGGCCCGCGCGAGAGCTCGTGGGCCCTTGAACACCCCGCGCCCGAGTGGGAGACTGGTCTTGCGGCCCGACCCCACGTCGCCGCCACGGACAACACGGAGGCGATCTTCCCTACGGAGCAAGCGCGGCTCCTTCGTCGGATGGACGAAATCCGTTCGATGCTCCGCGACACCAACTCGCTCGACGTCATCGAGACGCTGCTGCAGGCTCTCGCCGACTGCGAACAGCGGCTGCGCTGGGTGGAGGGCGAGGAATCCATCTCATCCGAGCCGTCCTGACGCCGGCCGGAGTGACGTCGTTTCGCGGTATTGTTTGCAAGCCTTAAATCGGGTATGTTCTTCGAGAGCCGCCGCACCCGCGTGGGCGGAGGCTCGTGTTCCCCGCATCGCTGGGCGCAGGCGGTCCTCAGGTGGCCGGGCGCGTTCTTCGGTCGAGATTTTCCGACGGGAGGAGCCAGCCGCATGGAACCCATCCGCATCTCCGCACCCACCGCCGCTGCGGCCTTCGCGCTCGTAGAGCTCCTCCCGGGCCAGCAGGCGACGGCCACCTCCGACCACGATGGTCGCTGGGAGGTGGTCGTACCCCTTCGTGGATCCGGCAGGACGCTGGTCCCCTCCACTCTCTCGGCCATCCGGGAGTGGCTCGAGGCCTGCGGGCTGTCCTCGACCTCGGTCAGGCTCGACGGCCAGCCCCACCTCCTCAAGGCTGAGGGGCCGGGGATGAAGGGGGCAATGCAGTAAGCCGGCGCGTTACGCGGGTCCCGCGATGCCGCGGTCAGTCGCGGATCACGACGGGAGTCGCGAGCGGTACCTGGCCGAACAGCTGGAGCATCGCGCGCTCCGGTAGTCGGACGCAGCCGTGCGAGACCGGACGGCCGATCGAAAACGGCTCGTTCGTCCCATGAATGCCGACGGGGCCCCCGTCGCGCCACGACCTCAACACGTCGGAGAAGGCGGAGATGCCGAGCGCCCGGGCGCCGTAAGGCCCGTTCGACGTCGTCACGATGAAGCGCTGCGTGATGTAGAAGCGGCCGCGCGGCGTCGGCGTGCTGGCCTTGCCCACCGCGGCCGGAGTAGAGAGCACAAGGCGGCCGCGCTTGTACAGGAAGAGTCGATGGCGGGAGACGTCGATGACGATCCTGGCCCGGATCCGGGACGTCGCCATCGTGCCGGCCCGGATCCAGCCGAGCGTGCCGTTCGGGTAGTGGCTCACGCGCACCCGGAACCAGGTCGGACGGCAATGTCGATCCAGGCGTTCCGCCACGATCGGAACGGTGGTCGAGAACCCGTACCGGTCGGTCGTTTGCAAACGGAGGAAGGGGACCGCACCCGGGCGCCGATAGATCGTCGCGGGAGCCAGGAGCCGCCCGGCATGCGAGCGGTCCCACGTCTCGAGCCAGCGGATCTGGCCTGCCGCACAGACCCGTCCGCCGCCGCTCGACGCCAAGACGCCGGACGGACCGGCCGCCGCCACGCCGGCCGCGATCACGACGGTTGCAAGCAGGGCCGGAAAGGATGCGCGCACGCCTTTTCAGAGTAACCCCGATGCGCCAGCGGTCAAACGGCCGTCGCCACGCGGGACACCGGTTCCCTCACGGGGCTCGTCACGCGACTGTCACAATGTCGGGCGATGAAGGCCTACCAGCAGGAGACCCAGCTCCGCACGGCGGGCGGGCTCTCCGTCAAGGACATCACGGACGAGGTCCAGGAGGCAGTCGTCGCCAGCGGGATCAAGAACGGCATCTGCTCCGTGTATTCCCCGCACACCACCTGCTCCGTCCGCGTCAACGAGTTCGAGACCGGCTTCCTCGAGGACTTTGCGCTCCTGCTCAAGAAACTCGTTCCGAGCGACAACTACTACGCGCACGACGACTGGGATCGCCGGACCGAGAACGTGTGCCCCGAGGACATGGACTTCGGCAACGGCCACTCGCATTGCATGTCGATGCTGCTCGGCCCAGCGGGTGAGTCGATTCCCGTGCGGGACGGCGAGCTCTGCCTCGGCACGTGGCAGCGCGTGATGTTCCTCGAGCTCGACCGCGAGCGCGACCGCCGCTGGCTCGTGCAGGTGGTCGGCGTCTAGTTAGTCCGGCGTGACGTACGCGGCGGTGAGGCCGCCGTCGACCAGGAAGCTCGAGGCATTCACGTACGACGACTCGTCGCTAGCGAGGAAGAGCGCCGCGTTCACGATCTCCCGAGGCTTCGCGAGCCTGCCCGTGGGCCAGTGGATCCGCCGACGCTCGAGCGCTGCCGGGTCGTCCCCGAAGATGTTGAGCAGGAGCGGCGTCTCGACGGGCCCCGGACAGAGGGCGTTGACCCGTACTCCTTGACGCGCGAACTGAACCCCGAGCTCCCGGCTCATCGACAGCACGGCCCCCTTCGAGGCCGAGTAGGAGATCTGCGAGGTCGCGGCGCCGAGGATCGCGACGAAACTGGCGACGTTGATCACGGAACCGCCGCCACGCTCGAGCAGGTACGGGATTCCATGCTTGCAGCACAAGAACACTCCGCGCGTGTTGACCGCCTGGACCCGGTCCCAGGCCTCGACCGACGTGTCGAGCACGGATGCGTCGTCGTCCGGTGAGATCCCGGCGTTGTTGTAGAGGACGTCGATGCCGCCGTAGCGCGCGGCGGTCGCGGCCATCAGCTCGCGGACATCCCGCTCCTCGGCGACGTTCGCCTGAAAGGAGAACGCATCGCCGGAGCACAGGCCCACCGTCTCCTCGGCGGCCCCGAGGTTCATGTCGGCGGCGCAGACCTTCGCCCCCTCCTCGGTGAAGAGCATCGCCGCCTCGCGGCCCATCCCGCCGCCGGCGCCCGTGATCACGCAGACCTTCCCTTCGAGACGTTTCATCAGCCCTCCGTCGACAGGAACACGTTCTTGACCTCCGAGTAGCCCTCGAGCGCGTGCATTCCCAGCTCCCGGCCGAAGCCGGACTGCTTCATGCCACCGAACGGCGTCGAAACGCGAACGGAGCTGTTCGAGTTGACCGAGAGGACGCCGGCTTCGACCGCGCGCGCGACGCGGAGCGCTCTGGCGCCGTCGCGCGTCCAGATCGAGCCCGACAGCCCGTACGGCGTGTCGTTCGCCAGCTTGATCGCCTCCGCCTCGTCGGCGAACGGGATTACGGCGGCGACCGGACCGAAGACCTCTTCGCGCGCGATCCTGTCCTCGTTCGTCGCCTCGACGAGCGTGCAGGGAAACCAGAAGCCTGGGCCGTCCGGAGCGTCCCCCCGGAAGAGAGGCTCCCCCTCGACGAACGACGAGACCGTCTCGCGGTGCGCGGCGGAGATCAGCGGGCCCATCTCCGTCGCGTCCTCCTCGGGATCACCGACCTGCACGCCGCGAGTCGCTTCGATGAGCAGCTCCAGGAAGCGGTCGTACGCGCTGCGCTCGACGAGGATCCGGGACCGCGCACAGCAGTCCTGGCCGGCGTTGTCGAAGACGGCGTACGGAGCGGCCGCCGCCGCGCGCTCGAGGTCGGCGTCGGCAAAGATCACGTTCGCCGACTTCCCGCCCAGCTCGAGCGTGACGCGCTTGATCGTGGCCGCGGCTCCCTCCATGACCGTGCGCCCGACCTCGGTCGACCCCGTGAACCCGATCTTCGCGACATCGGGGTGAGCGACGAGCCGGCTGCCGACGACGGATCCTTTGCCCACGATGACGTTGACGACGCCCTCGGGGATCCCGGACTCGAGGACGAGCTCGGCCAGCCTCAGCGCCGACATCGGCGTCAGCTCCGCGGGCTTCAGGACGACGGTGTTGCCGCACGCGAGCGCCGGGCCGAGCTTCCAGCTGGCGATGTTGGCCGGGAAGTTCCACGGCACGATGAGGCCGACGACGCCGAGCGACTCGCGAAAGGTGGCCGCGACGCCGCCGGACACGGGGATCGTCTCGCCGCCGTGCTTGTCGATCGCCCCCGCGTAGAAGTGGAAGACCTGCGCGACCATCCCGATCTCGGCGCGGGCGCCAGCGATCGGCTTGCCGACGTTCTGGGACTCGATGCGCG
>DATLDK010000049.1:0-42979 GCA_035525905.1 Gaiellaceae bacterium | reverse complement strand
CGACTTCGCGGCCGCGTAGTCGGCGTGCCCTGCCTCGCCGACGATCCCGGCGGTGGACCCGACGAGGACCAGTGAGCCGTGACCGTTCCGCTCGACCTCGCGCAGGAAGCTCCGCGCGGTCAGGAACACGCTCGTCAGGTTCTGGCGGAGCGTGGCCTCCCAGCGTTCGAGCGAGAGCTCCCAGACGGGCAGATCCTCGGACGGCCAGACACCCGCAACGGCTGCGCAGACGTCGACCGAGCCCAGCGCCGACCGCGCCTCCTCGAACAGCCGCTCCACCTCGCGCTCGTCGGTGAGATCTGCCTGCAGCAGCGGGGCCCCGCCCAGCTCGGCCGCGACCTCACGCCCGCGCTCCTCGCCGCGGTGGTAGTGGACGGCGACCCGCGCTCCCTCGGCCGTGAAAGCGCGCGCGCAGGCTGCGCCAATGCCACCCGACGCTCCGGTGACAAGCACGCCTTTGCCCGCGAGCCCGGTTTCCACTGGCTTAGGCTAACCACATGCGCGTCCACATCATCAGTGACATGGAAGGGGTCTCCGGGATCGTCAAGTTCGAGCAGACGACCGGAGGCGACCCGATGTACGAGGAGGGACGCAAGCTCTATACCGAGGAGATCAACGCTGCTGTGCGCGGCGCGAAGGCGGGGGGTGCGACCGAGATCGTCGTCATGGACTGTCACGGTGCCGGCGGCGGCTGGACGTTCAACTCGCTCATCCCAGAGCTCCTGCACCCGGACTGCGAGTGGGTCGTGCAGGAGGAGTGGACCGGCTACACCGACTTCCTGGAGGCGGGCTGCGACGCCGCCCTCTTCGTCGGCATGCACGCGATGGCGGGTACGCAGCTCGGCAACATGAACCACACGGTGTCCGGACGCGACTATCAGTCGCTCTGGTTCAACGGCGTCGAGGTGGGCGAGACCGGAATCAACGCGGCGCTCTGCGGGAATTGGGGCTGTCCGGTCCTCCTCGTCACCGGCGACGAGGCCTCCTGCGGCGAGGGACGCGCCTTGCTGGGCGAGGGGCTGACCACGGTCGCGGTGAAGAAGGGGCTCGGCGCCGCGTCGGCCCGGCAGATCCCGCCCGTGCGTGCCCGGCAGCTGATCGAGGAAGGTGCGCGCGAGGCTCTCTCCGACCTGAGCGCGGTGGCGCCCTACGACCCCGGCAGCCCGTGCGAGATCAAGGTCGAGTTCAAGCGCACCCAGCCGGCCGACCGGCTTCGGTTCCATCCAGGCGTCGAACGGATCGACGGGCGCACGATCGTCGCGCGTGCCGACACCTGGTGGGAAGCGTGGAAGCTGTTCTTCTTCGAGACCTAGGCCGCTTCGACCACGCCGAGCTCCTCGACGAGGGTGAAGAAGGCGCGCGCGAACGGGGACTCGGCCGTCCGCTCGCGGACGAGCTCCCAGTCGATCTGCTCTCGAAGCGAGCGCGCGAGCTCCAGTACGGGGCTGAAGTCGGGCTCCTGCTCGGTCAGGGCCAGCAGCTTGGTCGTCAGCACGTCCGCCAGTGCCGCCACGGGCATGCGCTGTGACGCCACCTCCATCTCCTCGGCGCGCTCGAAGTAGCCGTCGTCGATGGGCCCACCGGCCGGATGGAAGATGAGGTCGATCAACGTCTCGCCGGCCCAGGCCTTGGTCAGCCAGCCCTCCGGCGGGCGCTCCGGCTTCATCCCTGCTGCCTCGAGGGCGTCCAGCGCCCGTGCGGCGTCCTCCTCTCGGACGAAGAAGTCGACGTCGTGCTCGGTGGGAGGCCCGCCGCGCGCCCACGCGGCCAGCCCGCCGCCGAGGATGTACGGCACGTCGGCGTCGCGCAACGCCGCAGCGGCTTGCTTCATCGCTTCGATCAGCTCGGGGAAGTTGTCGGAGGGGGTGAAGCCCATGGAGGCCGCCTATACCCCCGAACCCGTTTGTGAAAGCTGCGGCAGGTGAACATCGGGGTGCGATGATCCGTGTTGCCGCGGCGGGAGACATCCATTGTGCGGAGCCGCTCCGCGAGCGGATCACGCACGCATTCGCGGCGCTGCAGGGGCACGTGGACGTCGTCCTGCTGGCGGGCGACCTGACGACGCACGGCGAGCCGGAACAGGCCGTGGTGCTGGCCGACGCGTGCCGGCCGCTCGAGCTGCCGGTCTACGCCGTGCTGGGCAACCACGACTACCACGCGAACCGCTGCGACGAGGTGGTCGGGGTGCTCGAGGACGCCGGCATCCGTGTGCTCGACCGGCAGTCCGCCGTGCACGAGGTGGACGGGCTCGAGCTCGGGATCGTGGGCGTGAAAGGCTTCGTCGGCGGCTTCCCCGGTGCCGAGCTACCCGACTTCGGCGAGCCGCTGCTGCGGGAGGTCTACGCGGAGACGACGCGCGAGGTCGAGGCGCTGGAGGCGGGACTGGAGGCGATCTCGGGCTGCCATCGCCGCGTCGTCCTGCTCCACTACGCTCCCGTGCCGGAGACCCTCGTGGGCGAGCCCGAGCCGATCTGGGCCTTCCTCGGCTCGTCGCGCCTTGCCGCCCCGATCGGGGCGCACCGGCCCGACCTCGTGCTGCACGGCCACGCCCATCGCGGCTCCTTCGCCGCCGAGCTGGGCCCCGTCCCGGTCCGGAACGTCGCCGTCCACGTGATCGCGAAGGACTTCGAGCTGTTCGAGCTCTAGAAGAGCTCGATCGTTGCGCGGCGGCGGGCGTCCCGCTCGAACAGCCGCAGCAAGACGAGGCCCGCAGCGAGATAGGCGGCGCCGATCGCAAGCTCGATCACCAGCAGGTGGGCGACGCTGAGGAACGACGACCCCGCGACGACTTCGCGGCCAGCCTGCACGGCGTGGGTCACCGGAAGCCCTTCGGCGGCGCCGCTCATCCAGCTCGGCAGGTCGCCGAGCGGCACGTTGACTCCGCAGAAGACGAGGAGCACAGCGAAGACGAGGTTCGAGAAGACTGCCATCTCGCGCACGCGCAGCCCGACCGCGGCATGCGCGATCCCCAACGCAGTACAGGAGAACGTTGCGGCCAGCATCGCGAGCGCCAGCGTCGGCAGCGCGCGAGTGGGCAGCTCGACGTCGAGGAGCAGCACTCCGAAGGAGAAACTCACCGCCGAGACGAGCAGGCCGATCGCCATCACCGGCAGGCTGCGCCCGAGGAACAGCGCAACGCGGCTCGCCGGCGACGCGAGCAGCGGAGCCAGCGTCTGGCTCCTGCGCTCGCCGTTGATCGCATGGCTCATCGCGAAGAGGCCGGGGAGCGCCGCGAGCTGGATCGAGTTCCCCACCACGTAGAACGTGTCCGATTCGAGCCCCGCCGCCCGTCCGAGGTAGGCGAAGAACAGCACCTGGAAGATCGGCGGCACGATCAGCGTGGGCACGAAGATCGCAGGATGGAGCCAGCCGAAGAGGCCGCGGAAGCTGATCGCTCCGCCGACGAGCGCAACGCGCAAGGTGCTCACGTCAGAGAAAGCGTCGCTCGACGCCTCGCCGACTGGAGAAACTGTCCGAGCAGCACCGCTCCGATCACGGTGTAGGCGACGCTCAGGACGACGCACATGGCGATGTCGAAGAGCGGCGCGCCCCCGGTGAAGGCTGCATCGCGCAGCGCGCGCATGCCCCAGGTCGGAGCGAGCAGCCAGGAGATCGGCTCCGCCCAACCCGGTAGAAGCGCGACCGGGACGAGGAGTCCCGTGACGAGCCACACGGGGTACTCGAACATGTTCCCGACCGCCCACCCCGCGCGGAAGCGCACGACGACCGACGCCATCACGAAGCCGAGCAGACCGATCGACACGATCGTCGGCGGGATTGCGAGCACGAAGATCACCGGCTGCTCGAGGTGAAGGGGGATGCCGAAGAGAAACCGCCCCCAGAGCAGGGTGGAGACGAGCGCGTAGATCCCGATCGTCGACGTCGCGATCGTGATCGGGAGCAGGACGGCCCAGAAGGGTGTCGGCGCCGCGACGAGCAGCTCGAGGACTCCGGCCCAGCGCTGACGCTGGATGGCGTCGGCCGCGCCGACCGTCGTGATCGACCAGATGCCCATCACGGTCGCGCCGAGCGAGGCCAGGAGAAGCGCCTCCGGCTGGCTGCCGGCACGGAACATGAAGTAGGCGAGCGTCGCGTAGACGAGCGGCCAGATCGTGGTCGCCATCACGTCGAAGGCATTCCGCGAGAGATGCTTGACGTGGATCAGGAGGCCCAGGGCGACGATCCGGGCGATGCGCGTCACGCTGCGGTCACGAGCTGCACGTATGCGTCCTCGAGCGTTGGCTCGCGCGACGAGACGCGGCCGACGGCGGTCCCGTTCAGCTGCGAGAGGATCGCATGCGTGAGCTCGAGCCCCGGCGCCGTCTGCACGATCAAGAGCTGCCTCTGCTCGTGCTCCTCGACGACGGCGGCGCGCACGCCGTCGAGCGCGAGCACGCGCTCGACCGAGGGCTGGTCGATTCCGAAGACCTCGACCTCCACGACGCTTCCTGCGGCGACACCGGCCTTGAGCTCCTGCGGCGTCCCCTGCGCGACGATCTCGCCCTTGGCGATCACGGCGATCCGGTCGCAGAGGGAGTCGGCCTCGAACATGTAGTGCGTCGTCAGCAGCACCGTCTTGCCCGCTTCGGTGAGCGAGGCGATCAAGGCCCTCAGCTCGCGGGCGCCGACGGGGTCGACGCCGATCGTAGGCTCGTCGAGGAAGAGAACCGGCGGGTCGTGCAGCAGGCCGCGCGCTATGTGCAGGCGCTGCCGCATCCCGCGGCTGTACCCCTCGACGCGCTCCTGCTCGCGCCCCTTCAGGCCGACGAGAGAGAGCAGCTCGTCGATGCGGGCGCGCTGCCGCCGATGGTCGACGGCGTACAGCTCGGCGAAGTAGCGCAGGTTGTCGAGGGCCGAGAGCCGCTCGTAGAGCCCGCGCTCGCCGCCGAAGACGTATCCGATCCGCTCTCGGATCCAGCGGGCGTCCTTGACGACATCGTGGCCGAGCACGGTCGCGCTGCCGGACGTGGGGATCAGGAGTGTGATCAGCATCTTGATCGTCGTCGTCTTGCCGGCGCCGTTCGGGCCGATCAGGCCGAAGAGCTCCCCCTCGCGAATGGCAAAGCTGACCCCCCTGACGGCCTCCAGGTCATGCGTTCGGCGGCGAATGGCGCCGGTGGTGACCCGATAGGTGCGGTGGAGGTCGACCGCCTCGACGACGTTCACGGCCCCGAGTGTACGAGACTCCCGCGACATTAGGCACGCAAACTCCGGGCTTTGTTGACATGACAGCTTCGAGCAGGTTCGATTCCGGGATGCCGCAGACCTTCGTGGTCGCCGAGGCCGACGTCGAGGGACGCCGCGCTGAAGGAGACACCGCCGTCGAGAAGGTCGTCATGGGCCCTCATACCGGCTCCGGCGTGCTCGAGCAGCGCGTCACCCGCTACGAGCCCGGCCGGTCGCTGCCGCGCGTAGAGGCCGAGCGCGATGAGCTGCTGTACGTGATCTCTGGGGCCGGGACACTGGAGCTCGAGGACGAGTCGTACGACCTCGAGCCCGACAGCGGCGTCTACGTGCGAGCCGGCGAGACGTACGTCGTCGACGTCGCCGGGCCCGACGAAGTGAAGATCGTGTCCACGACCGTGCCGGTGGGACACGTCTACCGACCCTCGCGCGAGGTGGTCGTCCGCTTCGCCGACCGGCCGGAGCTCCGCGCCGATGCCAAGCGCACCTTCCGCTACCTCGTCAACCAGGACGCCGGCTGCATGGACGCGACCCAGTTCGTCGGCATCGTCGAGCCGTGCCGGGCCCCCGACCACAGTCACACCTACGACGAGGTCGGCTACATCGTGGAAGGCACGGGATTCGCGCACATCGGCGGCGAGTCGATCGCGCTCAATCCGGGGTCATGCTTTCATCTCCCGCCCGAGCAAGTGCATTGCATCGAGAACATCGGGCCCGGAGTCATGCGCATTCTCGGCGTGTTCCATCCGTCGGGCGACCCTGCTTCAAGAGCGTACGAAGACAACTCGGAACTCGTTCCGGCGTCTTAGCACTGTGCAAATCAACAGGAGGGCAAGGAATGCACGGAAGTAAACGGAAGGGAGCTGCCGCATTTGCGGTGCTCACCATTGCGTCGCTGGCGATCGTCGCCTCGGCGTTCGCACGGGTCGACGCGGCACCGACGGCGACGGCTTCGGCCACCGCGGCGTGCGAGAACCCGAGCATCGGTTTCATGGGCCCGATCACGGGCGATGCGGCGTTCATCGGCAAGGAGCAGCTCGGCTTCTCCAAGTACGCGATTCGGAAGCTCGCCGGTGGAAAGGTGAAGCTGATCGAGGGCGACACGCAGCTCGATCCGGCGCAGGCGTCCACGGTCGGCACGAAGTTCCACGCGAACACGGACATCCTCGCGGTCGTCGGCCCCGCCGGCAGCCAGGAGGTGCTCGCGGTCGCACCGATCTTCAAGAAGGCCCAGCGCCTCCCGTTCATCTCCGGCTCCGCCACGCGCACGAGCCTGACGAACGGCTCGATCCCGAGCTTCTTCCGGGTCGTCCCGAACGACAGCGTGCAGGCGCCGACAACGGCGAAGTACATCCGGCAGATCCTGAAGGCGAAGGACGTGTTCATCGTCGACGACCAGACGGCGTACTCGAAGCCGCTCGCCAACGGGGTGCAGTCGAACCTGCGGGCCGGCGGCGTCAAGGTGACCCGGAACTCGGTCAACCAGAAGGTGACCGACTTCTCGTCGCTCGTCTCCAAGATCAGCGACGACATCGACGTCGTCTACCTGCCGTGGCAGATCGCAGCCAACGCGCAGATCTTCGGCCAGCAGATGAAAGAGCAGGGCAAGAAGGCGGTCATCTTCGGGTCGGACGGTGTCGACTCCGGTGACTTCCACATCGCGGGCTCGTACATCTCGGCATTCGCACCGGACATCCGGGCGATCAAGGGCAACGCGGCGTTCATCCGGGGCTACCGGGCGAAGTTCGTGTCGAACTTCGGCCCTCCGATGTACGTGGCCACGCAGGCCGCGATCGCGGCGATCAACAAGGCGTGCGCCGACGGCGACGCCACGCGGGCCGAGGTGCAGAAGAACCTCAAGGCCACCTTCATCCCGAAGTCGATCCTGGGAGGCAACTTCCAGTTCACGACTCGGGGTGACGTCAAGGGCGCGAAGTTCTACATCTTCAAGCTCGGCGCCGGCGGCAAGAAGACGCTCGTCGGTTAAGACGTTCCGATCGACCGCCGTGCGGTCCACCCTTCCGGGGTGGGCCGCACGGCATTGTTCGTGAGAAGGTCTCCGCCGTGGACTGGAACTTCTTCGTACAGCAGCTCGTGAACGGGGTCACGCTCGGCAGCGTCTACGCCCTGATCGCGCTCGGGTACACGATGGTCTACGGGATCCTCAAGCTGCTCAACTTCGCCCACGGCGAGGTCTACATGATGGGCGCGTTCGCGGGCTATGGAATCCTGACCGCGTTCGGCGGCGCTCTCTCGCTTTCGATCAACGTGGTCGCGCTGATCGTGTTGATGCTCGGAGCCGCCATGCTCGGCTCCGGCCTGCTCGGAGTCGTGATCGAGCGCTTCGCCTACCGGCCGCTCCGGAACGCACCGCGCATCGCCCCGCTCATCTCGGCGCTCGGCGTCTCCTTCTTCCTGCAGTCGACGGCGCTCCTCCTCTTCGGCGCCGACTTCCGCAGCTACGAGACCTACGAGTACATCGACCTCGCGACAGGGGTCCATTGGGGGCCCCTGAACATCTCCGTCGTGCGGATCGCGGTGATCCTGACTGCCGTCCTCCTGATGGTCGCGCTCATGCTGCTCGTCAACCGGACCCGGCTCGGCAAGGCGATGCGCGCCACGGCGTTCGACCGCGAGGCCGCGGCGATGCAAGGGATAGACGTCGACCGCGTCATCGTCGCGACCTTCTTCATCGGCTCGGCGCTCGCGGGGGCTGCCGGCGTGATGGTCGGCCTCGTCTTCTACAAGGTCTACCACCTGATGGGCTTCCTGGCCGGGCTCAAGGGCTTCACCGCCGCGGTGGTGGGGGGCATCGGCTCGATCCCCGGCGCCATGCTCGGCGGCCTCCTGATCGGGCTCGGTGAGGCTTTCATCACCGGCTACGTGTCCTCGACCTTCCAGGACGTCTTCGTCTTCTCGATCCTCATCGCCCTCCTGCTCGTGCGGCCGAGCGGGTTGCTCGGCAGGGCCGACATCCAGAAGGTATGAGCACTTGAGCGAGGTCGAAGGCACTCCCGAAGGCCCGAAGATCGGCGTCGACGAGTGGGTCGAGCGCGTCGAGGAGCGGACCGGCCTGCGCACCGGCTGGACGGCTCCGATCGTCGCGCTCGTCGAGAAGATCCCACCCGCCGGCCTGCTGGCGCTCGCCGTTGGAGCGACCGCCCTCGTCCCGTTTCTCTCGAGCTCGGACTACGTCGTCCGCGTCGCCGTCAACACGGTTCTCTTCGCCCTGCTCGCGGTGGGGCTGAACGTGGTCGTCGGATGGGCCGGCCTGCTCGACCTCGGGTTCGTCGCTTTCTACGGCTTCGGCGCGTACCTCTACTCGATCCTCTCCTCGGATCAGTTCGGCGTCCACTGGCCGACGCTCCTGACGATTCCCGTCGTCGTCGCCTCATCGATCCTGCTCGGCCTCCTGCTCGGCCTCCCATCGCGGCGCTTGCTCGGCGACTACCTCGCGATCGTGACGCTCTTCTTCGCGCAGATCTTCGTCGTGCTGACGACGAACGCCGACCGGATCACCTTGCCCTGGAACGACGGGCCGACCGACATCACCGGCGGCCCGAACGGGATCACGAGCATCGACCCGATCAGCATCTTCGGCTACGACTTCGGCTCGACGCGGAGCTACCTCTGGCTCTCGCTGGGCGTGTTCACGCTCGTCGTCGTGGCGCTCCAGCTCGTCAACCACTCCCGTACCGGCCGCGCCTGGCGCGCTCTGCGCGAGGACCCGTTGGCCGCCGAGGCGATGAGCATGCCGGTGAACCGGTTGAAGCTGCTCGGGTTCATGTTCGGCGCCGCGACCGCGGGCTTGACCGGAACCATCTTCGCCGCGGTCCAGCTCGGCGTCTTCCCCGGCAACTTCGAGGTTCCGCTGCTGATCACGATCTACGCGATGGTCATCCTCGGGGGCGCCGGGAGCATTCCGGGTGTGGTCATCGGCGCGGTCCTGATCAACGTCTCGCTGGAGTTGCTGCGCGATCCGGCACAGGCACGCTTCCTCTTCTACGTCACGATCGGCCTCGGCCTGCTCGCGCTGCTGCGGCCCTGGCAGAAGCTGGCGGCCGTGGCGGTTGGCACGATCGTCTTCGGCTTCGTGGCGTACCAGCTGGCGGAGCGGCTTCGGCCCGCGTGGGTGTCGGGGTCGATCAGCGGCGGTCGCGGCTCCGACCTGCTCGACGGCTGGGTCATCCACCCGGCCAACTCGACGCACCTCGGCAATGCCGGCTTCGTCCTGCTGATCGCAGCCGTGATCGTGATCTCCGAGCTGCGGGGTGTGTGGCGCACCGTGCTGCTGGCGCCGACGCTCTACCTCGCTGCCTTCGTCTGGGAAAACCGGCTGGTCGCGGAGCCGAGCGTGACGCGGATCCTGCTGCTCGGTGCTCTCCTGATCGTGCTGATGACCTGGCGTCCGCAGGGCTTGCTCGGGACGACGCGCGTGGAGATCGTGTGAGCAGGCTCCTGGAATTGAAGGCGCTCGCGAAGGCCTTCGGCGGGCTGCAGGTGATCGACGGTCTCGACCTGCACGTGGACGAGGGCGAGATCGTTAGCGTGATCGGGCCCAACGGAGCGGGGAAGACGACGCTCTTCAACCTCATCACCGGGGTGTACGAGCCGGACGCCGGCACGATCCTCCTGGGCGGGCGCTCGCTGGTCGGCCTGCCGCCACACCAGATCACGCGGCTCGGCGTGGCGCGAACGTTCCAGACGCTGCGGCTCTTCCTGAACATGACGGTGAAGGAGAACGTCATGGCGGCGGCGTACGGCCGTACCCGCGCCGGGGTCGTCCGCTCGATCCTGCGAACGCCGGGGATGCGCCGCGAGGAGCGCGAGATCCACGCGCTCGCCGAGGAGAAGCTCGCCTTCTTCGGGCAGCGGCTGATGGGTTACCGCTGGAACCAGCCGGCGTACTCCCTCTCGTACGCGAACAGGCGCCGGCTGGAGATCGCGCGCGCCACCGCAACGGGCGCGCGGCTCCTCCTGCTCGACGAGCCCGCCGCGGGAATGAACCCGAAGGAGACCCACGAGATCACGGAGCTGATCGGCAAGCTTCGCACCGACGGCGGCTACACGATCCTCGTGATCGAGCACGACATGCACGTGGTCGAGGGGATCTCAGACCGGGTCGTTGCGCTCGATCACGGCATCAAGATCGCCGAGGGAACGTTCGGCGCCGTCGCGACCGATCCGCGCGTCGTCGAGGCCTACCTCGGGACGAAGGCGGCGGCGACGAAATGACAGCGCCGGGGTCCGCCCTGCTCGAGTTGAAGGCCGTCGACACGTACTACGGCCCCATCCACATCCTCCAGGGCGTCGACCTCGAGGTCGGTGCGGGTGAGCTCGTCTGCCTCCTCGGCGGCAACGCCTCGGGCAAGTCGACCACGCTGAAGACGATCCTCGGCATCGTCTCGCCGCGCAACGGGTCGGTCAGCTTCGGCGGCGAGGAGATCACGCGACGCCCCACCGCTCACCGGATCGCACGCGGGCTCGCCATCGTCCCCGAGAACCGGCGTGTCTTTGCTCCGATGACCGTCCTCGAGAACCTGGAGATGGGCGCCTACCTGCGGCCCAAGGCAGATCTGAAGGAGGAGTTCGAGCGTGTCTACACGCTCTTCCCCTTGCTCTACGAGCGGCGCAAGCAGCTGGCCGGGACGATGTCCGGCGGCGAGCAGCAGATGCTCGCGATGGGCCGGGCGCTGATGTCGAAGCCGAAGCTCTTGCTGATGGACGAGCCCTCGATGGGGCTGGCGCCGATCCTCGTCGAGCGCAGCTTCGAGATCATCAAGCAGGTGCACGAGTCGGGTGTGGCGATGCTCGTCGTCGAGCAGAACGCGAACGTGTCGCTCTCGATCGCCGATCGCGGCTACGTGCTCTCCACCGGCCGCGTCGTCCTCGAGGGCAAGGCGGCCGACCTGCTCCAGAACGAAGACTTGCGTAAGGCGTACCTTGGTCGGTGAGGGGATCAGGGGCCGGTTCCCGGTCTTTCGCGACAAGGTCTACGTCAACTCCTGCTCCCAGGGTGCGCTCTCGGACTCGGTCCGGGCCGCGTACGAGGAGTACCTGGACGGCTGGGACGAGAACGGGGCCGAGTGGGAGCACTGGGTCGAGCGGTCCGAGGCCGCGCGGGCGGCGTTCGCGGCGCTGCTGGGGGCCGCCGCCGACGACGTCGCGATTCAGACGTCCGTCTCCGCGGCGGTCAGCGGGCTGATCAGCGCGCTTCAGTTCAGGGGCGAGCGCAACCGGATCGTCATCTCCGAGAACGAGTTCCCGACGATCGGACAGATCGCGCACGCGCAGGAGCTGCGTGGCGCGGAGGTCGTCCAGGTCGAGCCCGAGCCAGAGGCCTATGCCGCGGCGATTGACGAGCGAACCGCGCTCGTCGCCTCCACCTTCGTCTCGTTCCGCACCGGGGCAGTCCACGACGTCGAGGCGATCTACGGCCTCGCGCGCGAGCACGGAGCGCTGATGCTCGTGGACGGTTACCAGGGGATCGGAGCGGTCCCACTCGACGCTGCGAAGGCGGGCGACGCCGTGGTCGGTGGCACCGTCAAATACCTGCTCGCCTCCGCGGGGCTGTCCTTCATGGCGCTTCGTCCGGGGCTGGTCGAGGAGCTCGTCCCGGTGCAGACGGGGTGGTTCGCGGACGAGAACGTCTTCGACATGCAGATCGAGCGCTACCGGCCGCACCGTAGCGCGCGCCGCTTCGACGCAGGCACGCCGCCGGTGCCGAACATCTACGCGGGCGTCGCGGGCGTCGGCCTGATCGCCGAAGCGGGCGTGCCGGCGATCCACGCTCATGTACAGGGCCTGGTCGAGCGGCTCGTCGCGGGGCTCGACGAGCTCGGCGCCAAGGTCGCCGCTCCGCCCCGCGGCCCGCTGGTCTGCGTCCGCTCCACGGACGCGCCCGCCCTGGTCGCCGCGGTCGCGAAGGACGACGTGGTGGCCTCCGAGCGGAACTCCAGTCTCCGCATCTCGCTCCACCTCTACAACACCGAGGACGACGTGGACGCCGTTCTCGCCTCTCTGGCGCGCAATCGCGCGCTGCTCGCCTAGAGCCGCGTGGTGGTCGTCGCCGCGATCGGCGACTCGATCACGGCGGGCTCGCCGTGGGATGACGATCCCGCGATCGGCTGGCCCGCCGCGGCCGCCGCTGCAGATCCACGCCTGCGGTTCCGGATCCGTGCCGTTTACGGCAAGCGCACGGACGAAATTGCGGCCTGGCTCGACGAAGCAGCTGCCGGCGCCGAGGTGCTCGTCGTGCAGGGCGGCATCAACGACATCGCGCAGGGCCGCGCCGTTGCGGACGCGGCGGCCAACCTCCGGGCAATGATCGGCCGTGGGCAAGAGCTCGGCCTCCGCGTCGCTGTGGCCGACGTCCTGCCGTGGAACAACGGCTGGCCCGAAGCGGAGTCGCGGATTCGCGCCCTGAACGCTGCGATCGCCGAGCTGCACGTTCCGGTGCTGCCCTTTCACGGGACACTGGAGGACCCGGCGCGACCGGGCCGCATGCGCGAAGACTGGACGATCGAAGGCGATCATCCGTCGATCGAGGGCTATCGACGGCTGGGCGAGCTAGCCTTCCGCCTGCCATGACGAAAGCTTCCGCCTACGGCGCGCGCTCGATGACCCAGCCGCTTCGGCGCGTGCTCGTGCGTCCGCCCCAGGCGGCGGATGCGGCGCGCTGGCGTGAGTACGGCTGGCGCGCCGAGCCCGACCTCGCCGCCGCCGCCGCCGAGCACGAGGCTCTGCGCGAGATCCTCGAGCGTGCCGGCGCCGAGGTCGTCGTCTCGGAGGGCGAGCGTGGCAACCCCGACGCGATCTACGCGTACGACCCGCTCCTGGTCGGCGACCGCGGCGCCCTCCTGCTCCGACCGGGCAAGGACGAGCGGCTGGGCGAGGCGGCGGCCCTCGAAGACGATCTGGCGCAGGCCGGCATCCCCATCGCCGGCCGGATCGAGGCCCCGGGGACGATTGACGGCGGCGACACGCTCTGGCTCGATCACGAGACCCTCCTCGTCGGCCGGGGCTATCGTACGAACGCAGCCGGTGTGGAGCAGCTCGCCGCCGCCTTCCCCGACGCCGCAGTGCTGTCCTACGATCTCCCGCACTGGAACGGCCGCGCGGAGGTGATGCACCTGATGAGCCTGATCTCGCCCCTCGACGACGACCTCGCGCTCGTCTACCCGCGCCTGGCGCCCGTGCGCCTGATCGAGCTGCTCCGCGAGCGCGGGATCGAGCTGGTCGAGGTGCCGGACGGAGAGTTCGAGACGATGGGTCCCAACGTGCTCGCCCTCGGTCCCCGTCAGGCGCTCGCACTCGAGGGAAACGACGAGACACGGCGGCGCATGGAGCGCGCGGGCGTCGAGGTGCTCACCTACCGCGGCGACGAGATCTCGCGCAAGGGCGACGGCGGCCCGACCTGCCTTACCAGGCCGCTGCTGCGGGGATGAGCGCGTTCGACCTCATCGACGTGGGCGACAGTGAGGCGCTCGCCGCCGAGCTCGAACATGATCCCGACCTCGCCGGCAAGCGCAATCCGGACGGCCTGTCACCGGTTCTCTACGCGCTCTACAACGGGAAGCGCGAGCTCGTGGAGCCGATCCTCGACGCGAATCCACCGCTCGACGTCTTCGATGCGGCCGCCGTGGGCCGCACCCGCGGGCTCGAGGAGCTGCTCGAAGGCGAGCCGAGCCTCGTGTCGGCCTGGTCGCCCGACGGCTTTACGGCGCTTCATCTCGCCGCGTTCTTCGGCCAGGAAGAAGCGGCGAAGATCCTCGTCGAGCGGGGGGCTGAAGTGAACGTCGTGGCGCGCAACGCCAACATCCACGTGAGGCCGTTGCACAGCGCGGCCGCGGGCAGTCATCCCGGGATCGTCAAGCTCCTGCTCGAGCACGGTGCCGATCCCAATGCGGCCCAGGACGGGGGCTTCACGCCGCTCCACTCGTCGGCGAGCAACGGCGACCGCGAGAGCGTCGAGGCGCTGCTGGAGGCGGGGGCGGATCCGGGGCTGACGAACGACGAGGGCAAGACGCCGGCCGATCTGGCCGCGGAGGAGGCGCGCGACCTTCTCTAACCCGTCTCGTCCAGGCTCAGCTGCCGGAAGTCCGAGAGCCCGGAGAGTCCGACTCCCACGAGGCGTAACGCCCCAGGCCGGTCGCGGAGCCCGCGGTCGAGCAGGGAGCAGGCGAGCTCGCCGATCCGGTCGGGGTCGTCGATGCCGACGTCGAGGCTCGTGGAGCGGCTGCGAATCGAGAAGTCGCCGTAGCGGAGCTTCGCGGTGACCGTGCGGGCGGCGAGCCCCTCCTGCTGGAGGTGCCGGCCGAGCCGCTCCGCCATCCGTCGGAGCTCTGCATGCAGGAGCTCGCGGTCGGTCAGGTCGCGCTCGAACGTCTCTTCGACCGACACGGAGATCCGCTCGGTCGACGACTCGAGGCCACGTGGATCGATGCCGCGGGCGCGGTCGCGCAGCAGGCGGCCGACCTGGCCCGGCATGAGCCCGCCGAGCTCGAGATCCGAGAGCGCTGCCAGGGCGCCGACCGTCGTCACGCCGGCTGCGGCCAGCCGCTGCTCCGCCCGGGGCCCGACTCCCGGTAGCGCGCGAACGGCGAAGGGCGCCAGAAACGCCGCCTCGGACCCCGCCGGCACGACCGTAATGCCTCCCGGCTTGCGCCGGTCGGACGCGACCTTCGCGACCACCTTCGTCGGCGCTACGCCCAGCGAGCACGAGAGGCTCGTCGCCGCGCGCACCGAGGTCTGCACCGCGCCGGCCACGGCGCGAGCCCGTGAGTAGTCCGACGCGAGAGCTGTGAGGTCGAGATAACCCTCGTCGAGGCCGGTTCGCTCCACGAGCGGCACGACCTCTCGCACGGAGGACCAGACCGACTGCGAGTACTCCCTGTAGAGGGCATGACGCGGCCGCACGAAGACGGCACCGGGGCAGCGCCGCAACGCCTCGGCGCAGCTCATCGCGGAGTGAATGCCGAACCGCCGCGCAACGTAGTTGGCCGTCGAGACGACGCCTCTCCCTTTCGGGTCGCCGCCGACGACGAGCGGCTGCACGCGCAGCTCCGGTCTCTCCAGCTCCTCCACGGCGGCGTAGAACGCGTCCAGATCCAGGTGGGCGAGAATCGTCACGATGCCAGCATGATCGACGCTCCGGCTCTCCCTCCGCCGGCGATATCGGCGCCCGCGTCCCGCGAGGTCTCTTTCGGCCTCGTCACGGGTCGCGCACCTCTCGGGACGCGCCGGGTGATCGTCCGGATCGGCGAGCGCGTCCTTGCCGACCGGCCCCTGCACGGACAGAGATTCGCGCTGCGTGTAACGGTGCCGGCTGCCCTGTTCGCACTCAGGGTCACCGCGGTCGACCGGAGCGGACGCCGTTCGTCCAGCGTCGTGAAGCGCGTCTACGGGCTGCCGAGCGGATCCGAGCCACTCCAGGCAGTCCCGAGGCTGGATCCCTTCCTCGCGAGGACGCTGCGTTCGCTGACGGGTGCAGCCGGTGGAACGACTGCCTTCTACGTCCAGGACTTGCGGACGGGCCGCGGCGCCGCCTGGAACGCCCGCGCGCGCTTCCCCGCCGCTTCGACTCTGAAGCTCGCGATCGCCGTCACGGTGATGCGCTCGCTCGCCGCCAAGCCGTCTGCGGGCTCCGAGCTCGATGCGCTGCTGCACGCGATGCTGATCAGCTCTGACAACGCCGCGGCGAATCGCCTCGAGACCTGGCTCGCGGGGTCGACCTCCGCCGGGTCAGGTCGCGTGAACGAGACGATGCGCGCGCTCGGGCTGAACGACTCGCTCATGTACGGCGGCTACGAGACGCCGCGTGCTCCGGCAGCGTTGACCCCGATCCCGATCCGGACGGAGAGCCAGCCGGTGTTCGGCGCCGGCAAGTACACGACGGCCTGGGACCTCGGTCGGCTCGCACGGGCGACATACCTGGCTGCCAGCGCGAGAGGGCCGCTCGTGCGACTCGGGGTCAGCCCGCCCGAGGCGCGCTACCTGCTCTGGCTGCTCGCACAGGTGACCGACCGGGGCAAGCTCGACCGGTACCTCGGCCGCAACGCTGTCGTTTTGCACAAGGCCGGCTGGCTCGAGTCGGTGCGCCACGACAACGGCATCGTCGCGTTCGCGGGCGGCGCATTCGTGGCCACCGTGATGAGCTGGCAGACTCCGCGCGCGGATGAGCTGGCGGGCCGCGTCTCGCAGGCCGCCCTGAAACGGTTCCGGGCGATGGGTTAATCCGAGGTCGAGGAGCGGACGTCGGCGGAATCGAGCGCTCCGAGCGCCCAGAGCCGGTCGAGTGCGTCGATTGCCTCGGGAGCGAACTGCAGGCCGCGCTCGCGCTTGCATTCGGCGAGGGCGTCGGCAGCGCTGAGCGCCTCGCCGTAGACGCGGCTGGAGGTCATCGCATCCCACGCCTCCGCGAGCGCGAGCAGCCGGCCGCCGACCGGAATGGCCTCACCCGCGACGCCGTTCGGATAGCCCGTGCCGTCCCAGCGCTCGTGGTGGTGGCGGATCCAGCCGAGCTGCTCGTCGTCGAGCGCCTTGACGGCGAGTTCGGCGCCGGTGTCCGGATGGTTCCGAATCTGCTCGAGCTCGGACGCGGAGAGCTTGCCGGGCTTGCCGAGCACGGCCTCGCCGATACCGAGCTTGCCGACGTCGTGCAGGAGCGCGGCCTGGGCGAGACGGATTGCGAGGTCGGCGTTCCAGCCGCAGGAGAGTGCGAGCTTCTCGGAGAGGCGTGACACGCGTTCAGAGTGGCCCTCGGTACCGGGATCCTCGGCGTCGAGGTCTCGGGCGAGTGCGCGCAGGCGGCTGAGCCCGCCATCGTCTTCGACCTCGAGCTCTCCGTCGTCGCCGTCGAGCTCGGCGCTGTAGCGGAAGGTGGCGTCGCCACCGGAGCCCTTCGCGTGGACGAGGGCGATCTCGGAGAGAGCGAGCAGCTCGTCCGCTCCGCCGACGTCCTCGAAGTCGCAGACGCCCGCCGAAGCAGTGATGTAACCAACCCCGGCGATCGGGGCCGCGGCGAGAGCGCGACGCGCGCGCTCGGCGGCGATCCAGCCGTTCAGGCCTTCCGTCTCGGGCAGGATCCAGCCGAAATGGTCTGCCGAGAGCCGCGAGACCAGCTCGCCGTTGCGGACCGTCGCGGCGAGCCGGCGGCCGACCTCCGCCAGCACCCGGTCGCCCGCGAGGCGCCCGTGCTCGGCGTTGATCCGCTTGAAGCCGTCGATGTTGACGAGGACGAGCGACAGGGCACGCTCGTGGCGCTGCGCGCGACGCGCCTCGGAGCGCAGTTGCTCGTGGAACGCGCGGTGATCCGGGAGGTTCGTCAGTTGGTCGCGCGTCGCGAGCGCGGCGAGCTGGGCGCTCGCATCGGCGAAGGCGACCGCCGGCTGCGAGGCAAGAGCGAGCTCGAGCAGCCGCCCGGCGTCGGCACCTTCGGCGACCAAGGCGCCCCAGAGTCGAGCGCCGACGCGGATGGGTGCCGTTCCGGGAGTGGCCTGCCCGGTGCGGAAGACGTGCGCGGCGGGCTCGTCGCCCTCCAGCGGCACCGTTGTGCCGGGGACGAGGCGACTCGCGCCGGCCGGCTCCGAGGCGCCGACGATCGTGCCGAACCCGCCGGTCTCGAACCTGACGACGGCGGCGGCGCCGACACCGAGATCGAGAGCGATCTCCTCGGCGACGATGGAGAAGAGCTCCACGGGGTCGGGCTCGAGCGCGACTGCGTCGTGGATGCGCTGCTCGGCCGTCCGGGCGGTAAGGGGGGCGGGGCCGCGGAGGACCGTGACGAGTCCCGAGACGAAGCCCAGCTCGTCGCGGCGGGGGAGCCTGCGACCCTCGAGCACGACGTAGGTTCCGTCCTTGCGGGCGTAGCGCTGCGGGCCATTGGCAGGGGAGAGCAGATCGTCGGGGTGCAGGAGCGAGTAGACCTCGATCCCGACCAGCTCGTCGGCGGTGTAGCCGAGAAGCTGCTCGGCCGCGGTCGAGCAGGACTTGATCAGGCCGTCGCGGTCGATATCCAGCACGACTGCGTCGCTCGCATCTGCGACGAGCCTGCGGGTGCGCTGCTCCTCGTCGATCGTGGACTCGGCTCGAGCGAGTGCGTGAGCCGACGTGGTCCGCTCCCGCGTCAAGGTGGTTTCGAGCGCAGCCTCGGAGGCGGCGCGTCGGCGGAGCCGGATCGATGCGAGCACGAGCAGGAGCATCAGCGCCAGGCCTGCGAACGCCACGCCGAACGGTGCGAGGGGAGAAGGTGCGGCAGGAGCGAGCGAGATCCGCCAGGTTCGCCCGCCGAGCTCGGCGTGGGCGATCGCCGTGCCGGTCGGGCCCTCGGCGAGCACGGTCGGGCCGTCCGAGACGCGGACGTCCAGGCTCTTCGGCAGGCCCGTCATTGCGGTCCGGATCAGCTCGCTGGTGACGACGGCGCCTGCGACGAGCCCCGTGAGGGCGCTGCGGCGCTGAGCAGCCGTGCGCAGCGGCAGGCCTTTCGCGAAGACAGGGACGAAGGCGTAGACGCCGATGCGGCCATCGCCGGGGAGTCGGATGGGAGCCGAGAGCCGTGGCTCGCCGGTCGTCCGAGCCGTGCGAAGAGCTTCGACGAGTGAGGGATCCGAGCCGAGATCGAGCACATCGAGGGACGTCGCGGCCGGTTCCTGACGCACGAGCGGGTACGTGAAGGGCTTGCCGGCGGGGGCTTCGATACGGATCCGTTCGGTCTGCTCGACTTCCCCGCGCTGCGAGGCGGCGACGAGGGGGACCCAGCCCACAGCGGCGATCTCTGGACGAGCCAGCGGCACGCGTGCGAAAGTCGAAAAGGCCGCGGGGCCGACGGAGGAGGAGGCGTCGTAAGCCGCCCGCACACCCTGGAGGGCGAGAACAGCCGCTCCCGCGCGCTGCTCCAGCGCCGCGGATGTGCCACGGGTGCGCTCCCGCGCTTGGTCGCGAACGTCGTCCTTGGCAGCCTGCCAGAGCGTCAGCGATAGGCCTGCGGTGGCGAGCGCACAGACGGCGAGAGCGAGCGGAAGGCGAACGCGTACAGGCATCCAGCCGGTGTTCGGCCTCGGTTGGGCGTACTTGAGGGCTTTAGTACGGGTTCGGTACCGAGACCCAGAGCACGCGCAGCGGCTTCGTGTCGGAGGCGTTGCGCCAGGTGTGCGGCTTCGAGAGCGGGTAGGTGAGCGCGTCCCCCTGCTCGAGCACGTGCGTCTCCTCGGCGACCTGGATCTCCAGCTTGCCCTCGAGGACGTAGACGAACTCCATCTCGCCGGGAAGGGAGTTCAGCTCGTCTCCGGCGCCGGCCCCTGGAGCGACCTCCGACTCGATCGCCTGGAAGCGCTCCTCGTCGCGCGACGAGAGCAGGTGGCTCTCGGTCGAGAAAGGCGTGTCCACCCGCATTCGCTCCTGGCGGCGGACGAGGGCAGGGGCGGGCTCGCGCTCGAAGATGTGGCTCAGGCGGACGCCCAGCGCGTCGCAGATGCGCGCGATCGACGACAGAGACGGCGCTGTGCGATCGCGCTCGAGCTGACTGATGAAGCCCTTCGTCAGGCTCGTCGCCGCCGCGAGCTGCTCGATCGTCAGCCCGCGTTCGCGCCGCAGAGAGCGTACGCGCGCGCCCACCTTCGGCGTGTCGTTCCGCGCAGCGAGCGGCGTAGCCCTCGGCATGAGGCCGATCATACGCAGGTTTAGTGGAAGCGCGACCGCAGCGGCGGGAATACCGGTATCCTTTTTGTAGTTAATGCTTGTATGAAACCGCCCGAAGGAGTGATGTGTTGAGCACCATGCTGCTCGTCCCCCTGGAGGACATCGTCGTCTTCCCGAACATGAACGTGACCCTGACCGTTGATGTCGGGTCCGAGGAGCGCGTGCTGCTCGTCCCGCGCCACGAGAGCGACTACGCGAGCGTCGGCACCGTGGCCGAGGTCACCGACCGCGTGCGGCTGCCCGGTGGCGGTCGCGCAGTCGCGTTGAACGGCCTGCATCGCGGTCTCATCGGGGCCGCCGAGACGGACGCGCAGGGAGTCCTGCGCGTCCAGGTCGAGGAACGTCCCGACAGCGATGAGGCAGACGCCCGGACGCGCGAGCTCGAGCGCGAGTATCGCGCGATCGTGGAGGAGATCCTCGAGCTGCGAGGCGACGACGGCCGCATCTCGGCCTTCGTCCGTTCGATCAGCGATCCCGGCGCGCTCGCCGACACGGTCGGCTACGCGCCCGATTTCACCTTCGAGCAGAAGGTGAAGCTCCTCGAGGCGCTCGACATCAAGGAGCGGCTGTCGATGGCGATCGAGCTCCAGCGCGAGCGGCTCGCCGAGATGCAGGTCCGTCGCCGCATCCGCGACGACGTCGAGGAGGGGGCCGCCAAGCAGCAGCGCGAGTACATCCTGCGCCGCCAGATGGAGTCGATCCGCAAGGAGCTCGGCGAAGACGACGCTTCGGTGGTGGACGAGTACCGCCGCAAGCTCGGGGAGGCCGAGCTGCCAGAGCCCGTCCGCGAGCAGGCCGAGCGCGAGCTCGCCCGGCTCGAACGGCAGGGGGACAGCTCCCCGGAGGCGTCGATGATCCGGAATTACCTGGACTGGATCCTCGCCGTGCCGTGGGGCAACCGCTCGGAGGAGAACCTCGACCCCACGCACACGCGTGACGTCCTCGACGCTGACCACGAGGGGCTCGACGACGTGAAGGACCGCATCGTCGAGTACATCGCCGTCCGCAAGCTTCGCGAGGAACGCGGGATCGAGCCGGACAAGCGCTCCGGCGCCATCCTGACCCTGGTCGGACCGCCCGGCACCGGCAAGACGTCGATCGGCGAGTCGATCGCCAGGGCCCTCGGCCGCGAGTTCGTCCGCATGTCGCTCGGCGGCGTCCGCGACGAGGCGGAGATCCGCGGCCACCGCCGCACATACATCGGCGCCCTGCCCGGTCGGCTCGTTCGGGCCCTTCGCGACGCGGGGACGATGAACCCGGTGATCCTGCTGGACGAGGTCGACAAGGTCGGCGCCGACTGGCGCGGCGATCCGTCGTCGGCGCTCCTCGAAGTGCTCGATCCGGCGCAGAACCACTCGTTCCGCGACCACTACCTCGATCTCGAGCTCGATCTCTCGGAGGTCGTGTTCATCGCCACGGCGAACGTGGCGGACTCGATTCCGGGCCCGCTGCTCGACCGGATGGAGGTGATCCGCTTCGACGGGTACACGACCGACGAGAAGATCGCCATCGCCCGCGGCTACCTGTGGCCGCGCCAGAGGGAGCGGAACGGCCTGCGCGAGGACGAGGTCTCCGTTTCCGACCCGGTGCTCGAGACCGTCGTCTCGGACTACACCCGCGAGGCCGGCGTGCGGCAGCTCGAGCGCGAGCTCGGCAAGCTTCTGCGCAAGACGGCGACCGGAATCGCGTCCGGGAAGGTCGAGGCGCCGGTCGAGGTCTCGGTCGACGGTATCCGCGACGCGCTCGGCCGGCAGAAGTTCTACCGCGAGGCTGCGGAACGGACTGCTGTCCCCGGCGTCGCGACCGGCCTCGCCGTCACCGGCACCGGCGGCGATGTCCTCTTCGTCGAGGCGACCTCGTCGAAGGGCGACAAGCTGGTGCTCACCGGCCAGCTCGGCGACGTCATGAAGGAGTCGGTGCAGATCGCCCTCTCGTCGCTGCGTTCTCGGGCCTCCGAGCTCGGGATCGACGAGGACGCGTTCGAGCGGGAGTTCCACGTGCACGTCCCAGCCGGCGCGATCCCGAAGGACGGGCCCAGCGCCGGCATCACCATGGCGACCGCCCTCGCATCGCTCCTGTCCGGCCGTCCGGTCAAGCACACGATCGGCATGACCGGCGAGGTGACCCTGCAGGGCCGCGTACTCCCGATCGGAGGGCTCAAGCAGAAGGTGCTGGCGGCGCATGCCGCAGGGCTCACCGACGTGATCCTTCCCGAGCGGAACCGCCAGGATCTCGACGAGGTACCGCAGCACGTTCGCGACGAGATGACGTTTCACCCGGTGATCTCGCTCGACGAGGTGCTCGAGCTGGCGCTCGAGCCGGTCTCACAGCACCTGCATGCGGTGTAGGTCCTGCAGGCCCGTTCCCGAGGAGGTCCGCCGAGCGGCGGGCCTCCTCGAGCGACGCTGGGTGGTCTCGGTCCTCTGGGCCTCGTACGAGGGTGCGGTCCGCTTCAACGAGTTCAAGCAGGCGGTCGGAGCGATCCCGCCCCGCACGCTCGCGCAGCGGCTCGTCGAGCTGGAGGAGGCGGGCATGCTCGAGCGGCGCGTCGTCGACGCCCGGCCCCCGCGCGTCGAGTACCGGCTGACTGACGAAGGAAGGCGGCTCAAGCTCGTCGTGGATGCCGTCGCGTCGTTCGCCGCGCCGCAGTAACCCGCGCCTAGTGATGCGGCGCGACGCGGCTCGCAGCCTCGTCCCAGCTGCGGACGAGCGGCAGCAGCGAAGCCAACCCGGTCAGCTCGAAGAGGCGGTGCACCTCGGGTGCGGAGTCCTCCGGGAGCAGGAGCAGCAGCGGGTGCTCCAGCTTCTCCGATTCGGCTAGACCTTCCAGCAGGACGCCGACGATGGTTGAGTCGATGAACGTCGCCTGGCTGAGATCGACGACGAGCGGCGCCTCGTCGTGGAAGCCGGCGGTGAGGTCGGATCTGACACGAGGGGCGGAGTACGCGTCCGATTCCCCGCGCAAGGCGATCACCGTGAAGCCGGGATCAGAGGCGGTCACGCCTTGGACATTGCGCATCAACGACATTTGAAACCGTGCGACCTCGCCACGAGATCTTCGCCGCTCAGGCGTTCGTCGGCCTGCGCGTCTCGGCCACTCGGTGAGCCGCGGCCTCGTCGAAGTACGTGATCGAGACGAGTGCGAGGAACGAGATGACGGCGACGAGGAGGAGCCACAGCGTCAGGAAGATCCCGCATACCACCACGACTGCAGGCACGAGGAGGTTGAGGGGCCGGGTCACGGCGTAGGCGAGGAGCCCGCCCGAGAGCTCGTGCGTCCGGAGAGTCTGCGTCGGCTCGCGGACGATTTGCGCCGGCTGTCCTTCGGTCAGCGGCGCCTCCCGCCGCCAGCGGGGTCCCAGCGCGCGCTCGGCCGCGTCCTCGAGCGTCTCGGCCGCAACGGCGGCACTGTCCGGGCGCCGGGCGGGATCTCGCTCGAGCAGGCGGTCGACCCACTCTGCGAGCCCTTTGTCCAGGTCGGCGCGAAGCGAGGACAAGGCCGGCGCCCGGTGGTTCACCTTGCTCACGAGCAACGCGCTGCCGCCGCCGCTTTCTGCGAAGGGGACCGCGCCCGTGAAGAGCTCGAACGCGATCACGCCGACCGAGTACAGGTCGCTCCCTGCGGTGGCGGCCCGGCCGAGCACCTGCTCCGGGGAGACGTAGCCGGGCGCGCCCACGAACTCGCCCAGCGGAGTCAGGTTCGCGTTCGCGAGCTCGTCGTAGGCGGTCGCGATGCCGAAGTCGGCGATCTTCACTGCTCCGTCCTTCGTTCGCATCACGTTCTCGGGCTTGAGGTCGCGGTGGACGATTCCGTGCTCGCCGGCGTGGGCGAGGCCCGCAAGGATGCCGAGCAACACGCCCACGACCTGCGGATCCGTCAGCGTCCCGACCAGCGGCCGCAGCGGCCCGCGCGGGAGGAACTCCATGGCGATGTAGGGCACGCCGCCCTGCTCGAAGTACTCGTGCACGGTGACGATGTTGGGATGGTTGAGCGACCCGCCGAGCCTTGCCTCGCGGAGGAAGCGCATCGTCGCCGTGGGATCGGTGGCCCAGAGCCCGGCCAGCTCCTTCAGCGCCACCGCCCGCTCGAGGTCTGCCTGATGCGCGAGATGGACGATCGCCATCCCGCCTCGTCCGAGCTCGCGCTCGACCCGATAGCGGCCGATCTCCCTCACGGCTGCTGACTCAGAAGTAGGAAAGGATTCTCCGGTAGACGTCGTTGATGTCCTTCGGGCCGCCGGCGAAGAACACGCCGTCGGACTCCGAGGCGATCTCCTGGAGCGCCGCGGCGTCCTGAGACGTGCCGTAGGCGACGGTGAAGATGCGAACGCCCGTGCCTTCGGTGACCGGCTCGGCTGCGATCTCGCGTAGCAGTTTCCCACGTCCGACGCTGGTGCCGGCGCCGTCGCTCAGCACGACGACGGCGTTGATCCGGGCTCGATCGTCGAGCGTGCGCAACGACTCGAGCGCCCTGCTGACCGCCGGGTAGACCGGCTCGTCGCCGGCAGGAAAGAGCGCGCTGATCTCGCGGGAGACAGACGGCCGCCGCGTACCGAGCACGCCGAGCGGGACGTTCGCGTCGCCGGAGGTGACGAGTGCGAACCGGTCGTCCGCGGAGAGCTCCTGCAGGAATGACTGCAGGCCCTGCTGGGCGGCCTCCAGACGCCCGCCCTCGTCCATCGACTTCGACGTGTCCATCACGACCACGATGTTGGCCGGCTTGCGGTCCTCGTGCCAGGCGTCCTGGATCGCCGCGAGCACCTCGGGCGCCGGCGGCTCGAGCTCGGACAACCCGGTCGGCCGATGGATGTCGAAGCCGCTCGCGGCAGCGTCCTCCGCAGTGACCTTCGGAGCGAGCCACCGTCGGAACGCCTCGGCCGCCGCCCGAGCGTCGGGGCTCACCCACGGGGCGGCGAGCACGTAGAGCGGATAGTCGGCGACGAGAGTGCCGTCGGCCGGCTCGATGGCGACCAGCCTCGCAGCCTGCTTCGGCGGCAACTTGCCCAGGTTCGTCTTCTGGACGTAGGCCGCGTGGGCATAACCCCTGCCGTACAGGAGCATCTTCTCGATCAGGTTGTCCGCCGTCTCGCCGTAGTGGACGATCGAGCGCTCGATCGCGCGGACTCGGGCGCGCGCGCCAGGGTCTCGGACGTCACTCACACTCAGGCCCGAGCGCTTGCCCGTGACGGCGTAGTAGTCGGACGCGACGGCTGAGAGCCCTGACGTCGAATAGCCGGGGTTCGTGTGCCCGAGCAAGAACCGGCCGTAGTTTCGGTGCCCGTAGTCCGCCCACGTGCGTTTCGACGTGGCCAGGTCGACAATGTCCTTCCAGCCGACCTTCCGTGGGTAGCCGAGCGCCTCCGCCATCGACCTCCACATCGCGATCACCTGCTGCGAGTACACGAGCGAGACCGGCTTCCCGGCTGGTACCCACGCGTCGGAGACGTTGTGATTGAGCAGGCCGCCCCAGAGAGAGGATGCAGGCGTCCAGAGCTCCGCTCGCGCATCTCCTGCGGCAAGCGTCGCTTCCGCCTCGCCGGACCGCAAACCCAGGCCGTCGACTCGGATCTCGCGCTTACCGAGCCGGTGTGACTCGCCGTTGAACCGCTTGATCAGGGGAACGAGCAGGTCGTTCGCGTCGGTCGAATAGATGTAGCGCAGTACGAGCTCTGGCTTCGCCGCGGGCGGTTCCGACTCGCCTCGGACGGCCGCGGCGAGGATCACCGCGGCGCCCGTCGCGGCGATGACGATCCACCGTGCGTGGCGCGGCTTCACGACGCCTCGAGCAGCTCCTGCTCGGCGAGGCGATGCTGGAGCTGGCGGCCGGACGAGATCCCGAGCTTGCGGTAGACCTTGCCGAGGTGGTACTCGATCGTCTTCGGGCTCAGGTAGAGCGTTGCAGCCGCCTCCTTCTGGCTGGCGCCGCCGGCGACGAGTCGGGCGATCTGGAGCTCTTGCGGCGTCAGCTCGTCGAGCGTGCTCACCTGACGTCGCCGTGCCGTCTCCCCGCTCGCGCGCAGCTCCCGGCGGACGCGTTCGCTCCAGGGCTCTGCGTCGAGCTGCTCGAAGAGGGCGAGCGCCGCCCGGAGCTCCTCGCGGGCTTCGCGTCTCGAGCCCTCCCGACGGAGCTGCTCCCCGGCGCCGAGCCGGATGCGGGCGAGCAGGAAGGGCCGCTCGGCGAACCGCTCGCCGGCCTCGCCGAAGGCTGCGCCACCTTCCAGGAGCGCCCGGCCCCACGCGGCGTCGGCACCGCCTAGGTCGTCCGCGGTGGCCTCGGCCTCCTCCCTCCGGCCGGCGCGCAGATAGGCCTCGAGGAGATCCAAATGGGGCGCGGGCAGGCCGCGGAGCTTGACCGCCGCGTCACCGGCAGCCGTCTGGAGGTGTGCGATCGCGGCGTCGATGTCGCCGGCTCCAAGAGCGGCAAGGCCGAGGATGTGCGCCATTGCTGCCCCGTCGCCGGAGTGCTCGGATGTCGTGCGCCCGCGAAGGGCGTCGATGAGCGCGTTGCCGGAAAGAGCCTCTGCCCGCTCCCGGCTCTGTCCGAGCTCGTCGGCGAGGCGCGCCGCCTCGAAGAAGTCGAGCGTTGCCTCGGTCCAGCGGCCGGCCTCGAAGTCGAGCCACGCCGTCTGGAGGAGCGCCCTGGGGAGAACCACAACGGCGTGAGACCGGGCCGCGCTCGTGAGCTCGTCGAGGAGCTCACGGAAGAGGTCGTCCTCGCCGGACCCCAGGTGCGCGAGCGTTTCCACCGCCGCGAGGATCAGCTCTGGATCGTGACGGAGCGCGCGGTTCGCCGCGAGCTTCGTCCTCGCGTGGGCGAGGGGTTCGTGAGCCTCGGCGGGCTCGCCGGTCTCGTGCAGAGCCCGCGCGAGCGCGAGGGTGGCCAGCACCTCGGGCGCGCCGTCGTGGCCGGCCGTCAGTGAGACCGCGCGCCGGGCGAGCTGCACGCGAGCCTCGGTCGTCGCCGCCCCGGCCGCGATCGCCAGCATGGCGCCCGCCCGGCCGGCGTCGAGCGGCTCGACCTCATCGGCTTCCGCGACGAGCCGGTCGATCGCGGCGGGCTCGCGGGCTCTGCGCAGCTCGATCCGAGCCCGCAGCAGCGCGAGATCGGCTCGCAGGAGGCCGTCGGCTCCGGCTTCCGCATCGTCGGCCAGGGCGAGGGCTCGGTCGCCCTGGCCGGCGAGACGGGCAGCGTCCGCCGCCAGGTAGAGCCTGCGCGCTCGGTTCTCCTGCCCCGGCGTGAGCCGCGCCGCGCGCTCGAACATCGCCGCGGCAGCCACATGACCGCGCCGCTCGACGGCCGCGGCCGCTGCGGACTCGAGCCGCGCGGCCACCTCCTCGTCAGGCTCCACGGTCGCGGCTGCCGCGTGCCAGGCCCGCCGTTCCGCATAGCGCTCCTCCTCCGCGAAGCCGTCAGCAAGCGCGCGGTGCGCGGCCCGGCGTTCGGTGGACGTCGCCTGCTGGTACACGGCCGATCGCACGAGCGGGTGCGTGAAGGTGACCTGGCCATGCTCGATCGCCAGTAGGCCGGCGTCCTCGCACTCTTCGAAGGCTGCGACGCTGGCACCGCCGGTGCGAGTGATCACGCGCATCGCACGCGTGTCCGCCGTCGCGGCGAGCACGAGCGCGCGCCGTGCCGGTTCGGAGAGGCTGCGTGCCTGCGCGGCGAAGACCGACTCCAGCGTCTCTTCGAGGGGCACTGGGTGCGGCAGCGGCTCTGTGCCCTGGAGCTGCTCGCCGCTGAGACGGCGGGGCAGATCGAGGAGCGCCAGTGGGTTCCCGCCCGTCGCGGCGACGAGCTCCTCGGCGAGCGCGGGCGAGACGCATACGTTCGCGTTGTCGAGTAGCGCGACGGCGGCGTGCGCGTCCAGGCCCGTGAGCTCGAGCTCCGGGATGCCCTGCGTGCGAAACCCCTGGCCGCGGGCGGCGAAGAGCATGATCACGCCCTCAGCCTCCAGCCTGCGCGCCGCGAACGCCAGGGCTCCCGCTGATGCCTCGTCGAGCCAGTGCACGTCGTCGATGACGCAGAGGACAGGTCCCTCCTTCTTCGCAGCGGCCAGGAGGCTCAGCGTCGCGGCGCCGATGTAGAGCCTGCCCGCGCCCTGCGCCTCCGCGAGCGCCAAGGCGCCGCGAAGGGCGTCGGCCTGGACCGCGGGCAGCGCCGGCAGTAGGTGCAGGAGCGGGCGCAGCAGCTCGTGCAGGCCGGAGTACGCGAACTCGGACTCGGTCTCGACGCCAAGGGCGCGCACGATCTCAGCCGCTCCCGCCTGGGCGACCGCGTACTCCAGCAGCGTGCTCTTGCCGATCCCGGCATCGCCCCGAATGACCAGCGCGCCGCTGCGGCCGCCCCGCGCTTCCTCGAGCATCCGATCGATCCGAGCGCACTCGCTCTCACGGCCGATGAGCACGCTGCGATCATAGAACGCCACCTCGCTGGGCTAGGGAAATCCCGGACGCGACGCATTCCGCCCGCTCCTACGCTCGTCTCGAAACCCACGAGCGAGGTGACGAGATGTCGAGCTTCTCCCTGACCGAGACCTGGCAGACGATCGCTCCGGCGACCGTGCGGCCCGCATTCCGGCGAACGAAGATCGTCTGCACGCTTGGCCCGGCAACGACCGAGCCGGAGACGATCTACGAGCTGGCGGTGGCGGGCATGGACGTCGCCCGGCTGAACTTCTCTCACGGAACGCACGAGGAGCACCTCGAGCGCCTGGCGGCGGTACGCGTCGCGCAGGAGCGTCTCGGCCGGCCGATCGCCGTGCTGGCCGACCTGTGCGGGCCCAAGATCCGTGTCACCGGGCTGCACGAGCCGATGCACGTCGCCGCGGGCGATCCTCTCGTGCTCACTGCGCCGGAGCGCGCGCAGTCCGGAGAGCTCGGCGTCAGCTTCCCGGCTCTCCTCGCCCAGGTCGTGGCTCCGGGTGACGAGGTGCTGATCGACGACGGACGCATCCGGGCTCGCGCCGTCGGCAGCGACGGCACGCGTCTGCTCTGCCGGATCGAGACCGGCGGCACGATCGCGCCCTGCAAGGGCATCAACCTGCCGTCGTCGTCGCTCCCCATCCCCGCGCTCACCGAGAAGGACCGGGTCGACCTGCAGTTCGCGCTCGCAGCCGGCGCCGACTACGTCGCGCTCTCGTTCGTCCGGACGGCCGGGGATGTCCAGGAGCTGCGGGGCCTGATCGACGCGGCGGGCTCGTCCGCCCGGATCATCGCGAAGATCGAGAAGGCAGAGGCGGTGGTGAATCTCGACGCGATCGTCGCAGCGGCGGACGCGGTCATGGTGGCGCGCGGAGACCTCGGCGTCGAGATCGGCGTCTCGAAGGTGCCGCTCGTGCAGAAGCGGATCATCGACAGCGCACGGGCTGCGGGTCGAGCGGTGATCACGGCGACGCAGATGCTCGAGTCGATGATCCACGCGCCCGAGCCGACGCGGGCGGAGGTGTCCGACGTCGCGAACGCCATCTTCGACGGGACGTCGGCAATCATGCTCTCGGCCGAGACTGCGGCCGGGGCCTATCCGTTGGAAGCAGTCGCGCAGATGGACGCGATTGCGCGATCCGTGGAGCCGTCTCTCGTCTACGAGCGCCGTGTGCGAGAGGGAGCGGACATCGCGGAGATCCTCACGCACGGGGCCTGTGATCTCGCCGACGACATCGGCGCGCCCGTGATCGCGGTCTCGACCGAGACGGGGGCGACGGCCCGGCTGGTCTCGCGCTTCCGCCCGCAAGGGCCGATCGCGGCGGCCGCGACAGACCTGGGCGTCCTGCAGCAGCTCGCGCTCGAGTGGGCGGTCGTTCCGGTGCTCGTCGACGAGCCGCCCTCGATCGAGGCCGGCTGGGCCGACATCGTCGACCGTGTGCTCCAGCAAGGGCTCGCGGAGCCGGGGGAGACGATCGTGCTCACCGGTCGCGCGGACTCCCGCCTCGGTGGCGCGACGAACCACGTCTTTCTCCACCGGGTCGACCAGCCCCAGGAGCACCGGGATCGGGTGCAGCGCCAGGGCCGCCGGCTCCGGGAGCGCGCGCTGCGAGAAGCGGTGGCCGGTGGCTGAGCAGGTACTCGAGCTGCTGAAGCGGTTCGGCAGCCCCCTCTACCTCTACGACCTCGACGTGGTCGAACGGCGCTATCGCCGTTTCGTCCGGGCGTTTCCGTACCAGCCGCTCGAATGCCACTTCGCACTCGTCTGCAACAAGAACCCCGTCATCGTCCGGCGCCTGCACGAGCTCGGAGCTGGAGTGCACGCGAACACGCCCGGGGACGCTTTCGCCGCACTCGCCGCCGGCGTGCCCGCGAAGGACGTCGTCTACAGCGGGACCAACTTGACGGGGACCGACCTCGACTACCTGCTCGCGTCCGGTGTCGCCCTGAACGTGGACTCGCTCGACCAACTGCGGGACCTCGCACGCCGGGGCGGCTGCCGAAGTGTGGGACTGCGGCTCCTGATCGACGACCCGGCGAAGCGGAATCGGATCGGCATCTCGGCGTGGGAGCTTGCGGAGGCGCTGCGGATCGCCAGGACGGCTGGAATCGCGATCGCAGGGCTACACATGTACGCCGGGACGAACAACCGCCGCCCGTCGCGGTTTCTGGCGTGCGCCGACCGGCTGGTGGCGGCGGCGGAGACGCTTCCCGACCTCGAGTACGTCAACCTCGGGGGCGGCTACGGGATCGGGTACCGGGAGGGCGAGCCGGACCTCGATGTGGAGGCCATCGGCCGGGACGTGGCAGGCCGGCTCGAAGGGCTTTCGCGGCGGCGGGGGGTCAGGGTCCGCCTGATCGTCGAGCCGGGTCGCGTGCTCGTCGGGCCGGCGGGCTCGCTCCTGATGACCGTCGTCTCGGTGAAGCAACGTGCCCACCGGCGCTTCGTGGGCGTGGACACGACCGTCGGCAACGTCGTCGTACCCAGCGTCTACCACGGCTACCACCGGATCGAGGCGCTCTCCGCGCGCGGCCGCGAGCTCGCGGTGGCTACCGACGTGTGCGGCAACACGACCCACTCGGGTGACTTCATCGCGCGCGACGTCCGACTTCCGCGCGTCCAGCCGGGCGACGTCCTCGCGCTCCGCGACGTCGGGGCCTACGCGTACGCGATGTCGAGCCACTTCCTCAACCGTCCGCGGCCGGCCGAGGTCGTGCTCGACGGCGGCGAAGCGATCCTCACGACCCGGCGCGAGACCTTCGAGGATCTCCTGGCGCTGTACGAGCCTGGAGTCCTCGCGTGAAGTGCATCCACTGCGGCACCGACTCGGACTACAAGGCTCGTCAGGCCGGGGGCCAGTGCCGCCAGTGCGGCCGGCAGTTCGCCTTCGAGCCGAGACGCGACCGGGGGATGACCGATCTCACCTTCAAGCTCGCGATCGAGGCGGTGTCGGACAGCGGGCGGCTCGCGTGGAACGAGGACCACCTCTACTACGACGTCTGTCGGCGCGTGCGCCGACGACGGATCCTGCATCGCGCGCTGCGCCGCCCCATGGTCAGCCTCGATCGGCCGTCGTTCGAGCTGCTGCTCGGGCGCTGGACCGACGTTCACGGACCGCTCGTAGGCCGGCTCGAGCGGCGAGTGTTCGCGGAGGTCGCGCCCGATGCCGTCTCGCCGCGCGTCGATGCCTATGGCTTCGAGCAGCTGGTGATCTGCGACGACGACGCAACCACCGACATGCTGCTCGTCAACGGCTTCCACGCGGAGCTCAAGTGCCCGGTGCTCTCCAGGAGCGGGTACCCGGCGCACGTCTACGAGCCGCTGATCCCACTCCTTCGAGAGCAGCGGCCGGTCGCTGTCGTAGTCGTCCACGCAGCCGACTGGGAGGGCTGCCGGCTGGCGCAGACGGTGCAGGAGGATCCGCGCTGGTTCGCGGGCGTCGAGCTGCCCAAGGTGGTGGACGCGGGACTGCGTCCGGCGGATGCGCGCCGCTTCCGCGGGCTCTTCCAGCTAGCTGGCGGTGGGCGCGACTCCACCTCGCCGGGGATCTCGGAGGTCGAGGCAAAGTGGCTCCGCAGGTACCGCCTCGAGCTGGCCGCCGTCCGCCCGCGCGTGCTCATGGGGGTGCTCGGCCGGGTGCTCCGCGGCGAGGCCGAGGCCGGTGCTGCCGGCGACGGCGTCTGGCTCGGCGATGCGTGGGCAGACGGTGACGACGATGTCGGTTGATCCGGCCAGCCGAGCCGATCCGCTGCGCGGGGGCCGGGTGCAGATCGGCGGTGTCGTCGGCGCCGGCCTCGATGCGGTCACCCTGGCGCGGTTCTCGCGCGCTCTCGGGCCGCAGCGGCAGGTGCTCGACCCGTCCCGGCGCACGTTCGTCGCCGACTGGGACGCCTGCCGCCTGGCCGGCTCGGCGATCGGCGCGGCAGAGCTGGAAGCGGCGACGCGGCAGGGGCGGCTGGGCGACCTCGACGGCGCGTTTGCGCTGGCCTGGCTGGACGTGGACGGCCTCCACCTCGTGCGCGATCCGGTGGGCGAGCGCGGGGCGTACTACGCCCATGTCTCCGGTGGGATCGCGTTTGCGTCGACGCTCCGCCCACTGCTCGATGGTGGCCTCGTCCGGCGCGTGCTGAACGCGGGCGCACTGCCCGCATACCTCTCGTACGGCTATGTCCCCGGTCGCGAGACCCTCGTCGAGGGCATCTTCGAGCTCCTTCCGGGGCAGCACCTGGTCTTTCGCGGCGGCCGCGTCCGGGACGACCGGATCTGGAGCCTGCCCGCCGAGGACGTCGAGACCGAGGACGAGGAGGTCTACCGGCTGAGGTTGCGCGCGCGGCTGGAGGCGGCGGTCCGGGGGCGGCTGCCCGTGTCCGGCCCGGTGGCGGCAACGCTCTCGGGCGGGATCGATTCGAGTGTGGTCGCGGCGCTTGCGAGTCGGCTGCAGGACGGTCTGGTCTCCACCTTCTCGCTCTCGTTCGGGCGCGGGATCCCGAACGAGCTCGAGTACGCCTCTGCCGTCGCGGCGCACTGCGGCACCGAGCATCACGTCGTAGAGCTCTTGCCGCGGGCGGTGATGGAGCGGTTCGACGAGACGATCGGCGCACTGAGCACGCCCATCGGCGAGCCGCTCACGGTCGCCAACTCGGTGCTCTTCGAGGCGGCGTCGGAGCAGGCGGCGGTCGTGCTCAACGGGGAGGGCGGCGATCCCTGCTTCGGCGGTCCGAAGAACGTTCCGATGGTCCTGAGCGCGCTCTACGGCGCGAACCTCGAGCGGAGCTATCTGCTCGCGCACCGGAAGTGCTTCGCGGAGCTCGACCGGATGCTGGTACCCGGCCTCCTCGAGGCCGCCGGTCTCGAAGCGATGCTGAGCCCGCACCTGTACGACCCGCGCTGGTCGACGCTCGTGAACCGCCTGATGGCCCTGAACGTCACGTCCAAGGGCGGCCACCACATCCTTCCGAAGGTCGCCCAGCTGAGCCGGCCCCACGGAGTGCTGCCGCGCTCGCCGCTCTTCGACCGAGGCGTCGTCGACGTCGCCCTCCGCATGCCGGCCGAGCTGAAGCTGCGTGGCACGGTCGAGAAGTACATCTTCAAGCGTGCCGTCGAGGATCTGCTCCCGGCCGAGATCGTGATGCGCCGGAAGAGCGGCATGCGCGTCCCCGTCGAGGCCTGGCTGCAGGGCAAGTTCGACCGCTTCGCGCGCGAGCGTCTGCTGGACGGGCTCGCGCCCTACGGAATCATCCAGCGTCCGTATCTGGAGGACTTGGCGCGGCCGGACCGGAAGCTGCCGCCGGCGCGCCGGGGAGCGAAGATCTGGCTGCTGCTCTCGCTCGAGGCGTGGTTGCGTACCGTGCTCGCCCCCACCGGAGCCGATAAAGCGCGGCAATGAGCTTGCAGATCAAGATCACGGTCGCCCAGAACGCCCAGAACTCGGCCATGGCCTCCAGGCCGGACCCTTCGGGCAGGAGGACGGCGGCAAGCGTCAGGCCTCCCAGCCACAGAGCGCTGGTCAGGCAGGCGGCGACGACCGGGTGGTCCAGCACCCTCCAGAGCACGATCGTCATGCCTCGAGCCTGCCTGCGCGGGCGGCGCATCGCGTCGGGGAAACCCCTAGCCGGTTCTCCGAATCTGAGGGTCCGTGAAGATGTCGAGGTCGTCTCGGCTGGTAGACGAGAACTCGGAGACGACTGCGCCCTCCTCACCTGCGTGGAACCAGTGCAGCGTGTCCGGCGGGATCGTGTGCTGCTCGCCCGGCTGCAGCACGATCTCTTCGCCGCCGACATTGAGGTGGACGAGACCGCTGCGGCAGCGGAACGTCTCTTCCTTGCCGGGCGTGCCGTCGAAGGGTGGGTGTCGGTGCTCGGGGCAGGTCTGCCCCGGGTAGAGGACGAGCTCCTTCGCGCAGTAGCGGTCGGTGTTGACGTACACGAGCACCAGCAATCCCTGCTCGCGCAGGCGCCCGAGGCCGAAGTCGGCCACCTCGATCGACTCGCGCTCCGCGTCCGTGAGGACGACGCCGAGCGCGGCGAGCTGCTCCGCCGCGTAGGCCCGCGCTTCCAGCTCTTCCGCGCGCGTGCTCACGCGGTCTGCGCGGGCACGCGGCCGGCTCCGTCGACTGCGCGGAAGACGAACGCGCGCGGCTGATGCCCCGTCTGCGCCCAGTAGCGCCCCGCTGCGGTCTCGACGATCTCGTCCGCCGCATCGCGGCCCGCCAGCCCGACGACGCAGCCGCCGAAGCCCGCCCCGGTCAGACGCGCGCCGATTGCGCCCGCATCGACGAGCGCCTCGACGAGCGCGTCCAGCTCTGGGGTCGAGACCTCGTAGTCGTTCCGCAGGCTCTCGTGGCTCGCGTTCAGCAGCGGACCGAGCGCGGCAACGTCTCCGGCTTCGAGGGCGCGCGCAGCCTGGAGCACGCGCGCGTTCTCGGAGACGACGTGGCGGGCGCGGGGGTCGTCGGCAACCTGCTCCGGCGTCGCGTCGCGAAGTGACTTCAAACCGAGCCGCGCCGCGGCCGCCTCGCAGGCCTGCCTCCGCTCCGCGTAGGCGCTGTCGACCAGAGCGCGCGAGACGCCGCAATGGACGATCAGGACGGCAAGTCGCGAGGGAACCGGGATCGGCGCGACGTCGAGGGAGCGACAGTCGATCAGGAGAGCGTGATTGCGCTTTCCGGCGACGGAGGCGAGCTGGTCCATGATCCCGACCGGCACGCCGAGCGCGTCCTGCTCCGCCTTCTGGCAGGCAAGGGCGACGTCGATTGCCGACAGCTCGAATTCCGCCACGTCGTTCAGCGCGAGCGCAAGGGAGACCTCGAGCGCAGCGCTCGACGACAGTCCCGCGCCCAGCGGGATCGTCGACGAGATGACGCCGTCCATACCGACCGCCGGCCGGCCGAGCGCGGCCAGCGTTCCGATCACGCCTGCGGCGTAGCGCCCCCAGACCTCCTCGACCGCGGCCGGCTCGGTGCTGCCGTCGGCGGCGAGCTCGACCTCGGAGTCGACGTCGAGCGAGCGCAGCTTGACGAGTCCATCCGGACGCGGCTTCGCCCGCACGGTGCAACCGAGGTCGATCGCCACCGGCAGGACGAACCCCTCGTTGTAGTCCGTGTGGTCGCCGATCAGGTTGACCCGACCGGGCGCGCGGAACCAGCGTTCGTCGTTCATCTGCTCACTGTGCCCATTCCATGGGCTCCGGACGCGGAAAGTCGGAGCGGACTTCGACGGCGGCCCCGTCGCGATCGACCGATGAGCGGATCGCGTCGAAGACCTCGACCACGTGCGCCGCGTGCTCCCCGCTCGACCGGTGCGGACGGCCTTCGTCGATCGCGGCCGCGAGATCGAGGAGCGCGCGTCCCCAGTCGATCCCGGGAAACGGCTCCCGGATCGGCGCCACTGTGGCGTACTCGCCGCCACGAGCCTGCTGTTCGAGGCGGGAGTTCGCCTCGGCCCAGGTCGGCATGTAGAGCGACCCGTCGTCCCCGTGCAGCTCGAGCCCCCGCTGCTTGCTCGGACCGACGTAGAACGTCGCGGTCAGGCGCGCGAGGACGCCCTCGGAGAGCTCGATGTTCGCGACGACGAAATCGGGGGCCTTGGGTGTGAAGGGCGTGCCGTCCAGCAGCTTTCGGTGCGCCTCGAGCATGCTTGCGAAAGCGTGAACACGCCGGGCCGGGCCGAACATGGCGGTCATGATCGTCAGGGGATACACGCCGACGTCGACGAGCGGCCCGACGGCGTAGAGAGCCCGCGGATCGGGATGCCAGGACTCGAGTCGGTCCCAGTTCGCCTCCGCGTAAACGGCGCGCACCCGGCCGATCGCACCTTCACGCACGAGCTTCCACGCTGTCTGCTGCGCCTCGCCGAGGAGCGTGCTCGGGGCACTGCTCAGCCTGACGCCGTTCTTCTCGGCTCGCGCCACGAGCTCGCGGGCGTCGTCGTGCGTAAGGGCCAAGGGCTTCTCGCTGTGGACGTGCTTGCCGGCGTCGAGCGCCGCCGCAGTCACCTCGAAATGAGCCTGTGGCGCGGTGAGGTTGACCACGGTGTCGACCGCCTCGTCCGCGAGCAGGCTTGCAAGCGAGGGATAGACCGTACCGCCGAAGGCCGCAGCGATCGCCTCCGCACGAGCGGGGAGGCGATCGGTCACGCCGGCGAGCTCGAGTCCCTCCGCACCGACGATGGCCGCGGCATAGCGGTCGGCGATGTTGCCTGCGCCGACGAGCGCGAGCCTCACCTCAGCCACCCTTCGAGCTGCGCGCGCATCGATCGGACCTCGTCGCTCGGGTCGTGATCCTCCGGCTCGTGCTCGATCGTGAGCGCGCCTGTGTAGCGGATCCGCTCGAGGGCGCGCACGCACGCCTCGACGTCGACGATGCCCTCCCCCCACGGGCACGTCTCGTGCGGCTCGCCCTCGTGCAGCACGTCCTTGAGATGAACGTGGCGCACGTGCTCCCCGAGCTCGACGATCGCCTGCGCCGGGTCGTAGCCCTGCGTCGCCCACCAACCGGTGTCGACGGTGGCCGCCATCGTCCCAGCTCCGGCTTCGATCTTCGCGAGCACGTCCGCCGGTGTCCGCTCTGGGTGGTTCTCGATCGCGAGCGTGACCCCGTGCTCGCGGAGTTCCGGCGCGAGCTCGGCGGCGTTCCCGGACATGCCACCGCCGATGACGTCCGTGCCCACTGCGCGAGCGAGCTCGCACGACCGGGCCACGTTTCCGGGGCCGACCCACGTGCCGTAGGTGGCGACGCGGACGCCTCGCCTGGCGAGCGCCTCGCGCGCGAGCGCCTCGTGCTCGGCGGTCGCCCAGTCTGGATTGAGGTGGGCCCCCCAGAGGTCGATCGCCTCGAAGCCGAGCGTGCGCACGTCGCGGAGGAGAGCGTCGAAGCGCTCGCCGTAGGCCTCGACGGGCGCGAACGCCTCGTTCGTCTCGCGATCTCCGTGACCCCAGCCGTGCATCGCCCAACCGGTCTCGCGCGCGACGAAGTTCGCGGTCATGAACGCAATCACAGAGCCGGGACCTCGTCCTGGAGCGCGGCGACGTCGACGTCCTGCACGGCCAGTCCGCGGCGTGCGGCCTGCGCCGCCGCTCGGCCCGCCACCTGCCCCAGCTCCATCAGTGTCGGCTCCATTCGCACTGAGCCGAAGGCGACGTGCGACGCGGAGAGGCAGACGGGAACGAGCAGGTTGTCCGCATCCTCGCGGCGCGGAGTCAAAGATCGGTACGGGATCGGGTAGCGCGGGACGGCGATGGAGAGGTAGCCCTCGTTGAAGACTGCGGGCGTGCGCGTGTACTCGGGCAGGGCTCGCCACGTACGCTCGACCTCGCGGATGTCGATGTTGTACGAGCCCAGCGCGATAGCGTCCCGCTGCGCTCGAGCCCCGGTCAGATCGTGCTCGGTGAGCACGTATGCGCCGAGCATCCGGCGGCCGTCGCGCACGTAGAGCTGGTGCGGCCAGCCGCCTGTGTCCTCGAACTCGTCAGCGCAGAGCCCCCAGCCCTCGAGGAGCCCGCGCTCGGACAGGAACCAGAGGAAACCCTGCGTGTAGCGCAGATGGTGCTCGCGCACGCGCCCTCTCGTTTCCCCATCGCCGTCCGGGTAGCCGCGGTTGGTGCCGTCGAGGACGTTGAGCGAGAAGGGTCCGATGGAGTTGACGTCGCACTTCCCGTTCGGCAGCAGGTCGCGGACGAGGCCGAGCGGCGCCGGATCGCCGGTGGCGTCCAGATAGCGCGCGAGCAGCTCGAACGCCGCGGGGTCGTACGCCTCCGGGGGCTCGACCGGAAGCCGGTTCTCCTCGCGATCGGTCAGGCACACGCGGAAGGCGTAGGCCTGCAGGCCGCCGTCGCCATCGCCCAGCCGTTCGGCCGGCCAGCCTTCCTCGTCGAGCTCCGGCTCGCGGATGTGAGGCAGGAGGCAGCCGTCGTCTGCGAACGGCGACAGCAGCACGCCGAAGTTGTGCTTGCCCGGCCGGTAGGCGGGCTGCCGACCGGCCCAGCGCTCGCCGTACAGCTCGCGAGACTCGCGGCCGACTGCGTACGGCACGCCGAAGGACGCCATCAAGTCGCCCTCGTAGGACGCATCGATGTAGACGGCTGCGTCCGGAACCGATGTCTCCGAGAGCCGGACGTCGACATCCTCGAGCAGGCTCACGAGGATCGCCTCGGCGACGTGCGGCTCGGGGCCTTTCACGCCCCAGAGGCGCACGCCGTAATGCTCCGCTACGAGCTCGTAGAAGCGCCGTGCGAGCCCGCCGATCGCGGCCAGGTCGCCGACGTCCGTCCACGAGAGGCCGCCCGAGACCATCCCGCCGACGTGGTCGCCGGGCTCGATCAGGACGGTGTCGGCGCCCGCTGCCTGCGCGGCCACCGCCGCCATGACTCCGGCCCCTGTCGCTCCGTAGACGGCGACGTCGGTCACACGAACGGCTCCAGCAGGGCGGCGCCCGTCGCCGCGTCGACGCCGAGCAGGAGCGCGTCGACGAGACCCGGGAGGTCAGACGGAGGCGTGACGTTCGCGCGAGCAGGACCGAGCGCCTCGAGCACCTCGCGGCCGTGTGCCTGGAGAGCTCGCTCGTACGACATGAGCACGTCGTAGGCGTCGGGATCGCGGGCCCAATCTGCGGCGGTGGCCAGGGCGAGCTTCGACGGAACCGCCTGCACCATCCCGTTGGCGATCAGCCCTCGTAGGCGCCCTCCGGCGAGCCGCGGGTCGCGTCCGCGAAGTGGCCCGAGGAATAGCCGTTCCGGATCGAAATCGTTGACCGGGTAGTTGTCCCAGAGCAGCAGCTCGTGGCCGTGGAAGCGGTCGACCGTCGCGTCCAGCGCCTCGCGGTTGATCCCCCAGGAGACCACCTCTGGACCAGTCCAGTAGACGACGATCTCTGGATGCAGGGAGGGGGCGAAGCTGCGGCGGTATTCCGAGTCGCCGGTCCCCGCGTACCCGATTGGGCAGACCACGAGCGGGCCGGGCTGCTCGAACGCCTCGCGGAAGCGGTTGCTGAAGTCCGACTGCGCCGCTCCGCTCGGCCGCTCGGCGTGGCCGTAGCGCTGCTCGTCCTCGGCGCAGTTGAGCGCGTGCTCGATGTCGTCCCAGAGCAGCTGCACCGAACGCACTCCGGCGCCCTGCACCTGTCCGCACTTCGCGACCAGCGTCTCCAGCTCCGAGTCCTTCGAGTAGCAGACGTCGAGGCCGGGCGCGATCGCGTAGGCGAACTCGACCTCGTGCTGCTCCGCCTGCCGGACGAGCTCTCTGATCCGTTCGAGCTCGGCGTCCGGATAGGGCTCGCGCCACAGCTTGCGGTGGTACGGATCGTCCTTGGGTGCGTGCACCCACGTGTTGAGCCCGTGCCGGCCGCAGAAGGCGATCAGATCGAGCCGCTCTGCATGTGACCAGGGCGTTCCGTAGAAGCCCTCGATGAGGCCCCGGATCTTCACGCCTTCGCCCGCCACGGGCATCCATGCGCATCGACGATCGCGGCCAGCTCGCGCAGCCGTGGAACCGACTCGGTTCGCACGACGGCCTGAGGGTCGTCGGCCGAGAGCGCCGACGTCCACAGCGCGCGCCCGGCCAGGAAGCCCGACGCTCCGCCCCGGCAGGACGCCTCGACAGCGGCCGGGAAGTCAGCGGGGTCGACGCCCTGTGAGAGGACGACCCAGGGGCACGGCAAGGCCGCGTCGATGGCCCGCGCGTGCCGTGTGATCTCCGCCGGATCCCCGCGCCCGAAGAGCGGCACCTGGCCCTTGTAGAGCGACGGGCCGACCGCACCGAGCTCGAGCGCTGCTTCGACGATCGCGTCCTCACGCTCGTCCTCCGGGACGCGGACGACCGGCTCGAGCACCGACAGCAGCCCTACGCGGGCCGCGAGCTCGACGAAGCGGCGCGACATCTCGACCCGCTCCGCGCGCCGTTCGTCATCGCGCCAGATGACGAGGAACTTGAGCGCCACGACACCCGGTACGAGCTCCACGTCCTCGTCGAGCGCCGTGTCCTCGACGACGCCGCCCGGCTCCTGGTCGAGCAGGTCGACCGCCAGGATCAAGCCATGCTCGACGAAGGGCTCGACGCCCTGGAGGTGGTCACGGTCGATCAGAAAGCCCGACGCGTGCGGCGCCAGCTCGCAGGCGACGCCGAGCTTGAACCGCTCCAGGTGTGCGTCCGTGGCTCCCCTTCCCCGTTCGCGCAGCATCGTCCGCAGCGACTCGCGCTGGTCCATCGCGACCATGGCGAAGGTACCGCTCTCGCGTGCGATCGCGTCCAGCGTCGTCACAGCTCTGGCCGGCCGAGCAGCCCGATTGCGAGCTCGTCGATGCGGTTGGGCATGCGCGGGCGATACGCGTTCACGCCGAGGGAGGCCATGAGCTCGGGAAGCTCTTCACAGGCCGAGCTCCAACGCCGCCTCACAGGCGTACAGGAGGACGCCGCCGGTCCAGGCGTGCGAGAGGGGCAGGAGACCGCCCTTCGGCTCGAAGACGTCGGTCTGGTAGTAGCGCTCGCTCGTCATCCCGCGCTGCGCCCCGAAGTCGCCGTCGTGGCGCGCCACGAATTGGCGGAAGCAGGCGAGGTTCTCGCGCGTCGTCGCCACGTAATAGTCGTCCCCGGTCGCCTGCGCGAGTCGGACCATCTCGGGTAGGCAGATCAGTCCGAATGCGTGCAGGTGCTGGTTGGCCGGGGAGGCCTGGTCGCCTCCGCGCGTCTTGAAGCCGTACCTGCCGAGTGTCGTGTCGGGCGCGAAGGCGACGTCGTAGGTGTAGCGGAACGTCAGCATCCAGTCGGCCGCCCGCTTGGCCGTCTCCCAGTCCTCGAGCGCGACGAAGGCCATCACGGCGCCGTAGCCGTCCTCGGAGGTGGGGGCGAGGTCGACGTCCTCGGGCGCGCCGTACCAGGTGTCGAAGCGCTTGAAGTACTCTCCGGCGGCGCGCGCCTCCTCGAGGTGGCCCGCCTCGACGAGTGCGGGAATCCAGGCCATGCCGGCGGTGCCCTCCCACGAGACGGCGTCGCCCGTCTCGACGTGATGTGCAGCGGGCAGCGCGCCGTCGTGGCGCTGCGTGCGGCGGACGACGCCGAGATTCGAGCGGACGGCGTCCTCCCAGCGAGACCCGGAGCGGTGGAGGAAGAGCGTCGCGTCGGCAAGCGTGCGCGCGTGCAGCCGGGAGTGGTCGGGGTGCCAGCCCCAGGTCCAGCCGCGGTCGTGAGTCCACTGCGCCCAGCATGTCCCGCCGGGCGTGAGATGGCCGGCGACGTGGTCGAGGAGCGCGGTCGCGGCTTCGACGTATTCGTCGTTGCCGACGCGGCGCCCGTGGCGCAGCAGCGCATGCGCGTAGGGCGTGCCGCTCACCCAGGACACGTGCATGTGGTCGCGGTCGTCCGGCCGCTGCCGGTCGAACGAGGCGGTCTCCATCAGGCGTGGGGGCTCGGGCTTGTAATGCCAGCGGTACAGGCCGTGGGCGGCGAGTGCAGCCGTCTCCTCGACGGTCAGCCAGCCCGGGTCCTCGAAAGGGCCGCTGGGCCGAAGCACAGCCAGGTCGGCCTCGCGGACGTCCAGCTCGACGGACTCCCGCGGCTGCCAGGTGTACGTCTGGACGTCGGGGGGCGCCGCGGTCTCCGAGCCGTCGTAGCGCAGTGGCTCTTCGCGGTAGGGGAAGTCGAGCCAGACGATCGGGTCGCCCCCGCGCCACGCGAAGCCGACGCCGGCCTGGCCCACCGGGCTGACCTCGCTCGTGAGGAGGCCTTTGCCGTTCGCGAACACGGCCGGGGTCGAGCAGCGGTCGGCGCGGAACGACCACGCGTCCGACTCCATGCGGTCGACATCCGTGTGCCCGGGGGTGAAGCGCGGATAGATCCGCGTGCAGGCTTCGGGACGGTTCTCGCCGTAGAAGACGCCGGGCACGAGCCACGCCGGATCGTCCGTCCGCGCCAGCTCGAGCGAGACGCGGATGCCGGCGTCGACCGGTGCGGCGCCCTCGTACGTCGCCGTGCTTCCCTCGAACCGGAAGCCGTCCACGGAGGAGCCGTCCGGCGCGATCGCCCTATACGCGAGCATTCCAGCCCTCGATCCTGAGCTCCGCGACCGGTCCGGCGACCTCCAGTTCGCGGGCTTCGCCGGGCAGGAGGTCGAGCACGTTGTCCGAGAACGTCACCCATCCCGGCGCGTCGTAGGGCCGGGCGTCCTCGAGTACGACCCCGAGCGCGGCGACATCGCCCTCGTTCCGGAGCGTCCTGCCGTCGAACGAGAGCTTGGCGCCTGGCAGGTCGAGCAGCGGCTCCAGCGTGTGGGTGCGCGTCATCACGTAGCGGCTGGCGGGGCCGAGGTCGAGCAGGAAGACGTCGTGCGCGAAGGCCGCGAGCGGTGCCGCGATCCCGCCCTCCTCGGTCTCGGCCACGACGGAGCCGTCGAGATCGACGAACCGCGCCGGTGCGGTCGCCGCCGCCCGTGCCTCCCCCCGGCCGCCCCAGGCCCACGTGTCGAACTGTGCCGTGGGATGTCCGGCTCGGTAGGCGCGGGCGACGCCGTAGAAGGCCGGCTTCGCGTCGCCGCGGTGGTCGACCGCAGCGGTGCACCAGGCGTTCGGATACGGCTCGTTGAACTGCCAGGGGATCGTCCCGGCGCCGCGGCGCTGCGTTGCTTCCACCGCGTAGCGGAGGCCCTCGTACTGCAGCCACTGCGAGCAGCGGCGCATCGTCTCGACGTCGTC
>DATLDK010000046.1:0-23195 GCA_035525905.1 Gaiellaceae bacterium | reverse complement strand
GTGCCGGAGCTGCCCACGCCCGAGCTACCCACGCCCGAGTTGCCCACGCCCGAGCTGACGACGCCCGAGTTGCCCGCGCCGCCGCTTCCCTAGAGTCCGGCCGCTACGTTCCGAGCACGGCAGGCGTGAGCACGAGAATGGCGCTCCCCTCCTGCGTCTGCTGAAACTCGTACTGGAACGTGCGCGGGCGTGTCAGGCGATCGATGTTGCCCAGCTCGATCGTGTCGATCTGGCCGAGCGCGGGCGCCGCTCCGAAGCGGAGCGTGCTCCGGAGCGGCCGGCGCAACTCATCACGCACCTCGCTCTTCTTCAGGAAGAGGGACGAGCCGACCTGCATGTCCGCTCGCGGCGGGAGGAAGACCACGACCGACTCGACATCGTCGACGTACTTGAAGGTGTAGAGCGAGAGCTCGAGCGCCTCGCGCCGAAGGAGCTGGTGGCGCGCCTCCGTCGGCCTGCCCTCCTTGATCGAGCAGCTCTCGCCGAGTCCGCAGAGGATGTACATGATCGACTTGCCGGTCTCGACCACGTCCACGTCTTCGTCCTCCGCCTGGCCCGTCGACGTGTCCGGCCTCACCGCGATCGCTCTCACGCTCACGTCCTGAACTTTGGGCGGGCCGACGAGAGCGACGGCAAGCTGGTCTCCGCTCGGGAGCCGGTAGCGCTTGGAGACGTGATCTGCGATCTGCTTGGCGCTGGCATCGCGGCTTCCCTCCGGAGCCCAGCTCGACCATGCGGCAGCCGCGGCCGGTGCGTCGCGGCTCGCCAGGACGACGAAGGAGCCGACACCGGCCCCGACGATCGCGGCGAGGAGGACGTAGAGGGCCCCGAAGCGAAGGCGGTAGGACGTTTGGCGCGCACGCTCACCGCGCGTCTCGACCAAGGCCGGTATCCGCTTTGGCGTCACATCTTCGGCCATGCGGCCTCGCTCGCGTAGTCGATCGCCGGCAGCTCGAGCCCGGCGCGGTCGAGGATCTCCACCAGTTCGTCACCGAAGAGCTCGCGGCGGACGACGAGCTCGTCGGCGATCTGCTCGACAGCGGCCTTGTTGTGAACGACGAGGTTGTGGGCGGCAACATACGCCTGACCCAGGATCTGAGCGGCGAGCCGTCGCTTGTCCGCGTCGCCGAGCACGCCCGAGATCGGGTCCTCGTTGAAGGGCCCTCCGGCGCTCGTGCGGTTCATGATCTGCAGCCCGATCGCCTCGAACCGCTTCAACACCCGCTGACGCGCGTCTTCCGGGCTCTCCTGGTCGAGGGCTGCGACGGTGAACGGCTCAGGCCCCATGGCAGACGCCCCGACCATCCAGGCCGCCTGTGCGGTTGCCGACTGGACGTCGCCGCCGACGCCGTTCGAGGTCTCGCCGTAGAAGACGTGCTCCGCGGCCATCGCACCGAGCGTCCAGACGAGCCGCGCCATCTCGTCGCTCCGGAAGCGGCTGAAGCGCTCCTCCTTCTCCAGCGCCTGGTGGTGCCCGAGCGAGCCGCCGCGCATTCGGATCGAGAGCCGTGTCGACTCGGCGCCCTTCATGAAGACGTGCCCGGCCGCGGCGTGACCCGCCTCGTGGATCGCGACGGCTCGCGTCTCGGAGGCCACGTACTCGATTCCGATCGCCGTCCCGGACTCGATCGTGGTCATCGCTTCGACCAGGTCGCCCCACGCGAAGTGGTCTCGGCCCTCGTGATGGGCGAGCGTGAGCGCCATGGAGCAGACCTGCTCGATCATGGCGGGCGAGTAGCCGTTCGTGATTCGTGCGATCTCGTCCCGCCGCTTCGGCGTGTCGAGGTCGGCCTCGTGCGAGACCCGCGTGATGTAGAGGTCGAAGACGTCCACCCGGTCCTGCTTGGTCGGCGTTCGGAACCAGACGTGGCGACCCATCCGGCCCGGCCGGATCAGGGCGGGATCGAGCCGGTCGAGCGGCACGTTCGTCGCGCCGATGAAGTAGATCTGGTCACCTCGCGGACCGGGGGGCGGCAGGCGGAGCGGGATCTTGCCGAGCCGCCGCGGCACCACGTACGTCGCGTCGAGAAACGTGTTGAAGCGGCTGGTGAGCACGCGCTTCGTGAACGGCGGATTGTCGATTCCGTCCATCACCACGAGCAGTTGATTCAGCGCGAGGCCGCCGCCCTGGCCCATCCCGGGGAAGGTGAAGTCGAGGACAGCGCCGAGCTTCGACCGTAGCGCGGACGGGCCGACCCGCTCCGGCGCTCGCTGCTCGAACATCAGCTCGCGCCAGCGGCGTGTCTCGAGGATCAGGTCGCCACTGCCGGTGAGCGCGCCGTGTGGCCCGAAGAACAGGTGGTCCGAGATGTCGGTAGGCGTGAAGCCCCCGATCGGCCCGCCGCCGCCGAGTGCCTGGCGGCGCATGCCCACCGCGTCGATCTCGTCGATGAAGACGATGCACTGACCGCCCCACTTGCGGGCGAGGCGCTTCGCCTTCCAGGCGAGGTAACGGACGATGATCGCGTCCACGCCGATGAAGGTCTGGGCGAACCCGGAGCCGGGGATGGAGATGAACGGCGAGTTGAAGCCCGTGGCGATCGCCTTCGCGAGCATCGTCTTCCCCGTGCCGGGCGCGCCCAGGAAGAGAAGCCCCCGCTCCCGCTTGCCGCCAGCGCGCTCGAACGCCTCGCCGGACTGCCACAGCGTGACGACCCGGCGCACCTCCTCCTTGGCCTCTACCTGGCCGCGGACATCGCCGAGCCTGACTCCCCATTGCGCGTCGCCGGGCTCGAAGCCCCGGATCTGCGAGATGCCCATCATCAGCATCGGGCCCATCAGGATCGCGAAGTTGGCGATGAAGAGGAAGGTGACGAAGACGATCTGCGTCAGCACCGCCGGGTTCGAGAGCGCGGACGCAAGGCCGCCGACGATCTCGCCCCCGGTGCCGAGCCAGGAGCCGCCGCGGATCAGCCAGACAACCGTGATTCCGGTACCGAGGATCGCCGCGAGGCGCGCCTTCTTCCGCCAGTACCACGCCCGCCGCCGGCCCATCACGTCCTCCTCTCTGAGCTGGGCGCTGTCGGCGCCGAAGAGGCTCGGCCATGGGATCAGCCGGCGGAAGAGCAAGTCCGCGAAGCCGCGAAAGACGACCACCGCGCCCACCGCGGCCGCGAGTGACCAGAGGGTGCTCCAGCCGTTGTATTCCCTGAACCAGATGAAGAGCGCAGGGCTCGTCAGGATCGCGACCGCCGTCGCGGCCCGGGTCAGGCGACGCCACTGGTCGGCGAGCTCAGTGGAGGGGGCCGGCTGAACGTGCGTCGCTCCGAGCGGCTCGGCAGTATCCATAAACCGAGTGTAATCAGCACTAAACGAAGCACCTGTTAGCGCCTTGTTAAGGGCTGTGATAGACACGCTCCGTGGGAGCGGCAGAAGCTCAGGAGACCGGGAGCGACGAGCTCGCCCGCCGTTATCACGACCCCCGCTACCGGGCCATCCTCGCGGACGTGGCGCTCGGGCTGGCGCTCCTTGCCGTGTTGGCTCTGACGCGCCCGGGCCAGGCGGTCGTGGGCGCCGTCGATGCCTTGCCCGAAGCCGTGGGTGCCCTTCTGCTCGGCATGCTCGTGGTGAACCTCTCGGCGCTCCTGCGCCTGCCGCTCAGCATCTGGCTCGGCCTGCTCCACGAGCGGGCGTACGGGTTCTCGCGCCAGAGCGGGCGGGAATTCGCGCTCGATCGGTTGAAGGCAGTCGAGATCGGTGCGGTACTCACCGGCGCCGCATTCGCGGGGCTGGTTGGCTCCGCGCAGGCGTTCCCGTCGGCCTGGCCGGTGGTCGCCGCCGGCAGCGGGGCGATCGTCGTGCTGCTGCTCAGCTTCGTGGCGCCGGTCGTACTGGAGCCGGTCTTCAACAAGTTCAGGCCGCTCGAGGAGCCGACGCTCCGCGATGCCGTGCTGAAGTTGGCGGTCGAGGCGGGCGTCCCCGTGCGAGCGGTGCTCGTGGCCGACGCCAGCAAGCGCACCACGAAGCTGAACGCCTACGTCTCGGGCCTGGGCGCCACGCGCCGAGTCGTCCTGTACGACACGTTGGTCGAGCAGGCCAGCACACCCGAGATCCAGACGGTCGTCGCGCACGAGCTCGGCCATCGCCGCTACCGCCACGTCGCCCTGGCGACCGTGCTCGCCATGGCGGGAGTGGGGGTGGTGGTTCTCGCGCTGTGGGTGCTGCTCTCCTCGGACACGGTGCTCGATGCGGTCGCCGCGAGAGGCCCCGGGGACGCGCGGATCGTCCCCTTCGCGCTCCTCGTCGGATCGGTCCTCGGCCTGGCGGGAGCTCCGCTCCAGGCCGCCCTCTCCCGCCGGTGGGAGTACGCCTGCGATCGCTTCGCGATCGAGCAGACCGGCGACCTCGGCGCGTTCGAGTCGGCGTTCGGACGGCTGTCGGATGCGAACCTGCCGGATCCTGCGCCGCCGCGCATCGCCTATCTCTGGCTGTTCTCGCATCCGACTGTGCCGGAGCGCCTGGCAGCGGCGCGGGCTGTGGCCGGGTTGGCTACGGTCCCCACATGACCAAAGCGACGCTTCACACCAGCGAAGGACCGATCGAGATCGAGCTGTTTCCCAACGAGGCTCCGAAGACGGTCGAGAACTTCACCAAGCTCGCGGGCGAGGGGTTCTACGACGGGCTGATCTTCCACCGCGTCATTCCCGACTTCATGATCCAGGGCGGCTGCCCGCAGGGGACGGGGACCGGTGGGCCTGGCTACCAGTTCGAGGACGAGTTCAACGACCACAAGGTCGAGCGGGGCGCGCTCGCCATGGCCAACTCCGGCCCGAACACCAATGGCAGCCAGTTCTTCATCGTCACGACCGAGTCGGCGTCGTGGCTGGACGGCAAGCACACCGTTTTCGGAAAGGTGACAAAGGGTCAGGACGTGGCAGACAAGATCTCCACGGCCGAGCGGGATGGCCGCGACGCACCGCTGACCCCGATCACGATCGACCGGGTCGAGCTGACCTAGTGTCTGTCGGACACTACGTCTCGTCCTCCTCGTCGGTGCCGCCGGGCTCGAGCACGGCACGCTCGTCCGGCGCGTGGCGGAGGACGTCCCTGGCGTAGGCCGCGATCGCCGGCATCAGCCCGATGTCCTCTCCGGCCTGCTGGGAGAGGAACCACCGGTGCTCGAGTGCCTCGTGGAAGACCTCGGCGGCATCCCGCTTGCCCCAGAGCTCGGCTGGGACGGCCGCGACTGCGGGCTCGAACACCTCCGACAGCCAGCGGTGGACCGCGACCGTCTCCGGAACCGGCCGCTTGCCGGCGCGGTCGAGCTCGGCCCGGAAGCGCGCGAGGTCGTTCAGGAGCCGGCGCGCCTGGTTTTCCTGGGCCATCAGGCCGGTGAGGGCATGCAGCCGCCGGCGGTGATGGCCCGGCTCGACGACGCGAGGGTTCAGTCGCAGCTTGTAGCCGTCCTCGCCCCCGACGAGCTCGAGCTCTTCGACGTCGAACCCCAGCTCGTTCAGCCGGCGCAGCCGCTCGTCGATCTTGTACCGCGTGTCGTCGGCGAAGACCTCCTCGCGCGTGAGCTCGCCCCAGAGCGACTCGTAGCGAGCGACGAGCTCCGCCGCCGTGTCCTCGGGATGGAGCTCGCCCTCACGGCCGAGCTCGGCTTCGACATCTGCGAGCTCTCCGGCGACGTTCTCCTCGGCGATCAGCAAGTCGTGGTGCCGCTGGCCCGCGGAGAGGGCCGGGTGCAGCTCGCCCGTCTCGGCATCGACCAGGTATGCCGCGAGGGCACCGGCGTCGCGTCGGAAGAGGGTGTTCGAGAGCGAGCAGTCCCCCCAGAAGAACCCGCCGAGATGGAGCCGGACGAGCAGCTCGGCACCGGCATCGAGCAGCCTGATGCGGAGATCCGGCACGCTCCCGCGTGCGAACAGGGTTCGGAAGGGCAGCGAGTAGTCGAGGTGGCGGGTGATCAAGACCGCGTCGAGCCCCTCGCCGCGTTCGCTGACCACCCCGACTGCCTCGACGACCGGCATCTCCTCCGCGGCCAGCGCGCGCAGCAGCCCGTACTCGCGCCGCGCGATCGGCGCGGGGAGCTCCTTCAGGGCGTAGAGAGCCGGCCCTCCGGGGCTGTCGTACTCGACGAAGCGCACCACGTGGCGGTGGATTCCGCGCACCACCTCGACGAGCCGCTCCGAGGTCCACTCGGCGAGCGGCTCGCCCCACGGCAGGTCGAGAAAGTCGGGGTGCCCCGTCCGGGCGATCAGCTGCAGCCGGACCGGCACGTCACCTCTTCTCGCGGATCGTCGCGTCCACGAACGCAGCGACCCCGCCGGGGCTCGTGCGGACGACGTTGTCCCGCAGCTGGGCTTGGGCGCCGCGGTGCGCCTGGATCGCCACGCCCAGCCGCGTGAGGTCGCCCGAGTCGAGATCGGGCTCGACGTCGGAGACGGCGTTGTCCTCGATCTCGCACTCGGAGTAGTCGCCGCAGAAGATGCCGACGCCGAGGGCGCCGTCGATCTCGTTGTCCTCGATCAGGCCCATCGACATCTCGGTCATCGTGATCGCCCGCAGCTCGGTGCCGCTGATGTGGTTGTCGCGCACCATCACCATCGCGAAGTGGGTGACGATCCCCTCCTGCCCGCCGGTGACCGTGCACCCTTCGACGAGGCTCGGGTGCAGGTCGTTGCCGAAGGAGATGTCGATCCCCTGCGTGAAGGCGGCGGGAAGGGAGCGGATCGTGCAGTTCCGGATCTCCACCTGGCTGCGCCGGACGTTGACGCCGTCCAGCGCGGCTCCCTCGACGACGACGTGGTCCAGCTCGACGCTCTCGGCTCCGTCGACCTCGATCCCGTACTCGCCGCCGCGCACGGTCACGTTCTTGACCGTCACGTCGTCGGCCGTGATCACGATCCCGCCGCGCACGACCGCGCCCGGCTCGCCCGTGATTGTCTGCGCGTGGTCGAGGACGAGCGGGCCTGGATGGACGCCCGCGGCGAGCCTCACCGTTGGAGGCTCGACGGCCCAGGCAATTCCCACGACGACCACGATTGCGACGGGCGCCGCGGCCGCGAGCGCGATGCCGCCGCGGCCGAGCTCGCCGCCGTCCTCGGGCCACGTGAGGCGGAGCAGCGGCAGCGCGGCGTGCGCCAGCACCTGGAGGACGAGCCAGGCGCCGGCGAAGAAGCCGAGCGCGGGGTACAGCGGCGCGTGGATTTCCAGCAACCTGGCCGCCCCCATCGTCGCACCCAGCTCGAACAGCCCGAGCGGGAGCGCGACCCAGCCGGGCTGGTACGGGAGCAGCGGATGGTAGAGCGCGGCGTCGAGCGTCAGGCCGATCCCGATCATGAGCCCGGCCAACTCGAGGGGCCACCACTTGTGCAGGACCGGCGAGGCGACTGCCGCGAAGAGGAACGGGAGCACCGCGGCCGTAAGCCGAGTCTCGATGCGGCCCCTCAGCGTGTACGACATCGCTCGACTCTCGCTCTGAAGCCGCGGGCGGCGAACTTCATCCCCACGAGGGTGTCGGCGGCGGGGAACGCCCACTGCGCCGGCACGCCGGCGAGCGAGAGCGTGCGCGTCGCGTCGGTGAGCGCCGGAACGGTCGAGTCGTCGGCGAGGACGATCCAACGCGATTCGGCCTCGAGGCCGTGCTCCGAGACCAGCGCGGCCAGAAGCGGATCGTGCTCGAAGCCGCGTCGAAAGCCCGTCGCGCAGATCACCTGGTCGACGCCGTCGAGCTCGTGCGCGACGTGAAAGCGGCCCTCTCGCGTGGCCTGCTCGAGGGGCGCGTCCCAGCTGCGGCCGGGCGGGTAGGACGGCTCGCCGAAGCCGCGGAGCAACTCGGCTCGCCGAGCTCGCGGGGCTGCACGGAACCCCGACAGGCCGCGCTTGCTGAAGAGCGGCCTGGCGACGTTGAGCGGTCGCCGGGCGGGCTCGCGGCGCCGAATGGAGGTGACTTCGGCACCCGCCGCGAGTGCGTTCACCCACTCGGTTGCGGCGGCCATTCCCGCGCCGACGATCGCGACCCGTGACGCGTACGCGTGCGGCTCGTAGGCATGCACCGCGCGCGGATCCCCCTCGAATTCGGGCGGGCGTGCCAGCCCCGGATGGCCGGGGGCGAGTAGGACGTGGCGGAAGACGCCGTGCCCGTCGAGCTCGAAGCCGCCGTGCACCGCCCGGACGTGGTGGACCCGGGCCTGCCGGAAGCTCTCGTCCCAGTGGCTGCTCGACCGCAGCTCGTCGACGTGTGCGAGGAACAGCTCGACGGTGGGGCGGTAGCGGTCGCAGACGCTGAGGACGAGCGGCCAGAGGTCGCGCCGCCGGGCGGCCTCACGTGCGGCGAGCCCGGGGAACGACGTTGGCCAGCAGTGCCCGTCGCTCTCCGAGCGCATCAGCCGCTGTCGGATCGCGGCCGCTCGCGGGCGCCAGGCTCCGGCTGGATCGGGGTCGTTCCCGAGGACGGCGATCTCGCCGGGTGCGAGCCCGCCATGCCTCAGCGTCGTATAGGCGACGAACCCGCCGAGCCCGGAGCCGACGATCGCGACACGGGGTGTCACGAGACTTATTTGACCGAGCCGGCGAGCAGACCCTGGACGAAGTACCGCTGGAAGGCGAAGAACACTGCGAGCGGGATCGCCAGCGAGACGAACGCGGCGGGTGCGATCAGCTCGATGTTGGAGCCGAACTGGCGCAGCTGGGTGAAGATGGCGACGGTGATGGGCTGCGTCTCCCGCCCGAAGGTGAGCGCCACGAGCAGGTCGTTCCAGGTCCACAGGAACTGGAAGATCGCGAGCGAGGCGATGGCCGGCAGTGCGAGCGGGAGCATCAGGCGCAGGAAGATCCGGATCTCCGAGGCGCCGTCGATTCGCGCCGCTTCCATCAGGTCGCGCGGGATCCCGATGAAGAAGTTGCGTAAGAGGAAGATGGCGAACGGCAGCCCGAACGCCGTATGGAACAGGATCAGGCCGAGGACGGTGTCGAACAGGTGGAGGTCCGAGTACAGCTTGAAAATCGGGATCAAGGCCATCTGGATCGGCACCACGAGCATTGCGATGACGACGATGAAAAGCCAGTCGCGGCCAGGGAAGTCGAGCCAGGCGAAGGCGTACGCGGCCATGGCCGCGATGAAGATGGGGAAGATGGTGCCGCCGAGCGAGACCAGCACCGTCGTCCAGAGCGACGAGACGATCGTGTCGGTGTTGAAGACCTTGTCGTAGTTGTCGAGCGTCGCGAGGCTCGGCTTCGAGAGGATCTGCCACCAGCCGGACTCGTTGAACCGCTCCGGTGCGAGCAGGGACGTGAAGAAGAGCCCGAGCGTCGGCACGAGCCACAGCACACCGATGACGACCAGGATGATGTGGATCGGCGCCTTCGTGACGATGCGAAGGATGCGCTGGGCGGCGGTCTCGTCCTCGCGGGGGAGATCTTCGGCGATCGTCGTCATCAGGCCTCCCTCCGGAAGCGGCGGATGTTCAGCGCCAAAATCGGGATCACGAGCATGAAGAGGAAGACCGCAATGGCCGAGCCGAAGCCGAAGTCGCTGATGCCGCCGAACGAGGTGCGCCACATGTCGAGCGCGATCACGTTCGCGTCGTCCTGTACCGAGCCCGGGGCGAGCGCGATCACGATGTCGAACACCTTCAAGACATTGATCAGCATCGTGATGAACACGACACTCAGGACAGGAGCGAGCAGTGGCACGGTGATGCGCCGGAAGACCTGCCACTCGGTGGCGCCGTCCGTGCGCGCGGCCTCCAGCGTGTCGCGCGGTATCGCCGCCAGCCCCGCCGCGATCACGACCATGGCGAAGCCGGCCCAGATCCAGATGTAGGCGAACATGATCGCCGGCGTGATCAGCTTCTCGCCCAGCCACGAGACGCCCTGGAAGGGCTCGGCAAATGTCTTCGAGCCGATCGCGACCCGGTACTCGCCCGAGTCGACCCCCTCGAACGCAAAGCTGCCGTCCTTGTCCGTGGAGGCGCTATCGACCTTGGCGCCGCCCGAGTCGAGGAGCTCCACGGTCACGCCGGGCAGCCCAACCTCCTGCGACTCGACCTCGCCGGGGGTGCCGCCGCCGGGACTGAAGTCCCGCCAGACGACGCCCTTGATCCCACCCTGCAGCGGCTCGGGCTTGACCGCCTGAACGGCATCGGCGGGGATTTCTGACGCGCTGACGCCGGTCAGTCCGAGGAGGGCGACGTCGCCGGGCTTGATCGCCTTCTGGAGCGTCAAGCCACCGGACGGCGTCCCCGCCAGGTCTTCGGTCGACGGCTTCGCCGAGGACAGCACTCCCGCCGGGCTGACGTAGTCGTGGGCGACCCGGATCATCGCGTTGGCAGCGCCGATGTCCGGATCCTTCTGGTCCATCACGCGCCAGATGACCGCGGCCGCGAACGCGGAGATCGCCATCGGCATGAATACGGCCGTCTTGAACGCAACCGACCAGCGGATCCGTTCGGTGAGAACGGCGAAGATCAGCCCGATCGCCGTCACGAGCGCGGGCACGATCAACAGCCAGAGGGCGTTGTTCTTGATCGCGTTGAGCGTCTGGTCGCTCGTGAAGAGGTTCTTGTAGTTGTCGAACCAGACGAGGTTCTCGCCGCTCTTGTCGTACAGACTGCGGCGGATCGTCGAAAGAGCCGGATAGATCACCCAGATCGTCAGCAGGACGGCGGCCGGGGCGAGGAAGCCGGCCGCCAGCGCGTACTTGCTCCAGCGGCCGACCTCGTGCTCCGGCGGGGGAGCCGCCACCACCGGCGGCTCCCCCGCAATGCTGCCACCCCCGCTCATGTGCCTAGCCGAACGCCTTTGCGGCCGCGGCCTCCATCTTCGTCGTGATCCCGTCGATGTCGCTCGGGGCCTTCAGGAAGTCCTGGAAGAGCTTGAACAGGCCCTGGCCGACGGTGCCGCCGAATGCCGACGGCTGCAGGTCCGAGAGGTCGAACCGGAACGTGTCCGCCTCGCCGATCGCGCCGGCCGTCGTCTGCTGGATCGGGTCCGGGTAGACGCTCGAGTCGACGTTCTTGTTCGGCGACGAGAACCCGCCCCGCTTGGCCCAGATCTCTGAGGCCTCGGGCGTCGTCAGGTACTCGATGAACGCCTTCGCCGCCGGGTTCTCCTTGAACATGACGACGAGGTCGCCGCCGCCGACCACGGCCTTGCCCGAGTCGCCGATCTCCGGGAACGGGAAGACGTTGAACCCGGTCTCGGCCTTCAGCGGGTTGGCATCGCCCGCGACTCCGGGGACGAAGTCACCCTCCAGCACCATCGCGGCCTTGGGGGTGGCCGAGAAGACGTTCGACACGGAGGTCGGGAAGTCCGTCTGCAGGGCTCCCGCCTGGCCGCCGGCAACGTTGTCCGTGTCGCCCACGATCTTGGCCATCTGCGCCAGCGCGTCCTTGACCGACTGATCGGTCCACGGGATCTCGTGCTTGGCGAGCTTGTCGTAGGTCTCGGCACCGGCGGTGCGGATGTAGATGTTCTCGAACAGGTCCGTGAGCGTCCAGCCGTCCGCGCCGCCGATCGAGTAGGCGGGCAGGCCGGAAGCGCTGATCGTCTTCGCCGTCGAGAGGAGGTCGTCGTAGGTCGCCGGAGCTTCGACGCCGGCGTCCTCGAACGCCTTGACGTTGTACCAGACGGTCGACTTGTTGGCCGCCTTGAAGAGGAGGCCGTAGAGGGTGCCGTCGACGCTGCCGGTGGTCACGATCGATTCACCGAAGTTCTCGGTCACGGCGGACTTGGCGAAGTCGAGGGGCTGGAGTGCACCCCGCTTGACGAAGTCGGCCATCGTGCCCGGCTGCGAGACCGTTGCGATGTCGGGCGGGTTGCCGCCCTCGACCGCGGTCGACAGCACGGTGACGATGTTGTCGCCGCCGGACGTGTACTTGACCGTCACGTCCGGATTCTTGGCCTTGAAGCCGTCGATCACGGCCTGGAAGGACTCCTGCTCGGGTCCGGTCCAGACTCCGATCACGGAAACGTTGCCGGAGACGTTTTCCGCCGCCGTCGTTTCTTCCGCGGCGGTGGTCCCGCTCCCCGCGTTGTTGTCGTCGCCGCCACCACATGCTCCAACGAGGAGCAGGAGGGCGAGCATGAGACCGACGAGGTACAAGCGCTGGCGCTTCATGCGTCTCCTTTCGTTCCGTCGTAGATGCCGAGGCCCGTCTCCGGGTCGAAAAAGTGCAAAGCGCGCGTGTCGACGGCGACCTTGATCGGTTCCCCCTTGCGCGCCTTGGAACGGGCGCCGAAGCGGCCGACGAGCGTTGCGCCGCCCTGGTCCCGTCCGTCGGCCATGCCCATCTCGGCGGTGCCCGCGTCCTTCTGGAGCTCCCGCACCTCGTCCGTGATCGCGTGGGTCGCGTCGATCGAGAAGTGCACCATCACCTCGGAGCCCAGCGCCTCGGTCAGCTGCACCTCGCCGGACAGAGTCCGGTCGGCCGGGGAGTCGGGCTCGAGCTCGGCGTCCTCGAGATCTTCCGGCCGGATGCCCAGGATCACCGCGCGGCCCTCGAACTCCTTCAGCGCGGGCCGCGCAGAGAGGGTCTCGTCGCCCAGTGCCACCCGCTGCGACCCCGCGACAGCGACGAGGCCCCCGTTCGCGCGCTCGAGCGTGGCCTCGACGAGGTTCATGGAGGGGCTGCCGATGAAGCCGGCGACGAAGAGGTTGAGGGGGCGGTCGTAGAGCTCCTGCGGTGCTGCAACCTGCTGCAGCTCGCCCTTTCGCATCACAGCGACGCGGTCCCCCATCGTCATCGCCTCGATCTGGTCGTGGGTGACGTAGACCGTGGTCGTGCCGAGGTCGCTCTGCAGCTTCGCGATCTCGGCGCGCATCTGCACGCGCAGCTTGGCGTCGAGGTTCGAGAGCGGCTCGTCCATCAGGAACGCAGCCGGCTCGCGCACGATCGCCCGCCCCATGGCCACGCGCTGCCGCTGGCCGCCTGAGAGCGCACGGGGCTTCCTGTTCAGGAAGCTCTCCAGGCCGAGGACCTGAGCGGCGTTCTGGACACGCTTGTCGATCTCGTCCTTCGGCATCTTCTTCAACTTCAGGCCGAAGGCGATGTTGTCGTAGACCGAGAGATGTGGATAGAGGGCGTAGCTCTGAAAGACCATCGCGATGTCGCGATCGCGCGAGGGTACGTAGTTGACGACCCGCTCTCCGATCCTGAGCTGTCCCTCCGAGATGTCCTCCAGGCCCGCGACCATCCGGAGGGCGGTCGTCTTGCCGCAGCCCGAGGGGCCGACGAGCACCATGAACTCGCCGTCCTCGACACCCAGACTGAGCTGGTTGACCGCCCGGGTTCCGTCGGGGTAGATCTTCGACACCCCTTGGAATGTCACCCCTGCCACGGCGAGGATCATAAACAGGTCGGAAACGGGCCGCGCTACGGTGCCGTCGTGCATGCGCACGGCGGAGAGAAGCGAGCATTGGGAACGGCGCTCGTGCTCGTGCTGGGGTTCGCCGGCCTCGAGGCGGTCGCGGGCCTCGCTTCCGGATCGCTGGCGCTGCTCGCCGACGCCGCGCACATGCTCTCCGACACCCTCGCGCTGGCACTCGCCCTGTTTGCGGCCTGGCTCGCTCAGCGGCCTGCCACGCCCGAGCGCAGCTTCGGCTGGCGGCGCGCGGAGGTCCTCGCCGCGCTCGCGAACGCGCTAGTACTTGTCGCCCTCGGCGCGTGGATCGTGTGGGCCGCGGTCGGGAGGCTTTCGGATCCTCCTCGTGTCACCGGTGCATGGGTCGTGGCGGCGGGCCTGGCTGGGCTGCTCGTCAACCTCGTTGCTGCGCGGGTGCTCCACGCCGGCGGGTCGGGCTTGAACGTCCGGGCGGCGATGCTGCACGTGCTCGCAGACCTCGCCTCGTCCGCAGGGGTCGTCCTTGCAGGCGTCCTCGTGCTGGCGACCGGCTGGGCGTACGCCGACCCGATCGTGGCGATCGTGATCGGCATGCTTGTCGTCCTCAGCACGGGCGGCGTGCTGCGCGAGACCATCGGCGTGCTGCTCGAGGGCGCGCCCGCCGGCATGGATGCGCGCGAGGTCGGCGCAGCGATCGCAGCCGCCGACGGGGTCGTCGGCGTCCACGACCTCCATCTCTGGACGATCACCTCCGGCTTCCCGGCGCTCTCCGCGCACGTCCTCGTCGCGGCCGGAACGGACTGTCACGCGATCCGGCGTGACCTCGAGGTGGTGCTCCGTGACCGCTTCGCGCTGACCCACACCACACTCCAGGTCGAGCACGCACCCGGCCTCATTAAGCTGGCTAGGTGAGCCTCGAGGGCAAGACCGCGATCGTCACAGGTGCGTCGAGCGGGATCGGCTCCGCCGTCACACGCGATCTGCGCGCGCTCGGAGTCCGCGTCGCGGGTGGGGCACGGCGCGTCGAACGCGTCGATGCGGACGTGGCGATCCCGCTCGACGTCACAGACGTCGAGAGCTCCGAGCGTTTCGTCGCCGCAGCAGTGCAGGAGCTGGGCGGCGTCGACATCCTCTTCAACAACGCCGGCCTCGCGCTCGGCCGCGTGCCGGTGGACGAGTCCACCGAGGAGGACGAGGCGACGGTGATCGCGACGAACGTCGCCGGCCTCATGCGGATGACGCGGCTCTGCCTGCCGCACATCCGGGACGGCGGTCACATCGTGAACATGGGCTCGATCGCCGGGCGACAGGCTTATCCGAACGGCGCTTCCTACATCGCGTCGAAGTTCGCCGTTCGCGGCTTCACGTACGCCCTGCGCGAGGATCTGCTGGGACGGGCGATCCGCATCACGACCGTGGACGCGGGGCTCGTCGAGACCGAGTTCTCGGTCGTCCGCTTCCGCGGGGACGAGAGCGCTGCCAAAGCCGTGTACGCGGGCATCGATCCAGTGACGCCGGACGAGGTCGCCGACTGCGTGCTCTTCGCGGTGACGCGGCCGCCGCACGTGAACATCGACGAGATCGTGGTGAAGGCGCTGGCGCAGTCGAGCGGCGCGCGCGTCGTCCGCGCCGAGTGAGGCTGCGCTCCCAGTACGACGGTGAGATTTTGAAGCTCGCCGTGCCGGCGCTCGGTGCGCTGGCGGCGGAGCCGCTCTACTTGCTCATCGACACCGCTATCGTCGGCCACCTCGGCCGGCATCAGCTGGCGGCGCTCGGGATCGCCGCAACCGTCCTGAGCGGCCTCTTTGGCGTCTTCAACTTCCTCCAGTACGGGACGACCGCACAGGTCGGGCGCGCATCCGGAGCGGGACAGGCGAGCATCGCCAACCGCCTCGGCGCTCAGGCGCTCTGGCTCTCGCTCGGCTTCGGCCTCGCGATCGCCGCCGGCGTGATCGCGCTCGCACCGCAGATCGTGGGCTTGATGGGCGGCGAGGCCGACACGGCCGACTACGCCGTCACCTACATGCGGATCGCGGCCCTCGGCCTCCCGTTCGCGTTCCTCGCGCTCGGCGGACAGGGATACCTGCGGGGCGTCGCGGACCTGCGCACCCCGCTCGTGGTCGTGATCGCGGGCAACGTCGTCAATCTCGCCCTCGAGCTCCTGTTCGTCTACGGCTTCGACTGGGGGATCGAGGGCTCCGCCTGGGGAACCGTGATCGCTCAGTCCGGGATGGGTGCCGCATTCATCCTCGTCATCCTGCGCGCGGCGCGCGGCGAGGCTCGGTTGGCACCGGCCCTGATGCGGCGGCTGCTCGTGATCGGCCGGCACATCTTCGTCCGCACGGCCGCCCTGCTGGGTGCGTTCACGCTCGCGGGCGCGGTCATCGCCCGGTTCGGGGACGCGTCGCTCGCCGCCCACCAGATCGCCTTTCAGCTCTGGATCTTTCTCGCGCTCGTGCTTGATGCGATCGCGATAGCCGGGCAGGTGCTCGTTGGGCGCGGCCTCGGAGCGGGGGAGTCCGACCGCGCCTTCGCGGCGAGCGTCCGCATGATCTGGCTCTCGATCTACGCCGGTGTGATCTTCGCGGTGGCGATGCTCGCGCTGCGGGGTGTGCTTCCGTACGCGTTCACGAGCGATGACGCCGTCGTGGAGCGCGCGCAGGCGATCTGGGTCCTGTTCGCCCTGATGCAGCCGCTGAACGGCGCGGTCTTCGCATTCGACGGGATCCTGATCGGCGCGGGCGACGGCCAGTTCCTGATGCGATCGATGGTTGTCGCCTTCCTCGCGTCCGCGTCCGTCGCGCTCGCAGCGCTCGCGTTCGACTGGGGGATCGTCGGGGTCTGGTCGGCGCTCTTCGTCCTCATCTGCGTCCGCCTGGCACTGATGTGGTGGCGCTTCGCGGGCCGCCGGTGGCTCGTCACGGGCTGGGCTTGACCGCCACGTCCCATTCGTGCCAACGCTCGACGCGAACCCAGGCGCTGAGCCGCTTGCCCGCCCGGTTCCGGAACGGCTTGTCGGTGTAGCGCAGCGCGAGACGGTCGATGTCGACCAGCTCCGGATCCTCCACCAGTCGTTCCACGACGCCGGCGAGCGACACGTGGCTGTACCAGCTGTTCCTGTCGAGCACGGTCAGCGAGACGCGCGGATCGAGGCGGAGGTGACCGAGCCTGGCGCGCGTGGCGTCCATGTTCAGGAGGATCAGCCCGTCCACCCAGTCGTACCAGGTGGCGACGGAGTGAGGAGAGCCGTCGGGACGGAGCGTCGCCACGACTGCCGGGTGCGGCTCGAGCAGGAACGCCTCGAGCTCCGGTGGCAGGGGCGGCGCGGGCATCCGGCGACCCTACGCGCTCACGCAGAGACGGGCGCGGGACCGGCTGCCGCAACGACTCCATCGCCGCTCCGCACGCTCCGAATCGGCGGCAGCGCGACGAAGACGATTGAGGACAGCGCCATCCACCCAGCACCGAACCACAGCACGGCGTCCATCCCGACGATCTCCGCCGCCGGGCCGGCGAGCGCGTACCCGAGTGGTAAGCAGCACATCGCGCTGAACCACCCGTAAGCGGACACGCGTGAGAGCTGCTGTGGTCTCACGCGCTCCTGCACCATCGTCTCGAACAAAACGTTTCCAAACGCGAAGCCGAATCCGGTGAGAGCGGCGGCCCACGCGATCAGCGCAACCGCCGCCTCGCCGGCAAGGAGCGCGGGCTGCAAGCAGGCTAAGCCCAGAATCGCGCCCATGGCGACGAGGGTCCGGCGGGGCCGCCAGCGGATCGCGACGACGCCGCCGAGCAGCGCGCCGATGGCCTCTCCGGTGAGGATCACGGCCCACGCGGTCGACCCGCCCAGAGACTCCTTGGCGATTGCCGGCCCGATAACGAACACGGGCGCGAGCGTGAAGAGGAAGTAGAGCGCGATCCAGCCGCAGGAGATCGGAACCCAGCGCTGCTCGACGAAGGCGCCCCAACCTTCCCGAAGCTCGCGAAGGAAGTGCGGGGCCTCGGCCCGCCGTGCCGTCGCCGGCAGCCGCATCTGGGAAAGCAGGGCGACGCTGGCAGCGTAGGTGCCCGCGTCGAGCACGATCGCCCAGCCGGAGCCGACGGTGGCGACGAGGATTCCACCCGCCGCCGCGCCCAGGATCGTCGCGCCGTAGCGGGCGAGCGTCATGTACGCGTTCGCCTGCTGCAGGGCTTCGGCCCGGACTGTCTGTGGGACGAGCCCGGACGTCGCCGGCGAGTGGAACGCCGTCGAGGCGCCCCCGAACAGCTGCAACACGACGAGCTGCCACACCTCGGCGTGTCCCGACACGAGCAGCAGGCCCATTCCGAGCTGGATCGCGCAGTTGGCGGAGTCGGAGCCGATCAGGACGAGCTTGCGGGGCAGCCGGTCGCCGAGAACCCCGCCCGCCAGCAGTGCTGCAATCTGCGCGAGCGTCCGGGCCGCGAGGACGAGGCCGAGCTCGGAGGCGCTGCCGAGGTCGAGCACCGCGAATGCGAGGGCGACCGGAACGACGTTCGTCCCGAAGAAGGAGATCGCGCGGCCTGCGAACAGGAGCCTGAAGTTGCGGTAGCGGAGCGCCGCCATTGCGTCGAGGTTACGCCTCCGCGGCCCGCTGTTCCAGGGTGTCCCAGTAGCGCTTCAACCCCTGGTAGGACTGCCAGAACGGCATGGCGCGGTCGTACTCCTCTGCTTCGTCTGGCGGTAGATCGGCCTTTCCGGCAGCGACGAACTCCTCCTCCGAGGCACCATGCTCGACCCGCCCGGCCCAGGTGTCCAGCCGTTCGCGCAGCTCGGCCAGGTGGCGACTCACATCGTTCGCGATCCCGAAGTGGATCAGCGCCAGCCGCTCGGGAGCACGCCTCTCGATCTCCTCCAGTGTTCGGTACCACCCCTCGATGTCCACGTCCGGCGGAGGCGTGGGCGGCAGCACCGAGCGGCTGGGCTGGATGCGCACCCCGGCTGCGTCGCCCGCGTACAGCGTGGCGCCGTCGAAGTAGCACACGTGGTGTGACGCGTGCCCCGGGGCGGGGAAGACCTGGAGGTCACCGACGCGGTCGCTCGCGATTCGGATGTTCTGCTCCGGGACGGGTGCTAGCTCCCCCCAGAGCTCGTCGAACGCGTCACCGTAGAGCCGGCGCGCGCTCCGCTCCAACCGGGACGGATCGACGAGATGCGGCGCGCCGATCTCGGAGACCCAGACGGTCAGCTCCGGCTGCTCGCGCACCAGCACGCCCGCCGCTCCGGCGTGGTCGAGATGGATGTGGGAGAGCAGCAGCTGCTTCACGTCGCGGAGCTCGTAGCCCCGCTCGCCCAGCCCCGCTTTGAGCGCGTCGAAGCACGAGGTCGGGCCGCAATCGAAGAGGGACAGTCCCCCGGACGTATCCAGAACGTACGCCCCGACGGTGCGGGCCGCGCCCATGTGGCAGAGGTCGATCGGTTGCTCAGCCGGAGCCAAGTAACAGACTGCTACTTGGCGTGGGCGGCAACAGGGATCAGGGCCGCCGCGAGGTCCGCGATCAAGTCGTCGACCGACTCGATCCCGACCGAGAGCCGGACGAGGTTCCGTGGCGCCGCGAACGGCGCGTCAGCCGTGGATGCATGAGTCATGCGAGCGGGATGCTCGATCATGCTCTCGACACCGCCGAGCGACTCCGCGAGCTGAAAGAGCTTCGTCCTGCCTACGAGCTCGACCGCGGTTTCCTCCGAGTCGGTCAGAAAGGAGATCATGCCGCCGAAGTCGCGCATCTGGCGCTTCGCGATCTCGTGGCCGGGATGCGTGACCAGGCCCGGATAGAGCACGTGCTCGGCGCCGAGCTGCTCGACCAACCAGTCGGCGATGGCCCGCGCGTTTTCGCAGTGCTGGCGCATGCGGACGGCCAGCGTCTTGATCCCGCGCAGGACGAGCCAGGAGTCGAAAGGGCCCGGTACCGCGCCGAGCGACTTCTGCAGGAAGTAGAGCCGCTCCGCGATCGTCGGGTCGTTCGTGCCGCAGAACCCGCCGACGACGTCGGAGTGCCCGCCGAGGTACTTGGTCGTCGAGTGCACGACGATGTCCGCGCCCAGGTCGAGCGGATTCTGGAGGTAGGGCGTCGCAAAGGTGTTGTCGACGACGAGAATCGCTCCGACGGCGTGCGCAGCATCGGCGGCGGCGCGGATGTCCACCACGTTCAGCATCGGGTTCGACGGGCTCTCGATCCAGACCAGCCGCGTGTTCGCGTCGAGATGCCGCGGCAGATCGACGAACTCCGCCGCCGGGACGTAATCGAAGACATAGCCCTTCGGCTCGTAGACCTGGGAGGTCATCCGGTAGACGCCGCCGTAGACGTCGGCGATCAGAACCACGCGCTCGCCCGGGTTGACGAGGTGCATGACCGTCGTGGTCGCCCCGAGACCCGACGAGAACGCCACGCCGTGCTCCGCGTTCTCGAGCGAGGCTAGGGCCACCTGTAGAGCCGAGCGCGTCGGATTCGCCACGCGTGCGTAGTCGTAGCCCTTGTGAACTCCGACAGCCTCCTGCACGAACGTGGAGGTCTGATAGATCGGCGTAATGATCGCGCCTGTCGCCGGATCCGGCTCTTGGCCAGCGTGAATGGCGCGAGTCTCGAAGGCTGTCTCTTCGGGATCCATGTTGCTACCGCTTGATGCTAGCGGCGCCAAGCCACGCTGCGAGGTCGGCGAGCGCCTCGTCCAGCCTGGACACGTCGCCCCAGGCGCCGAGGAGCTCGAGCACGCCCGCCTTCCGGTCGAACCGCGGCTCCGCCCGGCCCACCACCCGGTCGCCGACGAGAAGCGGGAGGACGTAGTAGCCGAACTCGCGCTTCGCCTTCGGCACGAACATCTCCAGGCGGTACCGGAAGCCCCACAACGCTTCCGCACGGTCCCGGTTGTAGACGAGACGGTCGAACGGAGAGAGGAGCACGGCGCGATCCGGCACCGGCCCGTCGTCGGCGTCCGGGTGCGCTTCCCACGCTCCCCGCACGAGCCGCACACCCTGGCTGCGGAAGCGCCGGTCGGCACGGATGAGCTCGGCCTCGCGGATCGAGATCGTCTCCGTCTGCGGCCACCACCGCGGAGCGAGATCCCAGAGCCGCTCGCCCCCGCGCCGGCCGACGATGGCGATCTCGCCGTAGAGATGCAGCGACAGGAGCATGAGGCCGACCTGGCGCGGGCCCCACCAGCGGCTGTCGCGGTCGCCCCCCACCGCGCGGTCTTCGAAGTCGCGCGAGAGCATCGGGCCGTTGCGCTCGAGCTCGCGCAACACGTAGCGGCGGAAGGCGGCATTCGTGGTCAGGAACTCGCGCACCCACCGGTGGCTCTTCGTGCGTCGCGACCGGCGAAAGTCCCGGATCCGGGCACGCACGAGAGGTAGATCCTCGATGGGGTAGATGAACGCGTCCCACTCGAAGAGCGCGCGCTCCTCCCAGAGCAAGCCGTCGAGTTCGGCGCGGTCGTATTTCGGCCCTAACCGGCTGAAGAGCACGAGATGCTGCGGCCGCTCGACCGGCGCGACGACGTCGATCTGCAGGAAGCCGAGCCGGCGCACGGTCTCGAGGACGCCGGTCGCGGTGCCGTCGAGCGCCTGCGAGCGCACCGCGATCCGCCTTGCCTCCTCGATGCTGACCGTAACCTGCACCACGTGCTGCGTGTCCTCCTCACGATCGCCTCCCCGCTCGTCGCGGCCCTCGCCGTCCTGAGCGTGCCCCTCTTTATCCTCTACGACGATGACGAGGTGACGAACGCCGATGCGGTGATGGTGCTCGCCGGCAACCGCAGCAGGCTGCCTGTCGCCCTCGACCTCGTCGAGCGGGGTGCTGCACCGGTGCTCGTGATCTCGGACGGCCTCGACCCGCGCTGGACGACCGCGAACCGGCTCTGCCGCTTCGGCGGGCCTGTGCGGATCGTCTGCCCCCGGCCGGACCCGTACTCCACGCGCGGCGAGGCTCGGCTGGCAGCACGGCTGGCGCGGGAACGCGGCTGGAGATCCCTGATCGTCGTCAGCTCGCGCTTCCACCTCTTCCGGGCGCGAAAGCTGTTCCAGCGCTGCTTCCGGGGCAAGCTCAGCCTCGTCGGAGCCCCGAATCCAGGTCTGCGCCTCCCCCTTGCGATTGCCTTCGAATGGGGAAAGCTCGGCGTGACGACCGTCCGGAGAGGATGCTGATGACATTCGAGCAGTTCGCGCGAGAGCAGCTGCCGCCGCCGCCGGCGCGCGTGCTCGACCTCGGGTGCGGGCAGGGCGAGCTGACCACCGCGCTCTCGGTTGCCGGCTACCAGGTGCTGGGCATCGACCCGCTCGCCCCGACCGGTGAGCTGTTCCGGCGGTTGAAGCTCGAGGATCTCGAGGAGTCGGAGCGATTCGACGCCGTCGTGGCGGGCTTCTCTCTCCATCACATCCCGGATCTCGATGCTGCGATCGACAAGATCGCCGGCCTGCTTCCGCCGGGAGGAGTACTCGTCGTCGACGAGTTCGGCTGGGATCGCCTGGACGAGCCGACACTCGACTGGCTGTATGGACAGCGCCGTGCGCTGGCGGCCGCCGGTCGTGGGGAGGCGCCCGCGTCCCGCGACGAGTTGCGCCAGGAGTGGGAGGCCGAGCATCTCGGCCTGCATGCCTTCGCCGCCCTCAGAGCGGCGCTCGAAGCCCGCTTCGAGGAGCGCGAGTTCCACTGGACGCCCCATCTCCACCGCACCCTGTCGGGCGTCGCTACCGCCGTGCTCGAGCAGGCGTTGATCGATGCCGGCGCGATTCAGGCACTGGGTTTCCGGTACGCCGGCGTCGTTCGCGCACGCTGAGACCCCGATCAGCGTCACCCGAATCGGGGATCCCCGAAGGCCCAAAACGACACTGTGGTTGGGGCTGAATTCGACCCGATAGAGAGGAGGCGGCACGCCAGTTAACTACTGCGGAGGCTTTCAGTGTCACCGACTCTCACCACCTCGACTTCCACCGGCAACGCGCAGCGTCTCACCGCCTCGGAGGCCGAGAGCCTCTGGCGCAACTGGAAAGAGCGCCGCGACTCGCGCTCGCGCGACCGGCTCGTCCTCGCCTACGCCCCGATGGTTCGCTACATCGCGTCGCGCAAGGCTCGTGAGCTTCCGGCGCATTGTGACCTCGACGACCTCGCGTCGTCCGGCCTGGTGGCACTGATGGAGGCGATCGACCGCTTCGACCCGACGAAGGGTGCGACCTTCGAGCAGTACGCCTGGACGCGCGTTGCCGGCGCACTCGTCGACGAGCTGCGCAAGCAGGACTGGGCCTCGCGGTCGGTCCGGCGCGAGGGCCGGCGGATCGAACGGGCTCGCGACTCCTTCTTCGCCCGCTCCGGCACGATGCCGACCGAGGCGGAGCTCGCAGCCGAGCTCGGCACGACCGTCGCGGACCTGCGCCTGAGCCTCGAGGACATCGATCGCTCGGATGTCGGTTCCCTGAACTCACCCGCACACGGCGCCGACGACTCCCTGCCGAGCGAGGTTGGCGAGATGATCCAGTCGCCCGACGAAGAGCTGAATCCGGAATCGTCGCTGCTCGGCGCTGACAGGAACGCCGCTATGCGCGGGGCGATCGCGCGGTTGTCGGAGCGCGAGCGCCACATCCTCTCGCTGGTGCACGTCCAGGAGATCCCGGGTGCCGAGATCGGCCGGATGCTCGGAGTGAGCGAGTCACGCGTTTCGCAGATCCTCGCGGGGATCCGCCGCAAGTTGAAGGACCAACTCGAGTCCTACGAGACGGCGGCCGCCGCCTAGCAACGACTTTGCTAGTCCGGCGTCTGTCCGCCCAGGATCGCCGCCAGCCGCGCCGCGTCGATGTTGCCGCCCGACACGATGCAGACGAGCTTTCGCCCGGGCACCTGCCCTCCGAGCGCCGCCGCCAGAGACAGCGCGCCCGCACCCTCGGCGATCACGCGCATCC
>DATLDK010000040.1:0-13470 GCA_035525905.1 Gaiellaceae bacterium | reverse complement strand
GTTGCAACGAGTCGATCACGCGCAGCACCTCGTCGAAGTTCCGGCCCGTCGTCATCGGATAGACCAGGATCAGCTTCACCTTCTTGTCCGGCCCGATCACGAACACGTTCCGCACCGTCTGATTGTCCGCGGGAGTCCGCGTCCCGGGATCTCCGGACGTCTCCGCAGGCAGCATGCCGTACAGCTTCGAGACGTTGAAGTCCGCATCCCCGATCATCGGATAGTTGGGCGCGTGCCCCTGTGTCTCCTCGATGTCCTTCGACCAGTCGGAGTGCTTGTCGACCGGGTCGACCGAGAGCCCGATCACCTTCACATTTCGGCGGTCGAAGTCGGGCTTGATCTTCGCCATGTACCCCAGCTCGGTCGTGCAGACCGGGGTGAAGTCCTTCGGATGTGAGAACAACACGCCCCACGAGTCGCCCAGCCATTCGTGAAACTTGAGCCGACCCTCCGTTGTCTCCGCCTCGAAGTCCGGAGCGGTGTCGCCTATCTGCAGAGCCATCTTCCTCTCCTCTCGATCACAGCTTGCGCCGATTCTGTCAGGACGCCCTTCTGGCGAGAAACACGAGGAAGTCGTCGTCTCCCGTCGGCTCCGCGTCGTTGTGGTCCCCACGGACCTCAACGTCCGAGAAGCCGGCGCATTCCAGCATCAGGACGAGCTCGTTCCGGAAGTACAGCCGCATCGTGAGCAGGTGCGTCTCCTCCGCCACCAGCTGGCCGCCGCGCCACATGAAGGCCTGCATCTCCATGCTGGCGCTCTGGTCGAGCGGATCGAAGTCGAGCAGGCGGCTCCGCAGCTCGTACTCCGCCCCGTCCGGACCCAGCCGCCGCGGGCCCGGCGGCCGCTGCGGCCGCGGCAGCCCGAACTCCGCGCGTTTGTCCTTGAGCCAGTACTGCCACTGCGACGCGTCCGCATAGGGGACCTCGTTGTCGAGCACGAGCAGACCGCCGGGCTCGAGGTGGTCGTGCAGTCGCCGCAAGCCCTCGAAATCCTGATCCCGAGTACTGCCCAGGCCGAAGCCGCCGCAGACGAAAATTGTCCGATAGCGCCGCAGCAGGTCGAGCTCGTGCACCGCCTGTGCGTAGAGGTTCGGATGCAGCCCCTCGCGCGCCGCCGCCTCGCGGCAGTGCTCGAGCATGTCGGGCGAGACGTCGCAGCCGTCGACGTCCAGCCCGTCGCGGAGGTAGGGAATGAGTAGCCGTCCGGTGCCGCAGGCAACGTCGAGCGCCGGCTGGCCGGCCTCGACGAACGGGCGGAAGTAGTCGATCTCGGGTCCGGACGTGTTGAACTGCGCCCACCAGCGGGCGATGACGCCGTAGTGCCACGTCGAAGCGCTGTGCGTGGTCATGCGAAGGCCTCCAAAGTCGTCGCGTACGAAAGCCACGCCGGAGATGCGGCGGGCGAGGGATCACATGGCGACGGACTTACACCGGGCCAGCCTACTTGCCGCAGCGCTCCTGCGGAAGGAGGCGGGCCACGCAGAGCTCCGGCACCGGTGCGTGGATCGCGAAGGCGCTGCGCAGGTCGCGTGTGAACCAGATGTGCATCATCTCGCTGCCGTTGCGCATGCTCGCGCCACGTGGGCACTTGCCGTCGGGGCCTGGCGTGAGGCCGCGTTGGCCGGGTCTCGCGCAGACGCGGTGCCAGTGCCAGCGCGTGATCGGCCCGCCGGGCGTCGCGCCGTGCTTACCGCGCGGCATGCTGAACATGACGCCGACGAGCACGAGGGGCCTGCCTGGGACGTCGGCGTAGATGATCACCTCCGGCCGCCTCGGGTCGAGGTAGCGGCGGTCGTTCGAGAAGCGGCGACTCTCCGCGTGGAACCACATGACCGCGTTGTTCCCCGGTGCCCGTCGTGGCCGCTTCGTCTTGTAGCCCGCTCGGGCGGCGCCCCGCGGGTCGGCCCACCGCATCCCCGCTGTGCGCAGAACGTCCAGGAGCTCATCTGCGCGAACGCGCTCGTCGCGCGACGCGAGCGAGACGGTCGGGTACTGGTCGAGGAGATGCGCAAGACCGCACAGTGCCGTCGGAGGGAGCTTCGATCCCGCCAGGGCGTTCGTTGCGAAGAGGAGCGCGGCCGCGAGGACGAGGCCTGTTCGGAGCTTCTTCATGGCGTCAGGGTGGCTGGCTGCCCTCACGCCAGGCTAACGTCCCGCTAATGCAGCGGTGCGCCTGGGTACCCCTCGCGGACGAGCTCTACGTCACCTACCACGACGAGGAGTGGGGCGTTCCCGAGCGCGACGAGCGGAAGCTCTTCGAGCTCCTCAACCTCGAGGGCGCGCAGGCCGGGCTCTCCTGGTCGACGATCCTGCGCAAGCGCGAAGGGTATCGCCGCGCCTTTGCGAGCTGGGACGTGGAAGCCGTGGCGCGGTTCGGAGAGCGTGACGTCGAGCGGCTGCTCGCGGACGCCGGCATCGTGCGCCACTGCGGCAAGATCGAGGCGGTGATCGGCAACGCCCGCGCCACCCTCGCGCTCGACGTGCAGCTCGGCGAGCTGCTCTGGTCGTTTGTCGACGGCGAGCCGCGTCTGAACGCGTTCCGCACCGTGGCTGAAATCCCGGCTCAGACCCCCGAGTCGGCGGCGATGAGCAAGGAGCTGAAGCGGCGCGGCTTCCGCTTCACCGGACCGACGACCTGCTACGCGTTCATGCAGGCCGCCGGTCTTGTCGACGACCACGTGCTCGACTGCTTCCGGCGGTCGGGCGCGCGCGCCCGCTCAGCCGAGCGCTGAACGGATCTTCTCGACCGTTGCGGCCTCGACTTCGTCGCCGCCGCCGGCGGCCTTGCCCACGTTCTCGGCGAGCTCCAGCACGAAGGAGCGGTAGGCCTCGACCTCTTCGGGCGCCTTCGTCTCGAGCGTCTTGACGGCCGACCCCAGGGCCTCGATCGTCTCCGATTCGATCTCCTGCGGCTTCGACGTGAGGCTGAAGCCGGTCCCTCGCTCGCCCGAAAGGTCGCGGATCAGCTCGCTCTCACCGGACCGGCCGCCCGCGAGGTGCTTGGCGAGGGAGCCAGCCTCCTTGAAGCTGTCGAGGAAGCTGCGATCGCTGACGGAGACGAGCAAACCCGCTCCGGTTGCGCCCTTGCGCAGCTGATCCCATTCCTGCTCGGTGAAGTCCGTCTTCTTGGCCATGCAAACCCCTCCTCGGATGTGTGACGTGCCACAGCCGTTCTTCCAGGCTGGGGCTATCTCAATCCCGAGGCGACGAATGGCAGCAGGTCGTCGAGGGTCAGCGGGGCGGGCGACGGCAACCGGTCACCGGCGCAGACGGCCTGGGCGAGCGCACTGGCTTCGGCTTTCGCCAGCCAGTTCTCGTAGGCCGAGACGCGCGCGAAGCGATTGAGCGAGGACTCGATCGCCGAGCGCGCATCAGCCAACGGAATCGAGCCGAGGAGAACGGTGTCCTCGAGCGGCTTGATCCGGATCAGGCCGTGGATCGTGCGCACCCGCGCGGCTCGCACCATGGCAAAGACCCGGGCCGGAGCGAACGTCTCGATCGCGATGCCGCGCGTCCTCCCGCCGAGCCAGGCCACAGGCCGCGCGGTCTCCACGAGGCGGGCCTGCAGGCCGCCGTAGGTGAGGTGGAACTCCCCCACCGCGACCGCCCCCGCTGGGGGTGCACTGAAACGCGCCCGCACGGCATCGCGGCGCAACTCGTCCAGTAGCAGCCCACGCGCAGCCGTCCTCGTCAGCCGAATCCTCTTCAGGGCGGCGAGGTACGCCGGCACGCTGCCGCTGAAGTGATCGTCGACGAAGGCGAGCTCGGCCGCGAGGACCGCGCGTGCATCGAGGTCGACCTCCTGCTGGAGCACGATGCGCTCGAGCACGACGCTCTCGGCGATGTCGCGGTCGCCGATCGCACGCGCGAGCGGCGCGACGACGCTCGTCCTGATCTCCCCTGCGGGCAGCCGGCAGATCACGCCCGGCCGGAGCTGATCGAGCTGCCCGACCGTCAGCGACGGGTCCATCGACGGCCCTGCGGCACCCGGGCCGCTGCAGAGGCTCTGGTCGCGCGTCCACAGATACACACACACCGCCTCGCCCTTGTCCTTGTCGATCCCCTCCTCGCTGAACGTGGCCCAGCCCCAGGACCAGATCGAGTGCGTCTGCAGCTCTCTCGTCACCTGACGCGCGGCGAGCGCCTCGAGCTTCACGATCTCGAGCCATTTCGACCGCGGCTGCAGGCCCTCGCGGCCGCCCGTGCCGGGAGCCGACTGGAACTGGAGCTCGAGCGCCACCCGGCTCGCCGGGATGCCGATCTCCGTGAACCGCCGGACGAGGGCACGCATGCCGGTCCGCATCGCCCTGCTCGCGCGCACCGCTCCCAGCGCATGCAGCTCGGGGACGTTTGGAGACGTGAAGAAGACCTGGCGGATGAGGACGGCGACCGAGGCGAGGTCGCGCCACCATTGCGCCGCCTCGCCGCCGGTGTAGGGCGGGTTCGCGATGGTCACGAAGGGCTTCGCGCCGCGCTCCGCGAGCCGGCGGACGAGCGCGAGCGTGTTCGCTCTGTACTGCGCGGTGGTCGTCGTCCAGGGCGTCGGCGTCTGTGCGCCGAAAAGCTCGTTCAGCGCGATCCAGGGCGTCGCACAGCCGGAGACGGTGACGGCGAAGTCGAACAGCCGGTCGGCCCGCTCGGCGATTAGGGCCGGATTCGCCGGCACCGTGGGTGTGCCGACGCGGTTGTTGAAGTTGAGGTCGAAGAAGACGGTCGCGGCGCCCGCAGCCCGCGCCGCCGCGGGCTTCTCCGTACCCGAGGTGAACGCAAGCGTCAGCCCCGGCTTCTGCGGCAGCGGGGCGTCGTGGCCCGCGAAATCGACCCAGAGCGGGTTCGCGTCGGGGATGCCGCACTCCCGTGCGAGCGCGCTACCCGGCAGAAGAAGGGCGGCGCAGGCAGCGGCGAGCACGATGGCGAAACGCACGTCGCTAGTTGTAGCTTGGGAACCGGCGGGGCGGGAAAGAGTCACGGTGTGAGCACGGGGTCGATTGCTGCGAAGGGGCGCCGCGCGGGTCAGAGCCCGTGGGTCGAGCGCCTGGGCCGGGCCGGGCTCGTGGCAAAGGGCGTCATGTACGGGGTGGTCGCGATACTCGCGATCAAGATTGCGCTGGGCGGACGCTCCGAGAGTCCGGACCGCCAGGGGGCGCTGCGGGCAATCGCGGAGCAGCCCTTCGGCAAGCTGCTGCTGGCCCTGCTCGCGCTCGGGATCGCCGGCTATGCGCTCTGGCAGCTCTCGCTGGCCATCCTCGACCGGGACAACGATGGCGAAGACGCGAAAGGGCTCGGGAAGCGCGGTGCAGCTCTGGCGCGCGCCGGCTGGTACGGCGTCCTGTGCTGGCTGACCGTCTCGACCCTGATCGGCAACGGCAGTGGAAGCGGCAACGAGCAGCAGAAGACTGCCGGCGTCTTCGCACTCCCGGGCGGGCGCTATCTCGTCTATGCCGCAGGCCTCGCGTTCCTCGCCGCCGGGGCGTTCAACGGCTACCGCGCGGTTACGTGCAAGTTCAACAAGAAGCTGAAGAAGGGCGAGATGAACGAGGCAGAGGAGGCGGCCGCGACCGGCGTCGGCATCCTCGGCCACCTCGCGCGCCTCGTCGTCTTCTCCCTGATCGGGCTGTTCCTCCTCAAAGCCGCCTGGCAGTACGACTCGAAAGAGGCGAAGGGGCTCGACGGCGCTCTGTTGAAGCTCTCGCAGCAGCCGTACGGCGGCCTGCTGCTGGGCGCCGTCGCAGTCGGCCTGTTCGCGTACGCGCTCTACTGCCTCGTGCAGGCGAGGTACCGCCGCATCTAGATTCCGGCCCATGGCGACGCTCGCCGACGGCCGCACGCTTCCCTTCGACTGGTACTCCGACCCGGCCGTGCTGCGGCTCGAACGGGAGCGCATCTTCCGCCGCACTTGGCAATACGCCGGCAGAGCAGACCAGGTGGCCGAGCCCGGCGCCTTCTTCACCTGCGACCTCGGCGGCGTGCCGATCGTCGTCGTCCGGGACAAGGAAGGAGCGCTCCGGGCGTTCCTGAACGTCTGCCGTCACCGCGGCTCGCTCGTGTGCGAGGGCGAGGGAAGGCGCGAGACGCTGCAGTGCCCCTACCACGCCTGGACGTATGCGCTCGACGGGACGCTTCGCGCTGCTCCGCGCTCGGAGCGGGAACCCGGCTTCGACAGGACGGAGCTCGGGCTCGTGCCGGTCTCGGTCGATTCGTGGGGGCCGTTCGTCTTCGCGAACCCGGAGGGCGAGGCGGCGCCGCTGGCGGAGACCCTCGGTGAGCTGCCGCAGCTCGTCGCGGGCGCCGGCATCGACGTCGATTCCCTCCTGTTCCTGCAGCGCTCGAGCGGCGACTACGAGGCGAACTGGAAGGTCTGCAGCGAGAACTTCCTCGAGTGCTATCACTGCCAGGTCGCCCATCCCGGGTTCTCGAAGGTGGTCGACGTCTCCGTCGACTCGTACGTGCTCGAGCAGAGCCCGACCTTCTCGACCCAGTACGGGCCCGTGCGCGAGGCGTGGAAAGGCGACTTCGATCCACGAGGCCCGATCGCGCGCGGGCAGTTCCACTTCCTCTGGCCCAACGTGACCCTCAACATCATGCCCGGCCAACCCAATCTCTCGATCGGGCCGATCGTCCCCACCGGCCCGGAGCGCACAGCCCGCTTCCTCGACTACTTTGTCGGACCGGACGTCGACCAGTCGTGGGTCGACGACATGCTGGAATTCGACAACCAGGTGGGCGCCGAGGACACCATCCTCGTCGAGCGCGTCCAGAAGGGCCTGCGGGGCGGCGGTCTCGAGCACGGCCGTTTGATGGGCGAGTCGGAGCAGCTGATCGCCCACTTCCAGGGACTGCTGCTCGATGCGCTCGGATGACGCTTCTTCGCCGGTGGGCCGGTGAACATCTGCTAAACACCGCCCGGTGCGCCTGAGCCTCGTTCCCCGCCCGACGGAGTTCTACGACCTCTTCGCCCGCGCCGGCGCCAACGCCCTCGATGCGGCGCGGCACGCGGAGACCCGGTTCCGGGAGTACCCGAACTCGTCCGTCACCCAAGCGGACGTGAAGGCGATCGAGACGACGGGCGACCAGATCACGCGCGACCTGATCACGCTCTTGAACACGCAGTACGTGACGCCTTTCGACCGCGAGGACATCTACCTGCTCGCGACCAAGCTGGACGACGTCGTCGACTACATCGAAGAGGTGAGCGATCTCCTCGGGCTGTACGGGATCGAGTCGACGACCAAGCACGCCGTCGAGCAGTGCCGGATCCTCGTTCTGGCGGTCGAGCAGCTGTCGATCGTGCTGACCCGCTTGAAGGGGCTCCGCGGCATCCAGCAGCCGCTGGTCGCGCTGAAGGCGCTGGAGGACGAGGCCGACCGGGTCGTCCACGACGCCATCGCCGCCCTTTTCCGAGACGATCGGATCGACCCGCTGATCGTGATCCGGTGGAAGGACGTGTACGAGGGCCTGGAACGGGCCATCGACTCGTGCGAGACCGCGGCCAACGTCGTCGCGAACATCGCCGTCAAGAACGCGTAGTGAACCTCACCCTCGCCGCCGTGATTGCGATTGCGCTGTTCTTCGACTTCACGAACGGGTTCCACGACACGGCGAACTCGATCGCGACGAGCGTCTCGACGCGCGCGCTCTCACCCCGTGCGGCGGTGGTCAGCGCGGCGATCCTCAACATCGTCGGAGCGTTCGTCTCCCTCAAGGTGGCGGCGACGATCGCGAAGGGAATCGTCAATGCAGACGTGATCACGCTCGACGTCGTCATGGCCGGTCTCGTCGGTGCGATCACGTGGAACCTCGTGACGTGGTATCTCGGCCTTCCTTCGAGCTCGAGCCACGCGCTCATCGGCGGCGTGCTCGGCTCCTCGATCGCCGCCGCCGGCTTCGACGTGGTCAAGTGGGGCGGGCTGAAGGAGAAGGTCCTGATCCCGTCGCTGATCGCCCCCTTCGCAGGGCTCTTCATCGCGGCTGTCGTGATGCTCGCGATCACCTGGGTGATCCGCCGGCGCTCGCCCGGCAACGTGAATCGCGTCTTCCGACGGCTCCAGCTGATCTCGGGCGGGTTCGTCGCCTTCACCCACGGCACCAACGACGCGCAGAAGACCATGGGGATCATCGCGCTGGCCCTGGTCGCCAGCGGTCATCTCGCGCCGGACGCCGACCCGCCGTTCTGGGTGATCGTGAGCGCGGCGCTGGCCATGGGCGCGGGCACCTACGCGGGCGGCTGGCGGATCATCAAGACGCTGGGCACGAGGATCGCGAAGCTCGACCCGCCGCAGGGCTTCGCGGCTCAGACGGCCTGCGCCTCGATTCTTTGGACGACCGCCCACTTCGGCTTCCCCGTCTCGACGACGCACACGATCTCGGGCAGCGTGATGGGCGCCGGCGCGTCACGCCGGCTGTCGGCCGTGCGCTGGGGTGTCGCCGGAAACATCGTCATCGCCTGGCTGATGACGATTCCCTGCGCGGCGGGCGTCGGCGCCCTGATGGAGCTCGTGACCCGGCTGCCGGCCGGTGACTCGATCGTCTTCGTCCTGGCTGCCGCGATCGCGTGGTCGGCTTTCTCGGCGCGACGCTGGCAGACACGGCGGCTCGCCGCCGTGCCCGCCTGACCGCGTCAGTCTGCTCGCACGGCCTCTTCCACCACGGCCGCGTCCGGCGCGTAGGAGAGCAAGGCCCGCGCTTCGTCCGGGGTCAGCCAGCGGAGCTCGTCGACCTCCTCGCCGGGCGCGAACGCGCCGGAAACGGGTCGCATGGCCCACCAGCGGATCCGCTTGGGCCTCCCGCTCCGATCCTGGTAGCGCGTCGTCGAGAGCTCTGCGCCGAGCTCGCATCGAAGGCCGGTCTCCTCCTCGACCTCGCGCCGCGCGCACGCCTCGTCGCTCTCGCCGGGCTCCGCCTTTCCTTTCGGCAGGGACCAGTCGTCGTACCGCGGCCGGTGCACGACGGCCACCCGACCGTCGCGAAGCACTACTCCGCCGCCGGCGCGCACCTCTTCCTCATCGCGGTCGCCGGCCATCCGGGGCGAGTGTAGAGACCAGCGTTGCTGGACCTGAGCGCCTGGAAGCGTGCACGAGTCTGAGCTCGCGCTAGTGGGACGCGTCGGTGAACTCGCGGAACTCGCCCGTGACGAGGTATGCGGTCTGCTCGCCGATGTCCACCGCGTGGTCGCCGATCCGCTCGAGGCACCGCGAGACGAGGATCATCCGCAGGCCCCATTCACGCTGCTCGACCTCGTGCCCGATCTCCAGCAGGAGGCTGACGATCCGCCGGTTCGCGCGGTCGATCAGCTCGTCGAGCTCGAGCAGCGACTCCGCCGCGATGCGGTCGCGCTGCTGGAGCGACCGGAGCGCGACGCGGATCATCTGCTCGGCGCGCTCCCCCATCTCGCGGAAGCCGTCGAGCAGCGTCTCATCCGGGGGAAGACCCTGGGTCAGCTTCGTCAGCTTCGCGATCGTCACGCAGAGATCGCCCATCCGCTCCAGGTGCAGGTTGTTCTTGAGCATCGCGAGCACGAGCCGCAGGTCGCTCGCGACTGGCGTCTGGCGCGCGAGCAGCAGCTCGATTCCCTGCTCGACCTGGAAGTACCGCGCATCGACGTCGTCGTCGAAGGCGATCACCTCGTCGGCGAGCTCGACGTCCTGCGCGCAGACGGCCTCGACGGCTCCGCGCAACGAGCGGAGGACGAGCTCGCTCTCGGCATGCAGCAAGCCCTCGAGCTGGTCGAGCTCCTCTTGAAAGGAGATCCTCATCCGAATCTCCCCGTCACGTAGTCCTCGGTGCGCCGGTCGGCCGGGTTGGTGAAGATCTTCGCCGTCCGGTCGTACTCGACGAGGACGCCGGTCCTCTTGCCATCCTGGCTCACCTCGACCGAGAAGAACGCGGTCATGTCCGCGACGCGCGCCGCCTGCTGCATGTTGTGCGTGACGATCACGATCGTGTAATCGCGCTTCAGCTCGTGCATCAGGTCCTCGATGCGCGTCGTCGAGATCGGATCGAGCGCCGAGGCCGGCTCGTCCATGAGGATCACGTCGGGCTCCACGGCGAGGCAGCGAGCGATGCAGAGCCGCTGCTGCTGCCCGCCGGACAGACCGAGGGCGGACTCCTTCAGGCGGTCCTTGACCTCGTCCCACAGCGCCGCCCGCTGGAGCGCCTCTTCGACTCGTTCTTCGAGGCCGGCCTTCAGGCCGAGCACGCGCGGCCCGAAGGCGACGTTGTCGTAGATCGACTTCGGGAACGGGTTCGGCTTTTGGAAGACCATCCCGATCCGGCGGCGCACCTCGACCGGGTCGACATCCGGCGCGTAGAGGTCGCGCCCGTGGTAGAGCACGTCGCCTTGGACCTTCGCTCCGGGAACGAGGTCGTTCATCCGGTCGAGGCAGCGGATCAGCGTGCTCTTGCCGCAGCCCGAGGGGCCGATGAACGCCGTCACGGCGTTTGCGTAGACATCGAGCGAGACGTCGCGGATGGCGACGTTGCCGGCGTAGGAGACCGCGAGGTCGCGCAACTGGAAGACCTGCTCGCGCGGGACGTAGTCCGACGCCCGAACCGGGTCGAGCTCGATCTGGGTCATGGCTACCAAGTTCTCCTGTACCGGTTGCGGATCAGGATCGCGAACGCGTTGAGGGTCAGCAGGATCGCGAGCAGGACAATGATCGACGCGGCGGCGAGCAGCTTGAACTCCGCCTGCGGCAGCCGCAGGAAGCTGTAGATCTGGATCGGCAGGGCGGTGAACGGCCCCAGGATGGTCGGATCGAACGAGATGTAGGTGACCGCGCCGATCATGATCAGCGGCGCCGTCTCGCCGATCGCGCGAGAGAGCGCCAGGATCGAACCGGTCGCGATGCCCGGGATCGCGGCCGGCAGCACCTGCCGCGCTACCACCTGCCACTGCGTCGCTCCGAGGGCGTAACCACCCTGGCGGATCGAGTCCGGCACGGAGCGTATTGCCTCCCGCGCCGCGATGATCACGGTCGGAAGAACGAGCAGCGTGAGGATCATCGCCCCGGCCAGCAGCACTCGTCCCAGCCCGAGCCCGCGCACCAGAAAGGCCAGGCCGAGGATGCCGTAGACGATCGACGGTACGGCCGCGAGGTTCTGGATGTTGATCTCGAGCAGCTTGTTGTACCAACGCGACCGGTCCGCGTACTCCTCGAGATAGATCGCCGTGAAGACCCCGATCGGCACGACGAAGAGCAGCAGGAGCACGCCGATGTAGAGGGTCGCGATGATCGCCGGCCGGGCGCCCGCAATCGAGGGGTCGGACGAGGGCGGACTCGTGAGCAGCGTCAGGTCGAGGTACGGCAGGCCGTCGCGGAGGACGGTAACGAGCAGCACCGCGAGCGTCAGAAACCCGATCGAGAGCGAGACGATGAGGACGCCCTTGAACAAGCGGCCTGTGAGGCCGCGGCTCACTCGTAGACCTCGCGGTACCTGCGCACGAGCCGGATCGCGAACACGTTCATCACGAGCGTCAGCACGAAGAGAGTCGCTCCTACCGCGAAGATCGTCTTGTACTCGATCGAGCCCGTGGGGACGTCCCCCGCGCCGGTCGCCGCGATGAACGCGGTCATCGCCTCTGCCGCCTGACGGGGGTCGAAGGTGAGCGTGGGCTGCTGGCCCATCGCGACGAGCACGATCATGGTCTCCCCCACCGCGCGCGAGATCGCGAGCACGAACGATGCGACGATCCCCGAGACGGCCGCGGGGACGACGACGCGCGTGGCGACCTGGACCTTCGTCGAGCCGAGCGCGTACGCGCCGTCACGGAGGTCGCGCGGCACGGCGCCCATCGCGTCCTCGGACAAAGAAGCCACTGTCGGCATCAGCATCACGCCCATCACGAGCCCCGCCGAGAGCGTGTTGAAGATGTCCACCTGGATGCCGAGGTCGCGCAGAAGCGGCGTCACGAAGGTGAGCGCGAAGTAGCCGAAGACGATCGTCGGGATGCCTGCCAGCGTCTCGAAGGCCGGCTTCAGAAATCCACGCCCTCGTGGGGAGGCGTATTCGCTCAGGTAGATCGCAGCCCCGAGGCCGAGCGGCATCGCCACGGCGCTTGCGATAGCGGTGACGAGCAGGGTGCCGGCGATCAGCGGGAGCACGCCGAAGTGCGCGGGCTCGAACAGCGGCGACCAGTCCTTCCCCGTCAGGAAGTCGACGACCGAGACCTCGCGGAAGAACTCGTAGGCGGGCACGAACAGTGCGACGACGATCCCGACCGTGGTCGCGACCGAGATCAGTGCACAGAGACCGAGGACTGCTTTGACGACGTCCTCGCCGATCCGCCGCCGCGGGGCTCGAAGCGTGAGCTCTGTCGTCATCACTCGCCGAGCGCGCTCTCGAGCTCGCCCTTCGCCTTGGCGAGCTGCTCGCTGGTCAGGGGGACGAACTGCGCGGCCCCGGCTATCTCGGTCTCGTTGTCGAGGATGTAGCGCAGAAATCCCCCCACTTCGGGGCGCCGCAGCGCGTCCGTCGTGGCGTAGACGAAGAGCGGGCGCGAGAGCGGCTTGTAGGTGCCGTCCTGCGCGGTCTCGACGCTCGGCGCGACGCAGCCGTCACCGCCGTCGATCTCGACGGCGTTCAGCTTGTCCTGGTTCTCCTCGAAGTAGGAGAAGCCGAAATAGCCCAGCCCGCCCTTCTCACCCGCGACGCCGGTCACGGTCGTGTTGTCGTCCTCGCTCGCGTTGTAGTCGGAGCGGCTCGCGCCTTCCTCGCCGTTGATCTCGCCTGTGAAGTAGTCGAAGGTGCCCGAGTCCGTGCCAGGCCCGAACAGCGACAGCTTCTGATCCGGGAAGGACGCATCGATCTGGTTCCAGTTGCCTACCTTGGAATCCGGCCCCCAGATCTGCTTCAACTGCTCCGTCGTCAGGCAGGTGACCCAGTCGTCGTCCTTGTTCACGACGACGGTGAGCGCATCGTTCGCCACCTGGAACTCGACGTAGTCGACGTCCTTTGCCTTGCAGGCAGCAGCCTCCTCGTCCTTGATCGGCCGCGAGGCATTCGACAGGTCGGTCTCCCCGCGGCAGAAGCGCTCGAAGCCGCCGCCCGTACCGGAGACGCCAACAGTGATCTGGACGTCCGGGTTCTGTCGCTGGAATCGCTCCGCCGCGGCGGTCGTGTACGGGCCGACGGTGCCGGAGCCGTCCGCCTCGATGCGGCCGGATAGATCGCTGGTGGCAGCGGTCGCCGCCGCCGTGGTGCCGGATGCATCATCGCCGCCGCGCCCGCCGCCGCAGCCCGCCAGCAACGTGGTGAGAGCGAACAGCAATCCGGCCTTCCTGATGGTTTCTCGTCGTCTTCGCATGCGCCGAGTGTTCCGGCGCCCAGGCATGCGATGGGGCGCCAGCCGGTGAAGATCCGGTGAAAGGGTGGTGAAAGGGCTAGCGCCGGCTCGGGAACAGACAGCGAATCTCGAGTCCCTCCCCGCGGCCACCACGCGCTTCCACCGTCCCGCCCGCCGAGGCGACGACG
>DATLDK010000039.1:0-6905 GCA_035525905.1 Gaiellaceae bacterium | reverse complement strand
ACGTCGGCTGGTGCGCAGGCTGCTCGTACTCGTGTCGGTGATCCTGTTCGTCGACGCGATGCTGTTCGGCGTCCTCGCGCCGCTCGTGCCCGGGTACGCGGAGGAGTTCGGGCTCTCGAAGACCGGCGCCGGCCTCCTCGTCGGGGCGTTCGGCGCCGGGGCGATGCTCGGCGGGATACCCGGCGGGCTTGCAGCGGCACGCCGAGGCCCCAAGGTCGCAGTCGTCGGCGGGCTGACCCTGCTTGCGGCGTCCAGCTTCGCCTTCGCCCTCGCCAACGGCCCGTGGGCCCTCGGAGTAGCGCGCTTCGTCCAGGGCGCGTCGAGCACGACGACCTGGGCCGGTGCGCTCGCCTGGCTGACCGTCGCGAGCCCACGCGAGCGCCGCGGCGAGCTGATCGGGGTCGCCTTCGGCGCAGCCGTCTTCGGCGCCATCCTCGGTCCGATGTTCGGCGCGGTCGCGGACGCAGTGGGCGTCCGCTTGGCCTTCGGCGTCGTCGGGGCACTGGCCGCCGCCCTGGCCGCATGGTCCGCGACTCGCCCCACGGCGGCTCCAGAGGCACAGTCCCCGAACGCCGTGCGGCGGGCCTTCGCCGATCGGAGCTTCCTGGCCGGCCTCTGGCTCAATACCCTGCCCGCCTGGCTCTTCGGGATGCTCGTCGTGCTCGTCCCGCTGCGACTCGACAGAGGCGGCTTCACGCCGTTCGCGATCGGAGCCGTGTTCCTCGCCTCGGGACTGATCGAGGTGATCGCGAATCCACTGCTCGGCCGCCTGGCCGACCGCCGCGGCCGCCTGCTGCCCGTCCGAGTTGCGCTCGTGGGCTCGATCGCCGTGGCGGTCGCATTCGCCGCGGTACAGAGCACCTACGCCGTCGCCGGGCTCACAGTCCTCGCCGCGATCGCCTTCGGGGCTTTCTACACACCTGGAATCGCGCTCGTCTCCGACCGCTCCGAGCTCGTTGGCGTGTCGCAGGCGATCGGGTTCGGGATCATGAATACGGCCTGGGCACTCGGCAACATGAGCGGCCCGTCACTGGCGGGCGTGCTGGCCGAAGCAGGTAGCGACGCGCTCCCCTACCTGCTGGGCGCCGCGCTGTGCCTGCTCACGCTGCTCGCAACGGGTAACGCTCGAGCACCCAGCGGGAGCCGAGTGGCTCGCAGCGATAGCTCTTCCCGTTGACGAGGGCATAGTCCCCGGTACGAGGATCCATCGGCAGACGCGACTCGGCCGGATACCAGCGGTTGTGACGGTCGATCAGATCGTTCACATCGCCGAAGTCCCAGTCCTGCACGGCGGTATTCCACGCCGCTGGGTCGTGGCCGAGCTCCGCGTATGCCTCTTCGAGTGCACGCTCGTGCCCCGCGGTCAGCGCAGCGATCTGGCGCAGCCTGGCCATGTAGGGCCGCGGGCCTCCGAGCGAAGCGAGATAGCTGTCGGCGTCCGGACGGAAGTTCCGCAGCCGGAGGGGAACCGGCCGGCCCTTGAACGGGCTGTCGCGCACGTCCTGCGCAAGGCCCTCGAGGTTTCTGCGGTCGCGAGGCGTCTCTGGAAGCACGACGCCCTGACGCATGATCCGCTCCCGCTCGCGACGGTCCACGACCTCAGAGTACCGTCGCCGGGCTAGCGGCCGAAGAGCCGTGCGAACAGCCCCGGTGCTGCGTCGGGCTGTCGTTCGGGCTCGTTCGGCTCCGGCTCGAACACGGTCTGGACATTCTCGGGCGACCGCTGCCGGGCCCGCTCTGCGCGCTCCCGGTCTCCCCGAATGGCCGCCCGCATGTCCTCGATCTGGCTCTCCTCTTTCACCGGTCGAGGGTTCGCTCCGGCGCGAGTGGTTCCTGCCCGAGATAGGCGCAGCGCCGCCGGTCGCCTGGCAGCGGCGAAGGGCCGAGGCGGAGCACGACCAGGATTTCCCCGTCCAGCTCGACTGCCGCGCCCGCCTCGGGCGGCCCGCCCTCCCGCTCCAACAAGCCGTAGCCGTCCGGAGAGGGCACGAACGCGACCCATCCGTCCGCTGCGGGCGGCCTGATCCGCGGCTTTGGCGTGGGGGCCGCAGCCGGAACGGGAGCGAGGGACACGTCATCGAGCAGCGCGACGATGCGCTCGATCAGCTCGGCGAGCCGATCGAGTGAAGGCAGGAGCACAGGCGGCGGCTGCCGCCGCCGGCGACGCCGGAACCACATGCGAGGCGACTTCGCCCCGTCGCCGTCCGTCCCTGCGAGCTAGCCTCACCCCATGGAGCTGCCGGAGAGCGCGCGCGCCTTCGTCGAGTCCGGCCGGCTGGCCCACCTCGTGACGCTGAACCCCGACGGCTCACCGCAGGTCTCCTGCGTGTGGGTGGGTCTCGAGGGCAGCGAAATCGTCTCGGGTCATCTCTTCCCGAGCCAGCAGAAGCTCCGCAACGTACGCCGTGATCCCCGCGTCACGCTCTCGATCGAAGGGACGGAGATCCAGCCGCCCGGCCTGATGCAGTACCTCGTCCTGCACGGCCGCGCGCGCATCACCGAAGGAGGCGCTCCGGAGCTCCTCCAGGAGCTCGCCTACCGCTACCTGGGGCCGGAGGTGACCTTCCCCCCGATGCCCGACCCACCGCCCGGCTTCGTCATGCGCACGACGGTGGAGCGGCTCGGCGGGGTTGGCCCATGGATGTAGCGGCCGCCTGCTCGAGCAGCTTCGCAGGCGCCACCTCGGCGTAGGCGTCCTCCAGGATTCCTGCCAGCTCGTCGACGTTCAGGGCGCGGTCGAGCCGCAGGCCGAGCCAGCCGCGATGGCCGACGTGCGGCGGCCGGAAGAAGCGCTCCGTGTCCGCCTCGATCAGCATCACCTGTACACCGTCTCCGGCCGCGCACCAGACCGCAAAGCGGCCGTCGCCGTGATGGTCGGTCATCACCATCGCGAAGCAGCGCTTGTCCTTGACGAAGAACGACGGGGCGCCGTGGCTCAACCGCTCGCTGGTCTCGGGCAGGCCAAGACAGATTTCGCGGATCAGTCCGAGCACGCGCTCGCGTTCCTTCCGATCGACCGCCACGCTGCGATCCTCCCATACGATCGCAGACGTGGATCAGCCCGCCCGCTACCTGGTCTACAGCATCACGAAGACGTACCTCAGCGTTCTCTGCCTGCGGCTCGAGCTCGATCTCGACGCGCCGGTCGGGGCCTGGATCGAAGACCCACGCCTGCCAGACGCCTCGCTGCGCCAGCTCCTGAACCATACAAGTGGCCTCCCCGACTACACGAGCGTCCCGGAGTACATGGAGTCCGTTCGAGAACGGCCCTCGGAGCCGTGGGACGACGAAGAGATACTCGCACGCGCGCTCGCCCAGGGCCCTGATTTCGCCCCCGGCGACGGCTGGGCCTATTCGAACACCGGCTACCTGCTCGTCCGTCAGATCATCGAGCAGGTTGCGCCTGGTGGCCTATCCCGAGCTCTGGAGCGAGAGCTGCTTTCTCCGCTCGGGCTCGCCGACACGTCTCTCGCGCTCGAGCTGGAGGACGTCCAGAGCCTCGCGGGCGGCCCCACGCGTTACCACCCGGCCTGGGTCGCGCACCGCACGCTCGCCTCCACGGTCGCAGATCAGACGCGCTTCTGGACCGCGCTCGCAAACCGCGAGCTTTGCGATCTGGACGTGTTGACCGACTCGGTCGAGATCGGGTCTCAAGCACCGGGATTCCACCGGCCGAGCTACGGCCTGGGCGTCATGACCGACCCGCGCCCCGACGGCCTGCTCATCGGCCACGGCGGTGGCGGTCCGGGCTACGTCGCGGCTGCCTTTGCGCTGCTGCGCCCGGAGGCCGATCCGCGCGTGGTCGTCCTGCTGAGCGCCGACGAGCGCCGCGACGTGCAGGCAGACGCGCTCAGCCGGCTCTGAGACGGTCGAGCTGCCAGCAGTCGGCCCACCAGTCGGCGTGCGGCATGCCGCTGGCGCGGCTCACCTCGAGCATCGCCGCAACGTCATAGGTGGTTCGTCTCAAATCGACGTGGAGGCGGCCCTCGTCGTGGCTGAGGATTCCGTACTCCGCCCACGGAGCGATCGCGATGATGTGCGGAGCCCATTCGCTGAACGGAAGTCCGATTGCGCCCGGATTCACGACGAGCACGTGCTCGAGGCGGCGCAGCATCTGGATGTGGGTGTGGCCGCACAGCACGACCGGTGGGCGCGCGTCGCCGAGGATCTGCTCCAACGTCTCATCCGGAGTGACCGAGTAGATTCCTTCCTCGTTGGAGGAGGGGGATCCGTGAAAGCACAGCGCGCTGAGCCCGTCTCCCAGATCGAGATCGACGGTCGCGGGAAGCCGGTCCAGCACCTGGAGCTCTTCGCTGGAGAGCTGCGCTTTCCAGAACTCGCCGATCTCGAGGAGCTTCTCGCCGATCTCGTCCACCGGCGCCGGGATGCCGTCGCAAAACCAGGTCTCCCAGTTCCCCTTGACGACGGGACAGTCGAGCGCGAGCACGCGGGCCAGGGTCTCCGAGGGTTGCGGCCCGACGGCCAGGTCACCCAGACACACCACGCCGTCGAGCTCCTCGCGCTCGAGCTCCGCGAGGACCGCCTCGAGCGCTGGCAGGTTGCCGTGCGGATCGGAGATGACGCCGATCCGCTTCACGAGCCCAGCTCTCGGTCAAGGTTCGCCGCCGCGCTGATCAGGGCGAGGTGCGTGAATGCCTGCGGGAAGTTCCCGAGCAGCTCACCGGTCGCGCCGATCTCCTCCGAGTAGAGGCCGACGTGGTTCGCATACGTGAGCATCTTCTCGAAGACGAGACGAGCTTCGTCGACGCGGCCAGCTCGCGCGAGTGCCTCGACGTACCAGAACGAGCAAATCGTGAAGGTTCCTTCGTCGCCCTCGAGCCCGTCGGGCGAAGCGATCGGGTTGTAGCGATACACCAGGCTGTCCGAGACGAGCTCCTCGGAGATCAGGTCGAGCGTCGACAGCCACAGGGGGTCGGTGGGCGCGATGAACTTCGTCAGCGGCATCAGCAGCACGGACGCGTCGAGCACGTCGGTCCCGTAGTGCTGGACGAAGGCGCCGCGCTTCTGATGCCAACCCTTGTCCATCACCTGGTTGTAGATCGCGTCGCGGGTCGACAACCAGCGCACCATGTCCGCCGGCAGCCCGCGCTGGCGAGCCATCCGCACCGCTCGCTCGACCGCGACCCAGCACATCAGCCTGGAGTACGTGAAGTGCTGGCGGCCCCCGCGGACCTCCCAGATCCCTTCGTCGGCCTGATCCCAGTTCTCGCACACCCACTCCACGATCCTGGACAGATCCGTCCAGGCCGCGTGCGAGATCGCCGACCCGTGCTTGTTGTACAGGTAGACCGAGTCGATCAGCTCCCCGTAGATATCGAGCTGGAGCTGGTCGGCGGCGCCGTTTCCGATGCGGACCGGGGACGAGCCCAGGTAGCCCTCGAAGTTGGTGAGCACCTCCTCGACGAGGTCGGAGCTCCCGTCGATCCGGTACATGATCTGCAGCGGCCCCGACTCGCTCCCCACCCGCTCGCTGAAGCGATCGGTGAGCCAGTCCATGAAACCGGCCGCCTCCTCGGTGAACCCGAGGCGGAGCAGGGCGTAGAGCGAGAACGCGGTGTCGCGGATCCACGTGTAGCGGTAGTCCCAGTTGCGGCCGCCGCGGATCTGCTCGGGCAGGCTCGTCGTCGGTGCGGCGACCATCGCCCCCGTCGGCTGGTAGGTCAGGAGCTTCAGCACGAGAGCCGAGCGGTGAACCGTCTCGCGCCAGCGACCTCGGTACCTCGACTGCGAGAGCCACCGCCGCCAGAAGTCGACCGTCTGCTCGAAGTCGCGACGGGTCTCGTCCTCGGAGAACCGTCTCGGGACGCCGTTGTCGGGGGCGGTCTCGAGCACGAAGGTCGCACTGTCCCCCGGCGCGAGCGCAAACTCTCCGTAGACGCCGTCGTTACGGGGCTCCAAGTCCACGGACGACGCCAGCGAGAGCGTCAGGTCGGGCGTCCTGAAGACCGCGCCGTGCTCGTGGATGGCGGTCTCGTGCTCCGCGCGGCCATAGTCGAAGCGCGGCTCGACCTCGACCCGGAACCGCATGTCGCCGCGGACGCACAGCACGCGCCGAATCAGCCGCTGCCGGTCCGAGCCAGGCCCGGCGATCGGCATGAAGTCCTCGACCTCCCCCACGCCGTGCGGCGTCAGAAAGCGCGTGATCAGGACGTTCGTGTCCGGGAAGTACAGCTGCTTGACCGTGCCCACGCCCGTCGCCGGCGCGATCCGGTAGCGGCCGCCCTTCCTGCGGTCCAGGATGGCGGCAAAGACGCTCGGGGAGTCGAAGCGCGGGCAGCAGTACCAGTCGATCGTCCCGTCCGTGCCCACCAGAGCGACGGTGCGCAGGTCGCCGATGACCCCGTGCTCGGCGATCGGCAGGTACTGCGTCGCCGCAGAGACCGAGAGGTCGATCGCCCCGCTGAACGCGCGGTCTTCTATGACGAAGCCGGAGTGTCCGGCGGAGCAATCCGATGCAGGCTCGTCAATGGTCGGGCGAGCTGCAGCTGACCCGGAACCTCGTGGACGGCGGAGAACTCCCGGGCGAGGTTTCCGTCCGACCCGCGCTCGTCGACCGCCGACAGAATCGGCAAGGGCTGGTACTCAGGGGCGACCGACCAGCCGACCTTGCGAAACTCGCCGCCGTTCTCGATGAACGACAGCGACCGCAGCGGCAGGATCACGATCTTCGTCGCGATCGCGATCAACCAGCTGACCCAGTAGAGCGTGATCGGACGCCAGTCGTCCCACCCGAGGAAGTTGTCCGGGTCGCCGTAGGGCGCGTGGCCCGGCGTGAGGGCCTTGAGAAGCAGGAAGAGGAGCACGAACTCACCGATGGCAAGGACGAAGGTCAGCCACGGTGGCTGCCACTTGATCAGGTATGGGTAGACGACCGAGTCGAGCGC
>DATLDK010000031.1:0-6084 GCA_035525905.1 Gaiellaceae bacterium | reverse complement strand
GCTCCACGACCTGGAGCGGTCGCTCGCGGCCGCGGCGCAGGCCTCGGCAGCGGCCTACGCGGCGATGCGCGAGCGCTGGTTCGACCAGCTGCTCGGCCCCGACCGCGAGCAGGTGCCGACGTCGAATCACACGAGCTACCTCCGCCGGCTCTCGCCACTGGAGCACACCTACACCAAGGAGCGCGCCGTCGAGGTGTGCGTCGCGACGCTGAGCGCGCTCGGCCTCGACATCGAGAACACGCCGGGTATCAAGCTCGACCTGGACGACCGTCCCCAGAAGTCCCCACGCGCCTGCGTGATCGCATCCGACCCACCGAACCTCGTGCATCTGATCACCCGTGCGCAGGGGGGCCTGCACGACTACCAGGCGTTCCTGCACGAAGCGGGTCACGCACTCCACTACGCGGGCTGCGACCCGGCGCTCCCGTACACATTCCGCAAGCTGTCGCGCGATCACGCGCTGACCGAGATCTACTCCTACATCATCGAGGCGATCTCCAGAGAGCCCGCCTGGCACGCCGAGTATTTCGGCCTCTCGGATACGGAAGCGGTCGCGAACGCGGAGGCGACCGTCTTTCTCGAGGCGCTGCTGTTCCGCCGCTACACGGCCAAGTTCCAGTTCGAGCTGGAATTCTGGGGCCGCTTCGAGCGGGACGGCGGCACGCCCGGTGGTTACTCCGAGCGGCTGACGGAAGCGACCGGCATCCGCTACCCCGCCGCGAACTACCTCTCGGACATGGACTCCGGGTTCTACTCGGCGGACTACCTGCGCGCCTGGATCCGCTCGGCCCAGCTGCGCGAGTCCCTGATCCGCGACGTTGGCCAGGGCTGGTGGCGAACCCCCGAGACGGGAGAGCGCCTACGTGAGCTCTTCCGCGAGGGGACACGCCCGACGAGTGAGGAGATTGCGGCCAGGCTCGGGTACGACCCGCTCGACACGCAGCCGCTGCTGAGCGAGCTCGGCGCTGAACATTCTTGACACAGGTCCGAGCTCAGCCATAAGGTAAGACCTGAATCGGGTCTCAGGTTCTCAGGGCTGTTCTCACGGAGGTCAGGGAGATGCAGGCAAAGCGTTTGCGGGGCGGCGTGGCGCTCGCGGCGGCGACGGTGCTGCTCGCGGGATTCGCCGGAAGCGCCGAGGCGAGAACCGACGTCGCCAAGAGCTCGGCGGCGGCGTCGTCGTACAAGGTCGGAATCGTCTACTCGCGGACCGGGCTGCTCGCAGCCTACGGCGCCGAGTACATCCAGGGGCTTCGCTACGGGCTCGCGTACGCGACCAAGGGCACGATGAAGGTAAACGGTCATCCCCTCGAGCTGACGATCGTCGACGACGGCACCGATCCGGTGAAGGCGGTCGCGGCCGGCAAGGACCTGATCGGCAAGGGCTACAAGATCCTCGCGGGCAGCGTCTCCTCCGGAGTCGCGCTTCAGATGGCCCCGCTCGCAGAGCAGAACAAGGTGCTCTTCATCTCGGGTCCCGCCGCGTCGGACGCGATCACGAACATCAATAAGCACACCTTCCGTTCTGGCAGGCAGACCTATCAGGACGTGAAGACCGCGGCGACATTCCTCAAGGGTGTCGGCAAGAACGTGACGGTCTTCGCACAGGATTCCGTGTTCGGCGCGGGCAACTTCTCGGCCGTCAACCTGATCGTCGGCGGCCAGGGCCACAAGGTCGGAAAGATCCTCGTGCCCCTCTCGGCGCAGGACTTCACACCGTTCGCGCAGCAGGTCAAGCAGGCGAACCCCGATCTGCTCTTCGTCGCCTGGGCCGGCACGACGGCGCCGGCGATGTGGCGTGCGCTCGAGCAGCAGGGTGCCTTCGGTGTCTCGAACAAGATCACGACCGGCCTCGCCGAGCGTGCGACCTGGTCGCTGTTCGGCGACGTCGCGCTGAAGATCGACTTCCTCTCGCACTACGTCTACACGGCGCCGAAGAACAAGGTGAACGACTTCCTCGTCACGTCGATGCGGAAGCGCAGCCAGGTGCCCGACCTGTTCACGCCCGACGGGTTCGTCGCCGGCCAGATGATCGTTCACGCGCTCGAGGGCGCAAAGGGCGACGACGTCGACAAGATGATCTCAGCGCTGGAGGGATGGAGCTTCGTCGGCCCGAAGGGCCAGCAGACCGTCCGCGCCTCCGACCACGCCATGATCCAGCCCATGTTCCAGGTCAAGCTGGTGAAGGTGAACGGCAAGCTGCAGCCGAAGGTGCTCGCTCGCATCAAGGGACAGTTCGTCGCCCCGCCGGAGCCGCGCTAACCGGTAATCCCTGATCTCCGGGGATCGTGGTGGGTACTCCCTCGCCGATTCTCGCCACGCGGAACCTCGGGCTCGACATCGGCGGCGCACGCATCGTCGCCGATGTCTCGCTCGAGGTCCGCGCGGGCGAGCTGGTCGGGATCATCGGGCCGAACGGCGCCGGCAAGACGACGCTCTTCAACCTGCTTTCAGGGCTGACGCGACCGACCGCCGGCTCCGTCGAGCTGAGGGGTCGTGATATCACCGCCGAGCCGCCTTTCCGCCGCACGCGTGCAGGTCTCGGGCGCACCTTCCAGGTGTCGAGCGTGTTCGCGCTGCTGAGTGTGTTCGAGAATGTGCGTCTGGCCGCCGATGCCGAGCTCGGCGGCACGATGCGGATCTGGCGGCGGGCAGCGTCGGTCGGCGCGGAGCGGGCGGGGCAGGCACTCGAGCGCGTCGGTCTCGCATCGCGTGGTTCCTGGCCGGCCGGCCTGCTCTCCCACGGCGACAAGCGCAAGCTCGAGCTCGCGATGCTGCTCGCCGGGAAGCCGGACGTGATCATGCTCGACGAGCCGATGGCGGGCGTCTCGGTCGAGGACGTCGACGAGCTTGTCGCGCTCATTCGGGCGGTGCACCAGGAGGAAGGCAAGACCGTTTTGATGGTCGAGCACCGGATGGAAGTCGTCCTCGGCCTCGCCGAGCGGGTGGCCGTCATGCATCACGGCGCGCTGCTTGCGTTCGACGAGCCGGACAAGGTGATGGCCAACGAGACGGTGCAGACCGCGTACCTCGGAGAGCCTTTGTAATGGCTCTGATCGCCGTCGACGACCTGCACGTCCACCTGGGCGAGTCGCACGTCCTCCAGGGTGTCTCGTTCGAAGTGCCCGAGGGCGGCGTCACCGCGCTCCTGGGCCGGAACGGGGTCGGGAAGACGACGACGCTCAGGGCGATGATGGGCCTCGTGCCCCGCCGCGGCAGCGTGTCGCTGGCGGGCGAGGAGCTGAACCGTCTGCCGACGCATGCGATCGTCCGGCGCGGGGTGGGTTACGTCCCTGAGGACCGGGAGGTTTTCGCGGGCCTCACTGTCGAGGAGAATTTGCGGCTCGCGGAACGCAACGGGAGCCCGCGCTACGAGCTCGTGTACGAGCTCTTCCCCGAGCTGAAGACGCGCGCGGGCCAGAAGGCCGGCACGCTCTCCGGGGGCCAGCAGCAGATGGTCGCGATCGCCCGGGCGCTCCTGAACGACAACCCCGTTCTACTGGTGGACGAGCCGACCAAGGGACTCGCGCCGCTGCTGGTCACGGAGGTGGCCGCGGCGCTCGAGCGAGCTGCCCAGCTGGCCACGGTCTTGCTCGTCGAGCAGAACCTCGCCGTTGTCGCACGCGTAGCGCAGCAGGTCGTCGTGCTCGACAGCGGCCGCGTCGTCCACGCGGGTGGCGCCAACGAGCTGCTCGGCGATCCCGACCGCATCCGCGAGCTGCTTGGCGTCCACGGAGGGGCACATTGAGCACGTTCATCCTCCTCACGATCACCGGTGTCGGCCTCGGGGCGATGTATTTCCTGATCGCGTCCGGCCTGTCGCTGATCTACGGCCTGATGGGAGTCCTGAACTTCGCCCACGGATCCTTCCTCACGGTCGGCGCCTACGCCGCCTGGGAGGCTTCCACGCACGTGGGCGGCGGGCCGGGCACAAAGCTTGTCGTCGCGACGCTCGCCGCGCTCGCGGCGGGTGGGCTCGTGGCGGCCCTCGTCGAGCTGCTGTTGATCCGGCCGCTCTACCGCCGGCCAATCGAGCAGGTGCTGGTCACCGTCGGCCTGGCGCTCGCGCTCGGCGCGCTCGTCGAGGCGATCTGGGGGTTCGATGCACGCCAGTTCCCCGTGCCGTCCTGGTTGATCGACACGACCACCATCTTCGGCGCCCACATCCCGAACGATCGCTTCCTCGAGATCGCCACCGCGGCGATCGTCCTGGTCGGGCTCACGGCCTTCCTCCGCTACACGCGGTACGGGCTGATCATCCGAGCGGGCGTCGAGAACCGGGCGATGGTGACGGCGCTCGGAATCGACGTGCGCAAGGCGTTCACGCTCGTATTCGCGCTCGGCGGGCTCGCGGCGGCCCTCGCGGGCGTGCTCTCCGGTGTCTACTTCGGGACGATCGACCCGAGCCGCGGCACCTCCCTCTTGATCTTCGCGTTCATCGTCGTGGTCATCGGTGGGTTCGGCTCGATCGGGGGCACGGCGGTCGCGGCGGTCGTCGTCGGGCTGATCCAGCAGTACGCCAACTACTACGCCTCGAGCGGTCTCGGCGACCTGGCGGTCGTGCTGCTGCTGGCGGTCGTCCTCCTGCTCAAGCCCGAGGGACTGTCCCCCAAGGTGGCGCATTGACCAGGGTCGCTCGGCTCGCTGTGCCCCTTGCGCTCATGGCGCTTCTCGCCCTCGTGCCGCAACTGCCCCTCGACATCCCCGTGATCTTCAACGGACCTCTGGACAGCCCCGGCACGCTCGGCCTGCTGGCCCTCTGTCTCCTCTTCGCCGGGGTCGCGCTGACGTACGACCTCCTGTTCGGGTTCACGGGGCTGCTCTCATTCGGCCACGCGCTCTACTTCGCCCTCGGCGTCTACCTGACGACGATCGCACTGACGAAGTGGGAGTGGTCGCTGTGGCAGGCCGTCGCGGTGACCGCCATCGCCGGGATCCTCGTGCCGCTCCTCCTCGGCGCCATCAGCCTTCGTGTCGGCGGGATCGCCTTCGCGATGGTGACGCTGGCGTTCGCGCAGGCCGGGCAGGTGCTCGTCCAGAAGAATCCGGATCAGCTCACGGGCGGGGAGGAGGGGCTCGGCCTCAACTCGGACCCGCTGCCCGACTTCTTCGTCGGAGTCCTGAACGCGAAGAACCTCTACTGGCTGGCGCTCGGCTACGCGATCCTCGTCTTCCTCGTCGTCCGCTCTGCGGTCTCGTCGTCACCCGGCCACGTCTGGCAGGCGATCCGCGAGAACGAGCGGAGGGTGGAGGTGATCGGGCTGCGGCCGTTCGGCTTCAAGTTGATCGCTTTCGTGCTCGCGTCGTTCCTCTGCACGTTGGGGGGGATCGTTTGGCTGCTCGTCCTCGGCACCGGCGCGAGCCCGCAGGTGACGACGGCGAACTTCACGCTCACGCTGCTCGTAATGGTCGTGATCGGCGGCGCCGGCACGAGGTACGGGGCGCTCGTCGGGGGCTTCCTCTACACGCTGCTCGACCAGCGGCTCGGCTCGCTCGCCGGCTCGTCACAGGTGCAGGATCTCCCCACGATCATCCGCAAGCCTCTCTCGGAGCCCCTGTTCATCCTCGGCACACTCTTCATCCTGCTCGTCTTCTTCGTGCCCGGCGGTCTGGCCGGTCTGGGACGCCGCGTGCGCCTCCTGCGCCGTCCGGCCGGCCTCGAAGGAGCGCGATGAAGATCGCCTGGGAGCGGCACGGGGAAGGGCCGCCGCTGCTGCTAATCCACGGGCTCGGCTACGCACGCTGGGGCTGGGAGCCGGTCGTCGAGGCGCTCGCGCGCTCCTTCGACGTCCTGCTCTTCGACAACCGCGGCGTCGGCGCGAGCGATGCTCCGCCCGGTCCGTACACGGCGGCTGAGATGGCAGGCGACGCGGTGCAGGTGCTGGATGAGGCGGGCGTGGAGCGCGCGCACGTGGTGGGGACGAGCCTCGGAGGCATGGTCGCGCAGGAGCTCGCGCTCGGGCATCCCGATCGCGTCGGCAGGCTCGTCCTCGCATGTACGTCCCCGGGGGGTACGAAGGCCTTCCCGACGCCGAAGGCGACGATCGAGCTGATGCAGGCGCGCGCGACGCTGCGCCAGTTCAC
>DATLDK010000069.1:0-2018 GCA_035525905.1 Gaiellaceae bacterium | reverse complement strand
GCGGCAAGCGCACGATCTCGGACAACGGGCGCAGCCTCGGCTCGCCTGAGCGCGTCACGGTCGCGGGGTGCCGGCGTTTTCGGCGCATCCATTCACGCTACGCCTCGGGGCGGACATAGCCGATACCCCATTCGTGCGGTTCTTCTTGATCTTGATCATCCCGGTGGTGGTCTTCTCCGCCTGGCAATTCGTGCGCCGCGCGGAGAACGAGAACAGGCTTGCGCTCGTTGCCAGCGAGATCGCCCTACGCGATGTCGACGTCGGCTGCCCCGGCTTTTGGACACGGCTCGTCGAGATCACGCCGAACGCCGGCTGGGTCGACTTCGACGCGCATGGCCGGCCGGGCCAGAAGGCCAGCCTCTCGGCCACGACCTGCCGAGGACTCGAGCGCGTCTGGCGGCGCGATCAGACGTCGTACGCGTGCCTGGTCGGCGGCGGCTGCGACGAGGGGACGACCCGTGCCGTCTATGGGATCGTCACCCTGGCGCACGAGTCGTGGCATCTACGCGGGATTCGCGACGAGGCCGAGACGCAGTGCTATGCGGTTCAGACAACGGAGCTGGTTGCGCTCCGGCTCGGGGTCGACGCCTCGGCGGCGCGCCTGATCGCGCTTCGTGTGGCCGCCGACGACGCGGCGGCACCGACGGGCGAGTATCACTCGCCACAGTGCCGCCCGGGGGGCGGCTACGACCTGCATCCTGGGACGAGCGACTGGCCGACCGGCTGAGCGCCGGCCGTTTATCTTCCCCGCGACCATTACGAGAGGAGAGGGCCGCCATGCTCGGTGACTACCCCCTGCAGGTCGTGCTGCTGTCGCTCGACCTGGCGGAGACGCGAACCTTCTACCACGACCAGCTCGGTCTGGAGATCGTCAGCGAGAGCGAGGACGCGATCACCTTCCGCTCCGGCGGCAGCCCGTTCGCCGTGACGAAGAGCACGGTCGGCACCGCCGATGAGCAGACCCAGGCGAGCTGGTTCGTCGAGGACCTCGACGCCGAGCTCGCGGCCATCCGTGCCAAGGGCGTCAAGGTGGAGGAGTACGACCTGCCCGGACTCACGACGGTCGACGGGGTTGCCGATCTCGGCTTCGCGCGAGCCGCCTGGATCATCGACCCCCACCGCAACACCCTGGGCATCCTGCAGCGGAACTAGGCGGGCGTCCGAGCGCGCGGAGGAGCCGCGAGCTGGCCGCACGCGGCGGCGATGTCCCGGCCCCTAGTGAGCCGGATCGTCGACGGGATGCGAGCGCGGTCGAGCACGTTCTTGAACGCGGCGATCCCTGCACGCGACGAGCCGTCGTAGAAGCCGGTCGGGTTGTAGGGGATCAGATTCACCTTGAAGACTTTCGGGTCGAGCAGAGCGGCCAGCTCCCTGGCGCGTTCCGGGGTGTCGTTGACGCCGCCGAGCATCACGTACTCGACGAACACCTTGCGCCCGCGCAGCGCGAAGTAGCGATGGCACTCGGCTAGGACTTCCGGCAGCGGAAAGCGGTCGTTCACCGGCATCAGCTGGGACCGCAAGCGAGGGTCGGCAGCGTGAATCGAGAGCGCAAGGCGGATGGGCTGCTCGACCTCGTCGACAAAACGCCGCAGCCCGGGCATCCAGCCGACGGTCGAAATCGTGGTGCGGCGATGCGTGATGCCCACATCGGGCAACCGCAGCGCCGCCGTGCGCACCTCGTCGAAATTGAGAAACGGCTCGCCCATCCCCATGAACACAAGGTGGTTCACCGGCTCGAGCCGCCTGAAGTGCAGTACCTGGTCGAGGATCTCGGACGCCCGCAGGTTGCGGCCGAACGCCATCGCACCGGTCGCGCAGAAGCTGCAGGTGAGGGGACAGCCCGACTGCGAGGAGACGCAGATCGAACGCCGGCCGTCGCGGTAGCGCATCAGCACGGCTTCGACCGGATGACCCTCGGCCGTGCGGAAGAGCGCCTTCACCGTCCCGTCGGCGGCCTCCGCTTGCCGCTCGACGGCGAGCGTCGAGAACGGGACGGAGCCGGCGAGCTCGTCGCGGAG
>DATLDK010000024.1:0-3595 GCA_035525905.1 Gaiellaceae bacterium | reverse complement strand
GATGCTGCCGGCGGCATCACGTTCTTCAACGAGGCGGCCGCCGAGCTGTGGGGCCGCCGTCCGGCGCTCGGTGAGGAGTGGTGCGGCTCGTTCCGGTTGTTCTCGACCGACGGGACGCCCATGAAGCACGCGGAATGTCCGATGGCGATCGCGCTGCTGGAGGGTCGCGCCGTGCGCGGCTTCACGGCCGTCGCGGAACGGCCGGACGGGAGTCGCGTCGATTTCCAGCCGTATCCGACGCCGCTCTATGACAAGAAGGGCCGGCTCATCGGCGCGGTCAATGTCCTCGTCGACGTTACCGAGCGACGCCGGATGGAGGAAGAGCTCCGTTCGGCAGCTGAGGCGCTCCGGCTCTCCAACGGTGTCAAGGACGAGTTCCTCGGGCTGATCTCGCACGAGCTTCGGACACCCGTGACGACGATCTACGGCAACGCGCAGCTCCTGCGGGACCGGATCGATCGCCTTCCGGAGGACAAGCGCGCAGCGATGGTCGCGGACATCGCCGAGGACTCGGAGCGCCTGCTGGCGATCATCGAGAACCTCCTCCTCTTGAGCCGGATGGCGTCCGACTCCACGTCCGAGCTCGAGCCGCAGGTGCTGTCCCACGTGATCCGTGACGAAGTCGGTGTGTTCGTGCGTCGCCATCCCGACCGGGAGATCCGGTTCAACGAGTCCCAGGGACATCGCGTCATCGTGGAAGCCGACCACACCCACCTCGTCATGCTGCTCCAGAACCTGCTCGTGAACGCGCACAAGTACGGCGGGCCGGACGGGCCGATCGAGGTCACCCTGGTTGCGGCCGATGACGAGGCGCAGGTCCGGGTCCTCGATCGCGGCCTCGGCCTCGCGGACGCTGACGCCGAGCGCCTGTTCTCGCCGTTCTACCGGAGTGCCGAGGCGCAGCGCACGGCCAGCGGTCTGGGTCTTGGCCTGCCGGTCTGCGACCGCATCGTCCGGGCCCTCGGCGGGCGGATGTGGGCGACGCAACGCGAGGACGGCGCCGGCGCCGAGTTCGGGTTCGCACTGCCCCTGGCGCCCGGAGCGGCCGACTAGCTCGACGCCGGGCACGCCCTTGCCACGCCTGACGGCGACCGATCCCGAGGTACGGCCCGAGGCGGCACTTGCGGCAGTCGCCAGACGCAAGGTCGATATCGCCGAGGTCCGCAGCGCGGCTCGCGGCTGCCAGGCGTGCGATCTCTGGGAACGAGCGACTCAGACCGTGTTCGGGTCAGGCCCCGTGCCGGCCCGGCTCATGCTGGTCGGCGAGCAACCCGGCGACCACGAGGACGTCCGCGGCGAGCCGTTCGTCGGGCCAGCCGGGGGGATCCTCGATCGCGCGCTCGAGGAAGCGGGGATCGACCGCGAGAGCGTCTTCGTCACGAACGTCGTTAAGCACTTCAAGTGGCGCCCGGCGCCATCGGGGAAGCGGCGCCTTCACGAAAGCCCGAACCGTGCCGAGGTCGGCGCGTGCCTGCCGTGGGTCGAGACGGAGCTCGCACTCGTCCGCCCGGAGGCCCTGGTCCTGCTGGGCGCCACGGCTGCGAAGGCGCTCGTGGGCCCCGAGGTCAGCGTGACGCGCGACCACGGCGTGCCGCTCGCGTCGAAGCTGGCGCCGCTGGTCGTGGCGACGATCCACCCGTCGGCGATCCTTCGGGCGCGTGGCGCGGCCGCCCGCGAGGCCGGTCTCGCGGGCCTGCTGGGCGATCTCCGTGCGGTCGCCGAGCATCTCGAGCGCGCGTAGCGAGGCACGCCGAGGCAGATACGGGGTCTGGCGACGACGACTGGAAGAGGTGCGGAGTCCGAACCTGGCCGGGTCCATGAAGGTCGTCGTCGTGCCGCTAAAGGATCGCCAGAGCTACTTCGGGAAGGGACTACCTGCGCTATCGGCGAGTGCCGTGGCGACAGTACCGAGGACGCTGACCAGGGCCAGTGTCGCGGCGAAAACGAGGGACCGAAACGTAACGCGGTGCTTGGACATGCCTTGCTCCTTTCAAGGCCAGTGACACGGACTCCACCCAGAGGCTATGCTCCGCGCATGCGCACGTCAACTATTGCTAAACAACTATCGGGTGGCGGGGGGTCGCAGTTCGCGCACGCGCTTGGGCGTGAGATCAGGTCGCGGAGGCTGGCGCTGGGACTGTCGCAGGCCTCCACGGCCCGTCCGCTGAGCCGCGCGTTCCTCTCGTCGGTGGAGAGCGGAAGGCAGACCCCGTCGCTGTCTAGCTTGCTAATCATTGCTCGCCAGTTGAATGCTTCTGCCGCTACTATCCTCGCGTCGGTGGAATCGCAGCTGGAGGCCCCCAGGCAAGATGGTGACCCGGACGAAGAAGCGGACCTCGCACGCTGAGGCCGACCGGCCACTCGCGCAGAGGATCGGCGCTCGATTGCGACGGGCCCGCACGCAGGCTTCGCTGACGCAGGCGCAACTCGCCGAGGGCCGGTACACGAAGGCCTACGTGAGCGCGCTCGAGCACGGCCTCGTCAAGCCGTCGATGGCGGCGCTCAACTTCTTCGCCGACCGCCTGCAGATCCCCATCGAGCGGTTGCTCTCGGACGGCGAGTCGCGCTGGACCCGACTGGAAGCCGACATCCGCCTCGCGGCCGGAGATTGGCAGCAAGCCGTCGATGCGTTCACGGACCTGCTCGATACCGAGCCACCCGACCATGTTCGAGCGGAGCTGCTGCTCGGGCTCGCCGAGGGACTCGCTCGCGTCGGCAAGGGTGAAGGCGCCGTCCGTGCGGCGTCGGAGGCCGCGGCGCTGTTCCGTTCTCAGGGTCGCCGGTCGGAGGCTGCCTGGGCCGCGTACTGGGAAGCGTCCGGCCTGTACGAGATGGAGCAAGGCGACCAGGCAGCGGCGCTGCTGAAGGGCTTGCTCGAGGAGATCGCCGGCGGCCTGGCTGTCGAACCCGACCTACCGGTTCGCGCGCGGATCGCCCTGGCGTCGGTCGCGTCGCGCGACGAGCAGCCCGAACGAGCGCTGGCGTATCTGGAGCAGGCGCGCGCGGGTCTCGCCGAGCTCGACGATCGGAAGCATGCCGTCTTTCTCCACTCCCTTGCGCTCAGTTACCGTGAGTTGGGCGACTTCGAGGCGGCCATCGCGACCGGGATGCAAAGCCTCTCGAGGTTCAAGGCCGCAGACGCCGACTTCGAAGCGGCTTCCATCGAGAACGAGCTCGCGCTCGTGTACCTCGCGATCGGGAGCCTTGATGCCGCGCGCAAACATGCGGCCGAGGCTCGGGCGTACTTCGATCGCCACGACGACACTCGCCTGTTGGCGCACGTCACCGAGACGGAGGGGCAGATCGCCCTGGCCGCCGGCTCGCCTGAGGACGCGATCGCCCTGTCGACCGAGTCGCTCCGCCTGGCGGAAGCAAGCGGCAACCGCAAGGCCGAGATCAGTTCCGGGCTCTCGCTCGCCCGGGCGCAAAGGGCCGGTGGCGACCTGGACGCCGCGGCCGCGACGCTCGAGAAAGCCGTCGACCTCGCGGATGGATACGGCCGGCGTGGTCAGCTTCAGACCCTTCTCGGTGAGTGGAGCGACGTGATGGCCGCTCGCGGTGATCTCGCGCAGGCCTACGCGCTGTCGCGCCGGGC
>DATLDK010000062.1:0-7548 GCA_035525905.1 Gaiellaceae bacterium | reverse complement strand
GCGGTAGCGCATCAGCACGGCTTCGACCGGATGACCCTCGGCCGTGCGGAAGAGCGCCTTCACCGTCCCGTCGGCGGCCTCCGCTTGCCGCTCGACGGCGAGCGTCGAGAACGGGACGGAGCCGGCGAGCTCGTCGCGGAGCGCACGCGGCAGGTTCGTCATCTCGTCGTAGCCCGCTACCCCACGCGCCGCCCACTCCCACACCTGGCGCACGCGGAAGGGAGGCTCCCCGCGATCGGCGAGGGTCTGCTCCAGCAGGTTCAGATCCACGGGTTCAAGGTAGCTTCTCGCCTGTGATCGACCTTCGCTCCGACACGGCCACCCGACCGACACCAGGCATGCGTGCCGCCATCGCCGCGGCAGTCGTGGGCGACGAGCAGAAGCGCGAGGACCCGACGGTCAACGAGCTGGAGGAGTGTGCCGCACGGCTCCTTGGGCAGGAGGAGGCGGTCTACCTCCCGACGGCGACGATGGCGAACCAGATCGCAATCCGCCTGCACACCGAGCCCGGCAACGAGCTCCTGGGCGAGGAGAACTGCCACGTCTTTCTCTCCGAGCTCGGCGGCCCCGCTGTTCACTCCGGAGTGGTCACCCGTGGTTTGCCGGGGGTGGCCGGCCGCTTCACCGCCGAGCAGGTGCGCGCCGCGTACCGGGTTCCGACGACGCTCTCGCCGCGCACGCGCCTGCTCTGGGTCGAGAACACGCACAACGCGAGTGGCGGCCGGATCTGGCCGCTGGAGGAGATCGGCGAGCTGCATGCCGTCGCGCTCGAGCTCGACCTCCGCTTCCACCTCGACGGCGCGCGGCTGCTGAACGCAGCGGTCGCGACCGGGATCGAGCCGGCGGAGATCGCAGGGCGCTTCGACACGGTGACGCTTTGCCTCTCGAAAGGGCTCGGCTGCCCGCTCGGTGCCATCCTCGCCGGGCGCTCGGAGGTGATGGGGAGCGCCCGCCGCTTCAAGCACCTGTTCGGCGGCGCGATGCGCCAGGCCGGGATCGTCGCTGCCGCAGGCGTCTACGCCCTCGACCACCATGTCGACCGGCTCGCAGACGACCACCGGCGCGCGAAGCGCCTCGCCCTCGGCCTCGCCGCCGCAGGGCTCGCCGTCGACGCCGACCGCACGGAGACGAACTTCGTCCAGCTCGACGTCGCCCCACTGACGAAAGCCGACGCGATCGCCCGACTCGCCGAGGAGGGCGTCGGCCTGTCGGCCACCATTCATCCGACCGTCCTTCGAGCCGTCACGCACCTCGACCTGACCGACGAGGACATCGAGGATGCCTTGCAGGCGATCCCGAGGGCGCTCGGAGCCCGTGTCAGCGCCTGACGCTCTGCACGACGATCTCGCCCGGATGCTCGCGGCGGCTCAGGCCGAGCAGCGAATGCCCTCCGTCAGCGCATCCGTCTTCCGCGGCGACGAGCTCCTGTGGCAGCAGTCCCTCGGGCTCGCGGACGTCGAGGCAGGCACGGACGCGACCGCCGCTACGCAATACCGGATTGGATCGATCACGAAGACGTTCACCGCCGTTGGGATCATGCAGCTGCGCGATGCGGGAGAGCTCTCGCTCGACGACCCGCTGACGCGCTTCCTGCCCGAGAGCGCCCACGGCCCGACGATCGGCCGCATGCTCGCCCACTCGTCCGGCCTCCAGCGCGAGCCGCCGGGGGAAATCTGGGAGACGATGCAGGCGCCGAACCGCGAGGACCTCCTGAGCGGTACGGCCGACGCGGAGCAGGTGCTCGAGCCCGGCTCGTGGTGGCACTACTCCAATCTGGCGTTCGCGCTCCTCGGTGAGGTCGTGGCGCGCGCCCATGGCGGCACCTGGGAGGACGCGCTGCAGGCCCAGCTGCTCGACCCCCTCGGACTGCGCCGGACGACGCCCGCTTCGGTCGCCCCGTCGGCGCGAGGCTACTTCGTCGAGCCCTACACCGATGCGGTCCGCCTGGAGCCCGATCCCGACCTCGGCGGCGCCGGCGCGCTCGGCAAGCTCTGGTCGACGACGGGCGATCTGGCGCGGTGGGGCGCCTTCCTCGTGTCCGGCGACGACCGCGTGCTCAAGGGGTCGACGCTCGAGGAGATGGCTCACGTCCGCACGATGGTCGATCAGGAGGGTTGGAAGCTCGCGTGGGGTACGGGCCTCGAGCTCTATCGCCGCGACGACCACGTCTTCGTCGGTCACGGCGGTGCCATGCCTGGACACCTGGCGGGCCTCGTGGTCAACCGCAAGACGAAGATCGGTGCGGCGGTGCTGACCAACACCGGCGCGAATGCGTCGCCCGACAAGCTCGCGATCGATCTCGCCGTGGCTGCGATCGAGGCGCTGCCGCAGACATCGGACTCATGGCAGCCGGGCGAGCCGGCACCGGCGGAGATCGAGCCCCTGCTCGGCCGTTGGTGGGTCGAGGGCTCGGAGATGGTCTTTTCCTGGCGAAAAGGCCGTCTGGAGGCGAAGCTCGTCGACGGGCCGCCCGGGAGGGAGGTTTCCCAGTTCGCGCCCGAGGGCGAGGATCGCTTTCGCGTGGTCGAAGGACGCGAGCGCGGGGAGCTGCTCCGCGTCGTCCGCGACTCCGACGGCGAGATCGAGAAGCTCTACTTCGCCACGTACCCGCTTCGGCGCCAGCCCTCGACGTTCTAGCGGTCTCCCGCCGCGTAGAACCCGATGGCGACGCCCACATAGGCGAGGATCATGATCGCGCCCTTCAGCCTGCTCGAGCGCCCGTCGGCGAGGAGCACCGAGGCGATCACGACGGACACCGCGAGCGCCGCGATCTCCACCTCCCGCAGTGCCAGCGCCAGCGGTTCGATCAGCAGCGCGAGCAGTGCGACCGCCGGAATCAAGAACACGGCGACCTGCGCACTCGAGGAGAGTGCGATCTCGGTGGCCAGCTTGATCTTGCCCCGGTAGGCGACGACGACTGCACCCCCGTGCTCGGCCGCGTTGCCGACGATGGCGATGACGACGGCGGCAAGGAAGAACTCGCTCACGCCGGAGTCCGTGGCGAAGGTGTTGATCGACCCGACGAGGATCTCCGCGACGAGAGCGGTGATAACGGTGGCTAACCCGAGCACGACGAGCGCGAAGCGGAGAGACCAGCCGCTGCTCTCACCGTCGCCGGGCATGTGCAGCGCGGCGTGCCGGCGCAGCGAGTACCACGTGAGACCGAGGTAGACGATCAGCAGCACGACCGAGACGGGAATGGACAGGTTGACGAGATAGTCCCGCTCGGGATCGCCGTGCCAGCCCGGGACGGAGCTGACGAGCAGGAGGAGCGTCGTCAGGGCGACCAGGCCGATCGACAGATAGCTCGACTGCCTGTCGATCTCGCCGGCTCCTCCGAAGAGAAGCGAGAAGCCGAGCACCAGGAGCAGGTTCCCGACCACAGAGCCGGTCAGCGACCCGCGGACGACCTCGAAGTCCATCGCGTTGACCGCGAACAGCGCGATGATCAGCTCCGGCGCGTTCCCGAAGGTCGCGTTCAGGAAGCCCCCGATCCCGGGCCCCGTGTGCTCGGCGGCGTGTTCGGTCGCCTCGCCGATGAGCCAGGCGAGCGGGATCAGCGCCGCCGCGGCGAGCACGAACTCGAGCGTCTCCGACGGCTTGACGATGTAGTGGAGGAGGACGACGACCGGCGCGAAGCCGACGAGCGCGAACAGGAGCCGACGGACCATGGCCGCTGACGATACCCGCGGGCACTGCCTGAAGACCGTGTAAATGTCAAGTCTTGCGGACGCATCGGGATGCGCCCACAATTCAGGCGTGGAACAGCCTGTACAGGCACCGACCGAGCTTCCGCTCCGCCCTCAGGACGAGGTCGAATGCCGCCGCTGCGAGGTCCACTGCGACAAGGTCGTGTATCCCGGAGCGTGCATCGAGCGCTCGTGTCCGTTCGTCTACGCCTACGAGGCGTGGGGCCACACCTACGCGGGGTGCATGCAGAGGGTGTACGCGGTCGAGATCGACCTCGACCTGCTGCGGGCGGCGGAGGCGCGCGCCGAAGGCTTCGGAGGCATCAGGGCGACGGGTGCGCCGCTGCCCATGTGCAAGGTCGAGGTGGCTGCGTGCTACGAGGGGCGCGGAGACGAGCTCGGCTGCCGCAACCCCGAGTTCCACGAGATCCCGCGCGAGCGCCCGAGCTTCCGCGTCTTCGCCCAGCTCACGTCGAACTAACCTCTTCGTCACGTCCAGCGGGCGTGGAGGTCGCGCAGCTTCTGGATCTCGGCCGCGTCCGGGCCGTGGTCGTCCGGGCCCGGCGTCTCCATCACCGCGGGCAGGTTCTGGACGGCCGGGTGCGCGAGGAAGGCACCCATGCGCTCGCCGAGCTCTCCGTCGAGCACGTTCGCGTGCCGGTCGCGGTTCGAGCCGAGGGGAGCCGCGGCGTCGTTCACGTGCAGCGCGCGCAGCCGGTCGAGCCCGATCCGGTCGTCCAGCTCGTCGAGCACCGCCGCCACGGTCTCAGGCTCGCCGACGTCGATGCCGGAGACATAGAGGTGGCAGGCGTCGAGGCACACGCCTAGGCGCGGATGACGGTCGAGCGCGTCGACGATCGTCGCGAGCTCGTCGATCGAGCGCCCGATCGTGCCGCCGGCGCCGGCGGAGTTCTCGAGCAGGAGCCACGTGCGGTCGGAGCAGCTGTCGAGCACCTCGCGTAGTGCGGGCACGCAGCGCTTCACGCCCGCCTTCACACCGGCGCCGAGGTGAGAGCCGACATGGAAGACGACCCCGTCCGCGTCGATCGCGCAGGCCGCATCGACTGTCGAGCGCATCGTCGCCCGGCTCTTGCCGTAAATCGTCCGGTCCTTCGTCGCGAGGTTGCAGAGGTAGAGAGCGTGCACGAGCACGACGCCGATGCCCGCTTCCGCCCGGCGCTCCCGAAACTTGGCGAGATCGTCCGCCCCGTGCTCCGGGAACCGCCACATCCGCGGGCTCTGCGCGAACAGCTGGACCGCGTCCGCCCCGATGCCGATCGCGCGGTCGAGAGCGCCCTTGATCCCGCCTGAGCAGTGGGCGCCGAAGAGCACCTCGATAACCTAGCCAGCCGATGAGCGTCCGAGTTCGCATGGCTCCGAGCCCGACCGGCTTCCTCCACATCGGCGGGGTTCGCACCTTTCTCTTCAACTGGCTGTTCGCGCGCGGCCGCGGGGGCGAGTGCCTGCTGCGGATCGAAAACACGGACACGAGCCGCGAGGTCGCGGAGTCCGTGGAGCAGATCGAGCGCTCGCTTCGCTGGCTCGGAATCGACTGGGACGGTGCGACGACCTTCCAGCTCGACCGCATCGAGCGCTGCCAGCAGGAGGCGGAGCGCCTCGTCGAGGAAGGCGCGGCCTACGAGGACGAGGGTGCTATTCGCTTCCGCATGCCGAACGACGGCGTGACCGGGTGGGACGACGCAGTCAAGGGACGGATCGAGTTCCCGAGCGAGCAGCTGGAGGATGTCGTGCTCGTCCGCGGCGACGGCCGTCCGACCTACAACTTCGCGTCACCGGTCGAGGACTGGCTGGACGGGATCACGCACGTGATCCGCGGCGACGATCACGTCTCGAACACGCCGAAGCAGATCCTGATCTTGCAGGCGCTGGGGGCCGAGCTTCCCGTCTACGCGCACGTTCCGAACGTCTTCGGCCCCGACGGCAGGAAGCTCTCGAAGCGCCACGGCGCCGTCTCGGTGGACGAGTTTCGCGCCGCCGGCTACGTCGCGCCCGCGCTGATGAACTTCCTGGCGCTCTTGGGGTGGGCTCCCGACGGAGAGACGACGATCATGTCCGGGGGCGAGCTCGTGGAGCGGTTCACCTTGGAGCACGTCGGCGCCAGCCCTGCGACTTTCGACTACGCGAAGCTCGACTGGATGAACGGCGTCTACCTCCGTGAGCTGGCGCTCGACGAGTACGCCGAGAGCCTGCTCGCCTATCTGCGCGAGCTGGGCTCCGACTGGGACGCGCAGCGCGTGCGCGCGGCTGCTCCGCTCGTGCAGGAGAAGATCGCGCGGCTGGGCGAGTTCCCCGACTTCGCAGGCTTCCTCTTCCACGACGTCGAGCCCGACCCGAGCCTCCTTGACGGCACGATCCTCGCCGCCGCCGCCGAGGCGATCGCCGGGGTGGAGTCGTTCACCGCCGACGGCATCGAGGCTGCGCTCAGGGAGCTCTGCGATCGTCTCGGCCTGAAGCCGCGGCAGGCGTTCCAGCCGATCAGGGTCGCCGTCACCGGCTCGAAGATCTCGCCGGGCCTTTACGAGAGCTTGCAGTTGCTCGGCCGGGACGAGTCGCTCGAGCGGCTCCGGCGCGCCAGCGGCTTGACCGGTGCGAGTGGATCCAGTGCTCGCTGAAACTCGACCCAGGCCCGGCGGCGATAGCTCGCGCTCGGCGTGGGTACGCCGTCCAGCTTCTCGTCGCCCTCTCCTGCGTGCCCTCGGCTCCTCATTTGTAATGAGTAAACGACTTGGAATCCGGATCCGTTACGGAGAACCGCTACAGTGACCCCGCGATGAGCGGCGAAGGGGGGCGCACGCACGTCAAGACGGTGCTCGTGGTGGATGACGAGCGCTCTCTGCGGCTGCTCTGCCGCGTCAACCTCGAGCTCGACGGTCATGTCGTGCACGAGGCGGGGACGCTGGCCGAAGCCCGTGCGGTGATCGAGCGCGAGTCCCCGGATGTGATCCTGCTCGATCTCCACGTCGGCCCCGAGGATGGGCTCGAGCTGCTCGACGAGGTCGAAGCGCTCGATCTTCCTGTCCGCGTCGTGCTCCTCTCCGGCACGAGCGACGTCGGCCCGGCGCTGCGTTCGCGGGTCGATGGAGTGCTCGGGAAGCCTTTCGAGCTCGGCCGCCTCGCCGCTGCCGTAGCAGGTTTCATCCTTCGCTAGGGTCGATGCGATGAGCGTCGGCACCGCCCGCACCCCGGCCGTCTACGAGGACCGTCTCGCCCGGTATCTCTTCGAGCGTTCCGAGGAAGGCCGCGCCGTGCGCGTCGGCGAGAAGGAGACCTCTGAGCAGGCTGCGATCGTCGAGCGCTACCGAGACCTCTTCTCGAGCACTCAGCTCGACGTGCTGCGCGACGCGGAGGAAGACGCCGCGGGCGATGAGCGCGAGCGTCTCTACCGGCTCCGCAAGACGTGCGAGGCGGGGATCCTGGCAGCAGAGCTCGCGGGGCGCGAGGACGAGCTCGAGAACCGGATCCTCGCGGCACGGGTCGAATGGCGTGGGGAGGAGCTGCCGCTCAGAACGGCGCAGGCGAAGCTCGCGGTGCTGCCGGCGTACGGAGACCGCGACGAGCTCGGCTCGCTCGCGAACGAGGCGAGCGCGCGCTTCAACGACGACCGCAGGGAGCTCATTGCCGCGGCGGAGGCGTTGGAAGCGGAGCTGTCCGGCGAGCCCGACGCCATCACGCGCAACGCCGAGGAGAAGGGAATCTCGCTCCACGACCTGGAGCGGTCGCTCGCGGCCGCGGCGCAGGCCTCGGCAGCGGCCTACGCGGCGATGCGCGAGCGCTGGTTCGACCAGCTGCTCGGCCCCGACCGCGAGCAGGTGCCGACGTCGAATCACACGAGCTACCT
>DATLDK010000060.1:0-41584 GCA_035525905.1 Gaiellaceae bacterium | reverse complement strand
TTTTTGCTCTAGGTGCGGACCGTTGAGAGCACCTCCGGACGCTGCTATGCTCGCCGCTCGAGCCGACCAACCGAAGGGACCGCTGCGGCGTGGAGCATCAAATCGAGCTGACTGCGGAGGTCCTCTGGGAAGAGGTGGCGGGTCGGCTGAAGGGAGCGCTCAACGAGGCCACATTCGGGAGCTGGTTCGGTAGCGCGGAGGGGATCGCCCTTTCCGATGATGCCTTCAGTCTCTCCGTCCCGAATGACTTCACGCGCGAGTGGATCGAGGGTCACTTTCTCGGGCTGATCCGCGCAGCGGTCAAGGACGCGACGGGCCACGAGCGCCGGATCAACCTCACCGTTCGGGACGATGCGACGGCCGCGGAGGTCGTGGACGGGATCGCGGTGGAGCCGCCGACTCACCGGCCTCCGGAGCCGGCAGCGAGCGGCTCGATGAGCCTGAAGTACACCTTCGACCTCTTTGTGATCGGCTCGTCGAACCGTTTCGCCCACGCGGCGGCGCTCGCGGTCGCCGAGGCCCCGGCGCAGGCCTACAACCCGCTCTTCATCTACGGGGGCACCGGGCTCGGCAAGACGCACCTGCTGCAGGCGGTCGGCCAGTACGTGGGCGCGCACGGCAACGGGTTGACGTCGCGTTACGTGACCAGCGAGACCTTCATGAACGACTTCATCAACTCGCTCCGTGACAAGCGGATCGAGGGCTTCAAGCAGCGCTACCGCACCTACGACGTCCTCCTCGTCGACGACGTCCAGTTCTTCGAGGGCAAGGAGCGGATCCAGGAGGAGTTCTTCCACACCTTCAACTCCCTCTACGAAGCGGGCCGGCAGATCGTGATCTCCTCCGACCGGCCGCCCAAGGAGATCGCGACGCTCGAGGAGCGGCTGCGGTCGCGGTTCGAGTGGGGGTTGATCACCGACATCCAGCCGCCGGACCTGGAGACGCGAATCGCGATCCTGCGCAAGAAGGAGAAGACCGACCGGATCCACGTACCCGATCCCGACGTCCTCACCTACGTCGCCGAGCGCGTGACCACGAACATCCGCGAGCTCGAGGGTGCACTGACCCGCGTCGTCGCCTTCTCGTCGCTCACGGGCCGGCCGATGACGGTCGAGCTCGCGGAGGACGTCCTGAAGGATGTCTTCCCGCAGGGCCAGGCCGTCGAGATCTCGATCCGCCGGATCCAAGAGACCGTGTCGGAGCGCTTCGGGATGTCGGTGAACGAGCTCTGCAGCGCCAAGCGATCACAGGCGATCGCGTATCCGAGGCAGGTGGCCATGTACCTGTCGCGCGCCCTCACCGATTCGTCGCTGCCGAGGATCGGCAAGGAGTTCGGCGGGCGCGATCACACGACCGTCATGCACGCGAACGCGAAGATCGAGGGAATGATTCGCGAGGACCGCACTGTGTACAACCTTGTGCAGGAGCTGACTGCACGGATCAAGCAGGCCGGCTGAATCTGTGGGAACTTCGATAAATCGCCCAGAGCCTGTTAGGTCCGCTCCGTTCTGCACCGGCTGGACCCCCAACGCAAACCGCCTCTCGCCGGGAGATGATGCCGTCTTCCCCGTTGTCCACACTCCCTATGTACTGCTACGAGAGGATTTAGAAGAACAATGGAAATAGAGACAGCGGACGTCGACCTGGACACGGCGGGGGCAGCGGGTGGAGAAGGGATCGCAGACATGGCCGTAGGCAACCACCTGAAGCTCGAGCTCGCGCGCGACGAGTTGGTCGCGAAGCTCGCCATCGTGTCGCGAGCCGTGTCCACCCGGGGCACCGTGCAGGTGCTCTCCGGGATCCTGCTCTCGTCCGAGGCCGGCACGATCACGCTCGCCGCCACCGACATGGAGCTCTCGCTGCGGACCACGTTGGCGGCAAGAGTGGAGGGCGACGGCGCGGTCGTGATTCCGGGCAAGCCGTTCGCCGAGCTGGCGCGCCTGCTTCCCGAGAGCGAGGTCACGCTCGAGTACTCACCCGAGGAGGGGACGATCCAGATCACGTCGGGCTCCTACAGCTCGCGTCTCCATGTGTTCAACGCGGAGGACTTCCCCCGGCTGCCGGCGATCGACGCCCAGCTGCACGCGATCGGTCGCGAGGCGCTGCTGGCCACGGTCGACCGGGTGGCCAAGTCGGCTTCGCGGGACGAGTCGCGGCCCGTGCTGACGGGGATCCTTGTCCGGTTCGAGGCCGGGAAGCTGATCATGGTCGCGACGGACTCGTACCGCCTCTCCGTCAAGGAGACGACGCTCGGCGAGGCCGCACCCGACCTCGAGGCCATCATTCCTGCCAGAGCCCTCACCGAGCTCTCGCGGCTGAGCTCCGGGGGATCGAGCGGCGGCGGCGACACGATCGATCTCGGCGTCCACGAGAATCACGTGGTCTTCGGGACCGGCGACGCCTGGCTGACGACCCGCCGCATCGACGGTCAGTTCCCCAACTACAGGCAGCTGCTCCCCGAAACTTTCGAGGTCGAGCTGACGCTGCCGAAGTCCGAACTGGGCGACGTCGTGCGCCGAGCTTCGGTGCTGGCCCTCCGCAACTCGCCGCTCCGGCTGCGCCTCGCCGAGGGTGAGCTGACCGTCTCGGCGCAGACGCAGGATGTCGGCGAGACGCAGGAGACGATGCCCGCCGCCTACTCGGGCGAGGAGTTCCTGATCGGCTTCAATGCGGAGTTCCTGCGCGATGGGATCGAGTCGATCGTGGGAGACGACGTGAAGCTGAAGCTGATCAACCCGCTCCGGCCGGCGATCCTTCAGGACGCCGCCGGGGACTTCACCTACCTGATCATGCCGATCAGGTTGGCGGGATAACGACCAGAGCCTGATCGTTCGCACGGTCACCCTCCGCGACTTCCGCTCGTACGAACGGCTGGAGCTCGCCCTGGAGCCGGGCCTGGTACTCGTGACCGGAGCGAATGGAGCGGGCAAGACGAACCTGCTCGAGTCGCTCCATGTCGGCACCCAAGGGTTTTCGCCACGCACCCGCGCCGACCAGCAGCTGATCCGACTCGGCGCGACCGCGGCTCGCGTAGCCCTGCAGGGCGATCGCGGGGGCAGGCCAGTTTCACTGGAGGTCACCCTGCAGCAGGCGGGGAAGCGGGCCAAGTTGAACGGTGCCGCGCTGCGCTCGGCCGAGCAGCTCCGGGCGGAGGTGTCGGCGCTCGTCTTCACGCCGGATCGGCTCGCCGTCGTCAAAGGAGGGCCCGCCGCCCGGCGCGCCTATTTCGACCGCACGCTCGGACGGCTCTTGCCGGCCCGGGCGCAGCTGCCGCTCGAATACGCGGCCGCCGTCGGCCAGCGGAACGCCGCGCTCAGGCGGGTTGCGATCGGAGCCTCGACTCGCGATGCGATCGAGCCGTGGTCGGAGCAGGCCGCCGCGCTCGGGGCCGCGCTGGTCGAGTCGCGCCGGCAGGCAATCGACCTGCTGGCGGCGGGGTTCGCCGAGCGGGCCGGCGAGCTCGGGCTGCCTGAGGCGGCACTCGACTACACCGGCGAGCCGCCAACCGTCGCGGCGCTGCAGGCGCGGCTCGAACGCGACCTCGAGCGCGGGGTCACGGGAGTGGGTCCGCACCTCGACGACATCACGATCCGTTCCGGCGCTCGGGAGCTGCGGACCTTCGGCTCGCAGGGGGAGCAGCGCCTCGCCGTGCTTTCGCTGCTGCTCGCGGAGGCAGAGGTGCTCGTCGAGCAGCGTGGCACGCCCCCGCTCGTCCTACTCGACGACGTGCTCTCCGAGCTCGACGCGACGCGGCGGCGGGCACTCGCCGAGCGGATCGGCCGAATTGGACAGGCGATCGTCACCGCGACGGGTGCCGAAGCGCTCCCCCTCGAGCCGGCCCAGCTCGTCGAGGTCACTCCCGGATCGGCGAGCGCCCGCTGATGGACCGCATCGAGACGCAAGTGCGACGAGAGCTCGGCCGCTTCGGGCCCCCCGACGGAGACATGGTCGGCATCGTTCGCGCCTGGCCCGGCGCCGTGGGCGAGACGGTCGCGCGCAACGCCTGGCCGGTCCGGCTCGCCCGCGACGGCACGCTGCACGTGAACGCGGCCTCGGCGACCTGGGCCTTCGAGCTCGGCTGGCTGGCGCCCACGATCCTGGAGCAACTCCGTCCCGCACTGGGCGAGTCGACCCCCCACGCGCTTCGCTTCGTCCCGGGACCCATCCCCGAGGCAGATTCGGCAGGTGTTCTTGGGGACGCGGAGACGCGTCCGGAGGTCGGCCCCCAGCACCGCGCCGAGGCGGCGAAAATCGCGGCGCCGATCGATGACGACGAGCTACGCGAGTACGTCGCGAGAGCGGCTGCCGCGAGCCTCGCGCGGGGGTCGCCGAGACCCCGCTCCGACCGCGCTTTCTGATACACTTCTCCTTGCCCGCAAGATGCTCATTTGCAGGGCTTTTTTCATGACTGAAACAGCCTACACCGCCAAAGACATCACCGTTTTGGAGGGCCTTGAGCCCGTCCGGCTGCGGCCCGGCATGTACATCGGCTCGACGGGCGCGCGGGGGCTGCACCACCTCGTCTACGAGGTGGTCGACAACGCCGTCGACGAGGCGCTCGCGGGACACAACGACTCGGTCGAGATCACCCTCCACCCCGACAATTCGATCACTGTGATCGACCGCGGCCGAGGCATCCCGGTCGACCTGATCGAAGACCAAGGGCTCTCGGCGATGACGGTAGTCCTCACCAAGCTGCACGCCGGCGGAAAGTTCGGCGGCGACGGCTACAAGGTGTCCGGCGGCCTGCACGGGGTCGGCATCTCGGTCGTCAACGCGCTGTCGGAGCGCCTGGTCGCCGAAGTCCGTCGCGACGGCAAGGTGTACCGGCAGGAGTTCGAGCGCGGCGTGCCCCTGGCCGACGTTGAGGTGGTCGGCAAGGTGGACGAGGGCGACACGGGCACGAAGATCCACTTTCTGCCCGACAGCGAGATCTTCGAGGAGATCGACTTTTCGATCCAGACGCTCGTCACGAGGATGCGCGAGACGGCCTTCCTCACTCGCGGGCTGCGGATCCTGCTCGTCGACGAGCGCGAAGGCGAGGACCGGCACGAGTTCTACGCCGAGGGCGGGATCAAGGACTTCGTCGCGTACGTCAACGACGCGAAGGACTCGGTGCACAAGCACATCGTCTACTTCGACAGCGAGAACGACGACGGCGCCGTCGAGATCGCGATGCAGTGGAACTCGTCGTACGTCGACTCGGTCTACTCGTTCGCCAACAACATCAACACCCACGAGGGCGGGACGCACCTGTCCGGCTTCCGCGCGGCGCTGACGGGCACGCTCAACCGCTATGCGCGCGACAAGGGGCTGCTGAAGGAGAAGGAGGACAACCTCGAGGGCGAGGACGTGCGCGAGGGCCTGGCCGCCGTCATCTCCGTGAAGCTCCGGAACCCCCAGTTCGAGGGCCAGACGAAGACGAAGCTCGGCAACCCGCCGATCGAGAGCCTCGTCAAGACTGCGGTCAACCAGAAGCTCGCCGAGTTCCTGGAGGAGAACCCGCAGGACGCCCGCCAGATCATCATGAAGGCCGTGTCGGCCTCACGGGCGCGCCAGGCGGCGCGCAAGGCACGTGAGCTGACGCGGCGTAAGAGCGCGCTCGAGAGCATGTCGCTTCCCGGCAAGCTCGCCGACTGCTCGATCAAGGATCCCGAGTCCGCCGAGCTCTTCATCGTCGAGGGCGATTCGGCCGGCGGCTCCGCGAAAATGGGCCGCGACCGCACCTACCAGGCGATCCTGCCGCTGCGCGGCAAGATCATCAACTCCGAGAAGAACCGCATCAACAAGGTGCTCTCGAACAACGAGATCCAGTCGATGATCACCGCCATCGGCACGTCGATCGGGGACGAGTTCGACATCGCCAAGCTCCGCTACCACCGCGTGATCGTGATGACGGACGCCGACGTCGACGGGTCGCACATCCGCACGTTGATCCTGACGTTCCTCTACCGCCAGATGCCGGAGTTGATCGAGCGCGGCCACATCTACATCGCCGTGCCGCCGCTGTACAAGGTCAAGCTCGGCAACCAGGAGTACTACTTCGAGAAGGACGCGCAGCTCGAGGAGCTGCTGGTCCGCGAGCGCGTCGGCGAGCTGGTCGTCTCTTCGCGTGACGGCGAGGAGCTGAAGCTGACCGAGGCGCGCTGGGGCCGCTTCATGCGCGCCCTCCCGGAGTTCGAAGGCTGGCTCGGGCGTCTCCGTGCCGACTTCGGCGCCCCCGCGGCCGATTTCATGATCAACCACCGGCTCGTCGAGACGGACGTGGCCTCGCTCGCCGACCTCGACAAGGCGGTCGTGGACTCGATCGACAACGGCTATGCGCTCAGCGTGCTCGGCCAGACCGATGGGCTCATCGAGCTGAAGGTCGTCGAGACCGAGACCAGCGCCGCCACCCACGTCACGGTTCCCGTCGGCCTGCTCAGCTCGCCGATCTACGCCAACCTGCGCCGCGCGTACGCGAAGCTGATCGAGGTCGTGGGCCCGCCCCCGTTCAAGCTCGCGGCCGGCAAGAAGACGCGCGAGGCGGAGACGTTCGCGGAGCTGCGCGCCGAGGCGCTCGACCTCGCCAAGGAGGGTCTCACGCTCTCCCGCTTCAAGGGCCTCGGCGAGATGAACGAGGAGCAGCTGTGGGAGACGACGATGGATCCCGCCAAGCGCCTGTTGCTTCGGGTCGATGTCGAGGACGCCTCCGCCGCCGACCGGCTCTTCTCGACGCTGATGGGAGACGCCGTCGAGCCGCGCCGGGCCTTCATCGAAGAGAACGCGCATGACGTGCGGTTCCTGGACGTCTAGCGGTGGCTGAGATCGTCAACGAGCCGTTGGGCGGTGGCCGCATCGAGTCGCGGGAGCTCGAGCAGGAGATGCGCACGAGCTACCTCGACTACGCGATGAGCGTGATCGTCGGGCGAGCGCTGCCCGACGTGCGCGACGGGCTCAAGCCTGTTCACCGCCGCGTTCTCTACGGCATGCACGAGGCTGGCCTGCAGCCGAACAGGCCGTACAAGAAGTCGGCCGCGACCGTCGGCGATGTGATGGGGAAGTACCACCCCCACGGCGACGCTTCCATCTACGACACGCTGACGCGGATGGCGCAGCCGTTCTCGCTGCGCTACCCACTGGTCGACGGTCAGGGCAACTTCGGCTCGATCGACGACGACCCGCCGGCCGCGATGCGCTACACGGAGGCGCGGCTCTCCCGCATGGCGACCGAGATGCTGCGCGACATCGACGCAGACACCGTCGACTTCGGCCCGAACTACGACGAGTCGCGGAAGGAGCCGACGGTGCTGCCGTCCCGGTTCCCGAACCTCCTCGTCAACGGCTCTGCAGGGATCGCGGTCGGGATGGCGACGAACATGCCGCCGCACCGGCTCGGCGAGATCGTGGACGCGATCGTCCAGCTGATCGACAAGCCCGACGCGAACGTCGACGACCTGATGAAGCACGTCAAGGGCCCCGACTTCCCGACCGGCTCGATCATCCTCGGCCGCCAGGGCATCCGTGATGCCTACCGCACGGGCCGCGGCCGGATCGTCATGCGCGCGCGCGCTCACATCGAGGAGCTCCGCGGCGGCAGGACGGCGATCATCGTCTCCGAGCTCCCCTACGGCGTGAAGAAGGGCGGCGACGCGGGGGTGATCAAGAAGATCGCCGATCTCGTCCAGGAGAAGGTGATCACCGAGGTCTCCGATCTGGCCGACCACTCCGACCGCACCGGCATGCGGATCCAGATCGAGCTCAAACGGGACGCGATCCCGCAGGTCGTGCTGAACAAGCTGTACAAGCACACGTCGCTGCAGGCCACGTTCGGCTACAACGCCGTTGCCCTAGTCGACAACGTACCGAAGACTCTCTCGCTGCTCGAGCTCGTCACGCACTACCTCGACTACCAGCGCGAGATCGTCACGAGGCGGTCGAAGTACGACCTGCGCAAGGCCGAGGATCGCGCTCACGTCCTCGCCGGCTACCTGATCGCGCTGGACAACCTGGACGAGGTGATCAGGGTCATCCGCGGCGCGGACGACACCGATCACGCGCGCGAGGAGCTGATGTCCCAGTTCTCGCTCTCCGAGATCCAGGCGACCGCCATCCTCGACCTCCGCCTGCGCGCCCTCACCGGGCTCGAGCGCAAGCGCGTCGAGCAGGAGTACGCCGACCTGCAGGAGCGGATCGCCGAGCTGCGCGCGATTCTCGGAGACCCTGCCCGGATCGACGCGCTCATCCGCGAGGAGCTACTGGAGCTCCGCTCGATCTACGGCAAGTCCGACGACCGGCGCACCGAGATCATCGCGGCTGAGGGCGAGTTCTCCCTCGAGGACATGATCGCGGAGGAGGACATGGTGATCGCGATCACGCGCTCCGGCTACATCAAGCGCCTGCCGGTCACCTCGTACCGCGAGCAGCGCCGCGGCGGCGTCGGGGTCATGGGCATGGACCTGAAGGACGAAGACTTCATCGAGCACCTCTTCGTCGCCTCCACGCATGACTACGTCCTCTTCTTCACCACGGTCGGCAAGGTCTACCGCCTCAAGGTGCACGAGCTACCGCTCGGTTCACGGCAGTCCAAGGGCCGCGCGATCGTCAACCTGCTGCCGTTCCGCCAGGACGAGCAGGTGAAGGCCGTGATCGCGACGCGCGACTTCAAGGAGGCCAAGTACCTGCTCTTCGCGACGAAGGGCGGCGTCGTCAAGAAGACTGAGTTCCTCGAGTACAACACGCCTCTGAAGGCCGACGGCATCATCGCGATCAGGATGCGCGAGGACGATGAGCTGGTCGGGATTCGGCTCTCGGACGGGGACGACGACCTGCTGATGGTCTCGCGCGGCGGCCAGGCGATACGTTTTCACGAGCGCGACGTGCGTCCGATGGGCCGGCCCGCTTCAGGCGTGAAGGGCATGGGCCTGCGCAAGGGCGACGAGGTGATCGAGCTCGACATCGCGCACGACGACACCGACCTGCTCGTCGTGACGGAGAACGGCTACGGAAAGCGCACTCGCGTCTCGGAGTATCCGGTCAAGGGCCGGGGCGGCCTCGGCGTCAAGACGATCCAGCTCACCGATGCCAGAGGCAAGCTCGCCGGCGCCCGTGTCGTCCGCGACGGCTATCAGGTGATGTTGATCTCGACCGGCGGCACGGTGATCCGGATTCCGGTCGAGGACGTCAAGCGCCTCGGCCGCTCCACGCAGGGTGTGATCGTGATGCGCCTGCGCGGCGACGAGGAGAAGGTTTCGAGCCTCGCGCTCGTGATGGAGAGCGCCGCGTCCGACGCCGCCGTGGCCGAAGCTGCCGAGGCGGCCCTCGAGGCCGGGGTCGAGCAGCTGTCGGAGCCCGACTTCGACGAGGACGGGTTCCCGTCGGTCCCGGACGAGCTCGCCGGCGCCGACGACTAGCGTTCCGGCTCCGCCGCACCCGCGAAATCTACTCTTACCTCTTCACAAGTGAGGAAAAACCGTGTATATGTTCGTCTTGCGGCACCGTAGTACGCCTCGATAAAGGGATCACTCCGCGTCGATAAAGGGATCACTATGGCTTACAACACGCAAGTAGACATTCTCGAGCCGGTGAACCTGTCGGACCACCTCGACAAGATCGAGCTCTATCTCGGCCAGGTGTGCCAGATCGCCGGCATCTCCAAGATGCAGCTCGACTACTGGACGAACAAGGCGCAGATCCCGACGAAGGGCAAGAAGCAGCGGATCTACGACATCGAGGCGCTCGAGACGGTGATGCTGATCAAGCAGGCCAAGGACAAGGGTCTCAACCTCGGCGCTGCGATCGAAGCGGCTCGCCGCTTCCGGGTGGCGAACAGCCGGCTCGGCCGCTAGCTCGCCTCGCGATTCCCCGCCTTGTCCATGAAGGCGGTCAACATGTCGATCGGGGCCGGGAAGACGATCGTCGTCGCGTTGGTGGCTCCGATCTCGAGCAGGGTCTGCAGATAACGGAGCTGGAGCGCCATCGGCGACTTGGCCATGACGTCGGCCGCGTCCGCGAGCTTCTGGGAGGCCTGAAACTCGCCTTCGGCGGCGATGATCTTGGCGCGCCGCTCGCGCTCGGCCTCGGCCTGACGGGCCATCGCGCGCTGCATGCCGGCGGGGATCTCGACGTCCTTGACCTCGACGATCGAGACCTTGACGCCCCAGGGCGAGGTCGCCTCGTCGATGATGTTCTGGAGGATCGCGTTGATCTTGTCCCGCTCCGAGAGGAGCTCGTCGAGCATGTGCTGACCGAGCACCGAGCGGAGCGTCGTCTGCGAGATCTGCGACGTCGCGACCATGAAGTTCTCGATCTGCACGATGGCGTTCTTCGGCTCCACGATGCGGAAGTACGCGACGGCGTTGACGCGGACGGGCACGTTGTCCTTCGTGATCACTTCCTGCGGCGGCACGTTCAGCGTGATCGTGCGTAGATCGACCTTGACCATCCGATCGAGCACCGGGATGAGGAAGAAGAGACCGGGCCCCTTCGGTTCCGGCAGCAACCGGCCGAGGCGGAAGATGACTCCGCGCTCGTACTCCCGTGCGACCTTGACCGCGGCGAAGACGAACATCAGGAGGATGAAGAAGACTGCGGCGACGGCGATCAGGGCGATCGACACGATCAGGTCCTTTCGACGGTTTCCGGGCTTGCTGCGACGACGAGCTCCAGGGCATCCTGCTCGACGGACTCTACGCGCACGTGTCCGCCCGCCGGCAGCGGCTCGCCGCCCAGCGTGCGTGCGCGCCATAGCTCGCCGTCGACGAAGACGAGATTCTCACCGCGCACCTGGGCCTGCTCGCCGACCAGCCGGTGGGAGCCGACCTCCGGCGGGGAGCGCCGTAGCGTCGCCGCCTTGGTCAGAGCGAAGCCGAACAGGAGCGTGAGCGTGCCGGCGATCGCGACCGCCACCGGCAGCGAGACCTGGTAGGCGTCACCGGCGGGATCGAACAGCAGCAACGAGCCGATGACGAACGTGATCGCGCCGGCCACCGTGAGGGCGCCATGGGACACGACGAACGTCTCGGTGACGAAGAATCCGGCGGCCAGCAGCATCAGCAGGAGACCCGCGATCGAGACCGGCAGTACCTGTAGCCCGTACAGGCCGACGATCAGCGAAATCGCCCCGACGGTGCCGGGGAAGATCAGCCCCGGGTTCCAAAGCTCGACCACGATTCCGATCAGCCCGACCGAGAGCATCAACGCGATGATGTTCGGGTCGATCAAAAGGTCGAGGATCGACTTCCAGGCCGACATCTTGATGCGCTTCACCTCGGCGGGGCTCCCCACGTTCAGTACGAGGCCCTTCGGCTCGACCTTGTCCCCTCGAATCTGGCGGAAGAGGTCGTCGTAGTCGGTCGCGACGACGTCGACCACGTCCCGTCTCAGCGCCTCGCGGGCGCCGAGGTTGCTCGCCTCCGTGACCATCTGTCGGGCGACCCCGACATTGCGCCCGTGCTCGCGCGCCAGCTCACCGATGTACGCCGCGGCGTCGTTGACGACCTTTCGGCGGAGATCCTTCGAGATGTCCTCCCCTCCGACCGAGATCGGCGTCGACGAGCCGATGTTCGTCTGCGGCGCCATCGCCAGGACGTCTGCGGCCATGCCGATCACGGCTCCAGCGGAGTCGGCGCTCGCGCCGGCCGGGGCAACGTAGACCACGACCGGCACCTTGGCCGCGAGGATGCCTTTCACGATGGCGCGCATGGAGGAGCCGAGGCCTCCCGGGGTGTCCATCTCGAACACGACGGCCGAGTAGCCACCCTCTTCGGCCTCGTGGATCGCGTCGAGCAGGTACTCCTGCGTCACCGGGTTGACGTCGTTCTCGAACTCCGCGACGAGGACGCGGCCCGAAGGGCCCGCCGTGGCAGCCGCCGCCGGCGCCAGGGCCGAGGCGAGCACAACCAGGAAGAGGAGTGCTCCCCGCACCAAACTCGTAAGGATTCTATCAATGCAGGGGGTTTTCCCTTGCGGGCGAAGGAGGCTGGTGCCACGGTCAGGTGGCAGCCGCATGAGAATTCTTCGACTCGCGATCCTGCTCGTGCTTCTCGTCCCCGCCACCGCCAGGGCCGAGGATGCGACGATCGTGTCCCAAAACGTCCCGCTGAAGGGCCAGCGCGCGCTTGCGTCGGCGAGCGCGCCCGCACGGTTCAACCTGGTCGGCTTGCACTGGCGTGGACCGGGCTCGGTGCTCTTCCGCACGCGTTCGGTCTCGGGACGCTGGACTGCATGGTCGCGTGCGGCGCCAGAGGCCGAGGACCGGCCCGACGCGGGCAACGGGGAGCGCCTGCGGACGTCAGGGTGGAGGCTCGGCAACCCCTGGTGGGTCGGTCCCTCCGATCGCATCGAGTACCGCGTGCGCGGGGAGGTGACGAAGCTGCGTGCCTACTTCGTCTGGAGCCCGACGCCCGGAGTCCCAGCGCGCACGCTCCAGAAGGCGGGCGCGCCCCCGATCGTCCCGCGCAGCGGCTGGAACGCAGACGAGAAGATCAGGCGCGCGAGTCCGTCCTTCGCGCCGGTGCTGCGGCTAGCGCTCGTCCACCACACGGCGGGCGCGAACGGCTACACGGCAGCCCAGTCGCCGGCGATCGTCCGGGCGATCGAGCTCTACCACGTGCAGGGCAACGGCTGGAACGACATCGGCTACAACTTTCTCGTCGACCGGTTCGGACAGGTCTTCGAAGGCCGTTACGGCGGGATCGAGCGAAACGTGGTCGGCGCCCATGCCGAGGGCTTCAACACCGGCTCGGTCGGCGTTGCGGTCCTGGGCGAGTACGGGTCCCTGTCGGTCGCGCAGAAGGCGCGCGATGCGCTCGCGACGTTGCTGGCTTGGCGGCTGGACCTTGCACACATCGATCCGGCGACGACGCTGTCGTTCGTCTCTGGAGGGAACGCGCGCTTCCCTGCAGGCTTGCCGGTCTTCTTGCGCACGGTCTCGGGCCACCGGGACACGGGCTTCACCGACTGCCCCGGGAACGGGCTCTACGGGATCCTGAACGAGCTCACCGCGGACGTCGCCCGGCGAGGGCTTCCGAAGCTGTACGCGCCGACCGTGACCGGCGCCGTGCCGGGCCTCGTCCGCTTCAGAGCGCGGCTGTCCTCGGCGCTGCCCTGGACTGTGGACGCGTACAACGAATCGGGCCTCGCGGTCGGATCCTTCGCCGGCCTCGGGCCAGCTGTCGACTGGACATGGGATTCCTCGCCGTTCCCGGCCGGAAAGTACTCGTACGCGATCAGATCGGACGCCAGTGTCACGCCCGCGCTCGGGACGATCGGGGGACCCGCTGGAACAGAGACTCTTTCGGTCGCGGGCCTCGTCGCCGATCCCGAGACGGTGACGCCAAACGACGACGGGGTGGCAGACGAGACGACGATCACGTACACGCTGAACGCAGCCGCGAACGTCGCCGTCACTTTGCGAGACGACCTGGGCGCCGAGGTGGCGACGGTTGCGGCCAAGGCCTGGAAGCGGGCCGGCGAGCACGCCGTTCGGTTCGATCCCGTCCAGCTGCCGGACGGGATCTACCGCATCGATCTGGCCGCGTCTGCGACGGGCGGCAGGCAGGCGACGGCGACGACACAGCTCGCGGTCAGCCGCACGCTCGGGGCAGTCAGCGCAGCGCGGCTCGCCTTCTCCCCCAACGGAGACGGTCGGGCCGACCGGATTGCGTTCCGCTTCGAGCTCAACGCCTCCGCCGAGGTGCGGCTACGCATCCTCAGGAACGGAAAGTGGGTCGCGACGCCGTTCAAGGGCCTGCTGGAGGCGGGCGCGCGGCGGGTCGAGTGGGACGGCGTCAAGCGTGTCGGCCGCCTGCTCGACGGGGCGTATGACGCTGTCGTCGAGGCGACGGATGCGTTCGCGACCTCCGCCGTCGCCGTGCCCTTCGCGGCCGACACCAGGCAGCCGAAGGTGAGGATCGTCCAGCGCTACCCGTTGCGGGTCTGGGTGAGCGAGCCCGCGCGTCTGACCCTGCGTTTCGGGTCGCGCAGCCTCCTGCGCGAGCTCCCCACGGCGGGAGAGGCACCCGTGCCGAACGCGCCCAAGCTCGGAGTCGTCCGCGCGGTCGCGTGGGACGCCGCGGGCAACCCGAGCATCCCGGCCTCCAAGCGCTAGCAGCGCCCGGTAGCTCTACACTCGGCGGGTGCAACCCCCGCGCTTTCGATCACGTCCATTCGGACCGGAGCTGCGGCCCGACCCGCCGCTCGTTCACCAGACACTGAGTGATCCCATCCTGGTCCGGCGAGCGAAGGACGGTGACGCCCGCGCGCTCGAGGCGCTCTGTCAGAGGCATGCGCTCAAGGTCGAGCGACTGGCGCACCACCTGCTGCGCGACCACGAGGATGCCCGGGACGCGGCCCAGGAGGCGCTCACGAAGCTCTGCGTCAAGCTGCCGCAGTTTCGCGGCGAGTCCTCCTTCTCGACCTGGCTGCACCGGCTGACGGTGAACGCGTGCCGGGATCTTGCCCAGCGGCAGCTGGCCCGGCGCTGCGAGCCTTTGCGGGAAGACCGGCGTGTCGCCAGCGACGGAGATCCCTCCCGCGCGGCGGAGGTGTCCGAGCTCCGCGCGGAGCTCGGCGCGTGTCTCGCGCAGATCTCGCCCGCTCAGGCCAAGGTGGTCGTGCTGAAAGACGCTTTCGACTTCAGCTTCGAGGAGATCGCGGGCGCGGAGGGGATGCCCGTAGGCACGGCGAAGTGCTACGCACACCGCGGCCGCAACGGCCTTCGAGACCGGCTTACCGCGTGAACCTGCCGCTCGACAAGCAAGCGATCGAGGCGATCCTGCCGCACCGCGATCCCTTCCTGCTCCTCGACGAGGTGATCGAGCTCGAGCCCAATGTGCGCGTCGTCGCGCGCAAGCTCGTCACCGAGGAGGATTGCGCGGGGCACTTCCCCGGCAACCCGATCATGCCCGGCGTGAAGATGGTGGAGGCGCTCGCCCAGGCGGGCGCGGTCGCGGTGCTCAGCCTCGAGGAGAACCGCGGGCGCATCGCGCTCTTCGCGGGCATAGACGGCGTCCGCTTCAAGCGCGTGGTGCGGCCCGGCGACCTGCTCACCCTCGAGTGCGACCTCGAGACGGTTCGCGGCCCGATCGGGCGGGGCAAGGCCCGCGCCACCGTCGGCGGCCAGCTCGCCGTGCGCGGCACCCTGACCTTTGCCGTGGACCAGACGTGATCGGCTCCACGAACGGCGCTCGGATCGGGATCACCGGCCTTGGGGTGTACGTCCCCGACCGGGTCTTTACGAACAAGGATCTGGAGCAGTTCGTCGAGACCTCGGACGAGTGGATCGTCGAGCGCACGGGAATCCGGGAGCGCCGCTTCGCGGCCGACGACCAGGCCCTCACCGACATCGCGCAGCCCGCCGCAGCCGCTGCTCTGGCCGACGCAGGGGTAGACGCGTCGTCGATCGATCTGATCGTCGTCGCGACCGTGACGCCGGACATGATGTTTCCGACGAGCTCCGCCCTGCTCGCGGACTCTCTCGGCATGCCCGACGCCGCCGCCTACGACTTGCTCGCGGGGTGCACGGGCTTCATGTACGCGCTCGCGCAGGCGTACGGAATGGTTTCGTCAGGACTCTCGAAGCGGGCCCTCGTGGTCGGCGGTGACGTGCTCTCGAAAATCCTCGACTGGACCGACCGCTCCACGCTGGTTCTCTTCGGCGACGGAGCGGGCGCGGTGGTGGTCGAGCGCGTCGTCGGGGGCGGCTTCCTCGGCTTCGAGCTCGGCGCCGACGGTGGCGGCGGCGAAAACCTGTGGCTGCCGGGGAGCGGCTCGCGTCACTTCGACGATCCGGACGCTTTCGTCAAGATGAACGGCCGCGAGGTGTTCAAGTTCGCGACGCGCGTGATGGTGAGCTCGGCGCAGAACCTCCTCGCCGAGTGCGGGAAGACCGTCGAGGACATCGACGTCTACGTGCCGCACCAGGCGAACAAGCGGATCATCGATCACGCCGCGCGCAAGCTCGGGATCCCCGAGGAGAAGGTGGTCGTCAACGTCGACCGTTACGGCAACACCTCGTCCGGCTCGATTCCGCTCGCGCTGGCCGATGCCGCCGCAGACGGCAGGCTGCGCGAGGGAGAATTGGTGCTGATGACCGGAATGGGCGCCGGCCTCACCTGGGGGTCGGCGTTGATCGAGTGGACCGGCAGTGCAACGAAGACAGAGAGGAAAGCCGCGTGAGCAAGATCGCCTTCATGTTCCCCGGCCAGGGCTCGTACGAGGCCGGGATGGGCCGTGACATCGCCGAAGCCGTGCCCGAGGCGATGGCCGTCTACGACGCCGGCAGCGAAGCTTCCGGTCTCGATCTCAAGCAGGTCTGCTTCCATGGCCCCGTCGAGGACCTGCTCGACACGAAGTTGCAGCAACCGGCGCTCGTCGCAACGAGCCTGGCCATCAACGAAGCGATCAGATCCCGGGGAATCGCGCCGGACTTCGTCGTCGGCCACTCCGTGGGCGAGTTCGCAGCGCTCGGCGCCGCGGAGTCGCTCAGCGCCGCCGATGCGATCGGGCTCGTCCGTGAGCGGGGGATCGCCATGGCGGAGGCGGCGCAGGCGCGACCCGGATCGATGGCGGCGATTCTCGGCCTCGCGGACGAGGTGGTCGAGGGGCTCTGTCGCCGCATCGCGAACGTGTGGCCCGCCAACTACAACTGCCCCGGCCAGATCGTGATCTCGGGCGAGGACGACGCGGTCGGGGAGTGCTGCACCGAGGCGGAGCGGGAGGGCGCACGACGCGCCATCCGGCTGCGGGTGTCCGGCGCCTTCCACTCGCCCCTCGTCGAGCGGGCGGCCGACAAGCTTCGGCCCGCCGTCGAGAAGATTCACTTTGCGGACCCGCGCACCGCTTTCATGTCGACCGTGACGGCCAAGCTGGAGGATGCCGGGCGTTACCGAGAGCTTCTCGTCGAGCAGTTGACGGCGCCGGTCAAGTTCACGCAGGCAGCCCGTGAGCTGATCGGCAAGGGCGTGACGACCTTCGTGGAGGTCGGGCCCGGCGACGTGCTCAGCGGTTTACTGAAGAGGATCGACAGGAGCGTGCGCACCGTCTCCGTCAGCAACATGCAGGAGTTGCGCGAGCTGGAGGAAACGCTTGCCTAACGGCTCCTTCGCGTCACTGGAAGGAAAGTCCGCGCTCGTCACCGGCGCTTCGCGTGGGATCGGCCGGGCGATTGCAACCGAGCTCGCCGCCGCCGGCGCGAGCGTTGTCGTCGGCTACCGCTCCGGGCAGGAGGAGGCCGAGGGGCTCGCAGGCGAGATCGGCGGGCGGGCGATACAGGCCGACGTCTCGAGCGCGGACGGCGCCCGCCGGCTGGTCGAGGAAGCCGGCGACGTGGACATTCTCGTCAACAACGCGGGCCTCACGCGCGACGGTCTGCTCGCCCGGATGTCGGACGACGACTGGCGGACGGTCCTCGACACCAATCTCTCGTCCGTCTTCTACACCTGCCGTGCCGTCACGCGCCCGATGATGAAGAAACGCGGCGGGTCGATCGTCAACATCTCCTCGATCGTCGGCGTCCACGGCAACTGGGGACAGACGAACTACGCGGCGTCCAAGGCCGGAATCATCGGTTTCACGAAGTCGCTCGCGCGCGAGCTCGGCTCGCGCAACGTGCGGGCGAACGTCGTTGCGCCGGGTTACGTGAAGACGCAGCTCACCGAAGTCCTGCCCGAGGAGGCAACCGAGGCGATGCTGACGAACACGCCGCTCGGCCGGCTCGGAGAGCCGGAGGACATCGCCGGAGCGGTACGCTTCCTCTGCTCGGACGCGGCCTCGTTCATCACGGGCGAAGTGCTGCTCGTTGACGGCGGACTGGGGATGTAATGGGGGAACAGAACGGAAGACGGCGTGTGGTCGTGACCGGCCTCGGGATGGTCTCGCCGCTCGGGAACGACGTGGAATCCTCCTGGGAAGCCTTGATCGCGGGCGAGTCCGGCGCCGCCGACATCACGCAGTTCGACGCGAGCGAGTTTCCCGTTCACTTCGCCTGCGAGCTGAAGGAGTTCGAGCCGACCGTGTGGATCGAGCACAAGCAGGCGCGGCGTATGGACCGCTTCGCGCAGATGGTCGTCGCCGCAGCGCGCCAAGCCGAAGCCGACTCCGGGATCGACATCGCCAAGGAGCCGGACCGGGTCGGTGCGGCGATCGCGACGGGGATCGGTGGCCTCGGCGCCTTCCAGGACTGCTACCAGACGCTGATCGACCGAGGGCCCGACCGGGTCAACCCGTTCTCGATCACCGCGATCATTCCGAACATGGGCGCCGGCTGGGTCTCGATGGAGCTCGGCACACGAGGCCCGCTCTCGTCGCAGTGCACCGCTTGCGCGGCCTCGAACATGGCGATCGGCGAAGGCGCCGACGCGATCCGGCTCGGCCGTGCCGACGCGATGATCTGCGGCGGCACCGAAGCGGGCATCACCCGCGTCGGCATCGCGGGGTTCGGCGCGATGCGCGCGCTCTCCCGCCGGAACGACGATCCGAAGCGCGCTTCCCGTCCGTTCGACGCCGGCCGCGACGGCTTCGTCATGGGCGAGGCCGGGGGTGTCGTGGTGCTCGAGGAGTACGAGCGTGCCAAGGCGCGTGGGGCGAAGATCTACGCCGAGCTGATCGGGTACGGCGTCTCCTCGGACGCGAACCACGTCACCGAGCCGGACCCGAACGGGACCAACCCGGCTCGCGCGATGACCATGGCGTTCACGGAGGCGGGCATCGATCCGTCCGAAATCGGCTACATCAACGCACACGGCACCTCGACACCGCTCGGCGATGCGTCGGAAACGCGGGTGATCAAGCTCGCGGTAGGCGAGGAGAACGCGTACAAGATCCCTGTCTCCTCGACGAAGGGCGCCACCGGCCACTGCCTCGGCGCGGCAGGAGCGGTGGAGGCGATCTTCACCATCCTCGCCACGCACCGGGGTGTTCTGCCGCCGACGATCAACTACGAGGTCGAGGATCCGGAGTGCGACCTCGACTACATCCCGAACGAGGCCCGGAAGTCGGAGATCACGGTCGGCGTCTCCAATTCGTTCGGCTTCGGCGGCCACAACGCCTGCGTCGTCTTCCGCAAGCTCGCGGAGTAGTCACAAGCGCAGCTCGAGCAGGACGACGTCGCGCCAGCGGCCGTCCAGCTCTCCGATCCGCTCCCGCACGCCGACCTCGCGAAAGCCGAGCGAACGGTGGAGCGCGAGGCTCGCCATGTTTTCGGGAAAGACGCCGGCCTGGAGGGTCCAAAGGCCTGCGGAGCGGGCGCTCTCGATCAGCGCTGCGAGCAAGACCCGTCCGATGCCGCTGCCACGCGCTCGAGAGGCCACGTAGACGCTCTCTTCGCCGACGCCCCGATAGGCGGCGCGGGCTGAGTACGGGACGACCGCGATCCAGCCTGCGACCTCTCCCTCGAGCTCCGCGACGAAGCGGTGCTCCGGCAGGTGGCGGGTGTCCCACTGCTCCCAGGTCGGCACCGAGGTCTCGAAGGTGGCATCGCCGGTCGCGATCCCTTCGGCGAAGATTGCCGCGACGGCGGGCCAGTCGGCGGCGACGAGAGGGCGGACGTCGACCACAGCGCCGATAGTAAGCTCGGGCGAATGTCCCGCTGGGCGACCTTCGACTGCTACGGCACGCTGATCGACTGGAACGCCGGGATCCAGGGAGTGCTGGAGCGGTTGTTCGGGACCGAGCGGGCGCCCGAGCTGCTGGCGCGGTATCACCGCCTCGAGCCCGAGGTCCAGGCGGAGGAGTACCGCAGCTATGCCGAGGTGCTCACACTGACGCTCGAGCGGCTCGCAGCGGAGAATGGCCTCGCGATGCCCGAAGGGGAATCGGGGGTCCTTCCCCAGTCGCTGCCACAGTGGCCGGTCTTCCGGGAGGTGCCGGAAGCGCTGGCGGAGCTCCGCCGCCGCGGCTGGCAGCTGGCGATCCTCTCCAACACCGACCGCGCGCTGATCGTCGAGTCCGAGAAGTCGATCGGCATCCCGTTCGACCTCGTGATCACGGCCGAGGAGGTCGGGTCGTACAAACCGGAGCACGGCCACTGGGACCGGTTTTTCGAAACGACCACGGCGGATCGGGCGCACCACGTGCACGTAGCAGCAAGCCTGTTCCACGACGTCGCGCCCGCCCGAGATCTCGGACTGAGGACCGTCTGGATCAACCGGCTCGGTGAGCCTGCCGACCCCGAGCCCGACCGTGAGCTCCCTGACCTCTCGCCGCTGCCGGACACGCTGGACGAGCTCTCGCCGCCGCCTCCGTGAACGTTCGACCTCCCCGGGCCGAGGACCTCGAAGCGGTGCTCGCCGTGGTCCGCGCCGCGGACACGGCTGTCGCGGGCGATTCCGACTGGACGGCTTCGGACCTGGCCTCAGAGTGGAAGCGGCTCGACCTCGCCAACGAAGCCTGGGTCTTCGAGCTGGACGGCCGCGTCGTCGGCTACGCGAGCTTCGAGGCTCGTGGAGGGCGGTTCAGCTCCGACGGCTACGTGCACCCGGACTACCACGGGCGCGGGATCGGCGCGGAGATCCTTCGCCTGACGGAGAAGCGCGCGAGCGCTGCGGAGCCGAGGGTCCCGTGCGGCGAGCGCGTCTACGTCCAGAACGCAACGCTCAACCGTGACGAGGCGACAGTCCGCTTCTACCGGGAGCGCGGATACGAGCCTGTACGCGGGTTCCGCGGGATGGTGATCGAGCTCGAAGCCGAGCCGGGGCCGTCGCACGTGCCCGGAATCGAGATCCGGGCCTATCGGCACCCCGACGAGGCGCGCGCGGTCTACGAGGCGCATCAGGAGGCCTTCGCCTCCCACTGGGAGTTCCGGCCCATGCCCTGGGGCGACTGGCAAGAGCGTCGCTTCGGTCGCGAGACGTTCGATCCGAGTCTCTGGTGGTGCGCGGTCGACGGCGGCGAGATCGCAGGCATCGTGTTCTGCGAGGTGAAGCGCGACCCGGACCAGGGGTGGGTCGACGTGCTGGGCGTCGTCCCGGACTACCGCCGCCGCGGGATCGCCGAGGCTCTGCTGAAGACCGCGTTCGCCGAGCTCTGGCGCCGCGGCCAGCCCAGGATCGGCCTTGGTGTCGACGCGGAAAGCCTGACCGGCGCAACGCGGGTCTACGAGCGGGCCGGCATGCGCACGCTCTGGCACGCGATCGTCTACGAGAAGGAGCTGCGGGCCGCGTGAGCCGGCTGCGTGCCCGCTGCCCCGATTGCCGCACGCTCACCGCGGTGGCAGTCGGGCCCGAATATCAATGCCATTCGTGCGGACGGGAGTTCTGTGCGGGTCTCGTGCGCGTGCCACGCGCCTGGGGCAGCGGCGGCGCGACGATGGCCGAGGCGGCCTTCCTCGAGCTCCCGTACCCGGAGGCGAGTGTGATCGAGGCAGACACGCTCGCGGAGCAAACGCTGATGCTCGCCTCGGAGCTACCCGATCGGCCACTCGTTCTCGGCGGCTGTTGCTGCTCGCACGTGGGCGCGATCGAAGCCCTGTCGGCGGGCGAGGAATGCCTGGCCGTCGTCTGGATCGACGCGCATGGCGACCTGAACACGCCCGCGAGCTCGCCGTCCGGAAACACGTGGGGGATGCCGCTGCGGATGGTGCTGGACGACCGCGCCGTGCTCGCGAAGCACGTAGCGCTGATCGGCGCGCGCAATCTCGATCCGCCGGAGGTGGAGTTCATCGAAGCGAGCGGCATCCGGACCGGGGACAGCGCGGTCGAGGACGCACTCGACGGAGCCGACGCCGTCTACGTGGCGCTCGACTGCGACGCCGCCGAGCCCGGGGAGCTCGCCGTCTTCATGCCCGAGCCGGACGGGCTGCGGCTCGACGAGCTGGAGCACCTGTTGCGAGAGATCGCCTCGCGCGCGCGCATCGCCGGGCTCGGCTTCACAGGCCTCGTGCGCGATCCGGCGAACGAGCCCAAGCTGGCGCGACTTGCGGGCGCGGTCGGTCTCTAGGCGGCTGTAACCGTAGCCCCGGGGCACGGGTCTAAACTCACACGATGGCCGACGCCAAGATCGACGTCTCGATCGAGCACAAGCAAGCTCCCGACCCGCCGCCGAAGAAGCATCCGAACACGTGCCCGAGCTGCGGCTCCCACTATCGGGACGACGAGCTGGCCGCGAACCTCCGGGTGTGCACGCAGTGCGGGCATCACTTCCCGGTCAAGGCGAACGAGCGGATCGAGCAGCTCGCCGACCCGGAGAGCTTCGTCGAGGAGGCCGCCGAGCTGCGGTCGGCCGATCCGCTCGGCTTCTTCGATCTGCGTGCGTACAACGAGCGGCTGGCGGAGGCCGAGATCACCACGGGGCTGGGCGATGCGCTGGTCATCGGCAGCGCCACGATCGAGCAGCTTCCGTGCGAGCTCGCCGTAATGGACTTCTCGTTCATGGGCGGCTCGATGGGGTCCGTCACCGGCGAGAAGTTCGCTCGAGCCTGTGAGAGCGCGGCCACGGCACGGGTGCCGCTCATCTCGGTCTCCGCCTCGGGCGGGGCGCGGATGCAAGAGGGGATTCTCGCGTTGATGCAGCTGCCAAAGACCGTGGTGGCGGTCGAGGAGCTGCACGACGCCGGCTGTGCGCTGATCTCGGTGATGGCGCACCCGACGACCGGCGGGCTGCTTGCGAGCTTCGCGAGCCTGGGCGACGTCGTCCTCGCCGAGCCGGGTGCGTTGATGTCGTTCGCGGGCCCGCGGGTAGTGGCGCAGACCACGCGCGAGAAGCTGCCGGACGACTTCGGTCTCGCCGAGTCGAACCTCCGGTTCGGCCACCTCGACGCGATCGTGCCGCGGCCCGAGCTGCGCTCGACGCTCGCGAAATTGCTCCGGTTGTTCGGAGCGGAGTAGGGTGCCCCGTGATGCCGAGATCAGGCTGCGTGACCGTTTGAGCAAGTTGGGCGGCCTCGACCTCCTGCGTGGAGCCCGTCTCTCCGGGGAGCTCGAGCGGCTCCAGCACCAACTCGACCGGATCGAGGCCGAGCCGACCGACGAGGAGATCTGGACTAAGGTCGAGCTCGCGCGCCACGAGGAGAGGCCCTACACGCTCGACTACGTGGAGCGCCTCTTCGACGACTGGTTCGAGCTGCACGGCGATCGCGGGCGCGCCGACGATCCGGCGCTCGTCACCGGACTGGGCAAGCTCGAGGGCCGGACCGTCGCGCTGATCGGACACCAGAAGGGACGGGACATCAAGGAGCGCACGAAGCGGAACTTCGGCATGGCCTATCCAGAGGGGTATCGGAAGGCGATGCGGGTCATGGCGCTGGCCGAGCAGCACGGATTCCCGCTCGTGACGCTCGTCGACACCCCCGGCGCGTATCCGGGGATCGCGGCCGAGCAGCACGGACAGGGAGGCGCCATCGCGCGCTCGCAAGCGGTGATGGCGCGGCTGGGCGTCCCGACCGTCTCCTGCATCATCGGCGAGGGTGGCTCCGGCGGAGCCGTGGCGATCGCCCTGGCCGACACCGTGCTCATGCAGGAGAACGCGATCTACTCGGTGATCTCGCCCGAGGGCTGTGCAGCCATCCTTTGGCGCGACGCCGGCGAGAAGCGCAAGGCCGCGGCCGCCTTCAAGCCCGACGCCGCGCACTGTCTCGAGCTCGGCGTGATCGACGGCATCGTGCCGGAGCCCCCGGGCGGTGCGCAGGAGAGCGCGGACGAGGCTGCACGCCTCCTCGGAGCGGCCATCGGAGACGCCCTCGAGGAGCTGGACGACGTAGACCCGCAGGAGCTGCGCGGCCGGCGCCGCGCGAAGTTCCGCGCCATGGGCGTCCTGGCCTGATCGCATTGTCAGTTGACAGCGGGGTCTATCCACAGCTTCCACAGGCTTTTCCCCTGTTCTGAATACCTGCTGAAAGCAATGAACGCACGAGTTGAGGCCGGCATGTGCCGGCCTCAACAACCCCCCGCGTGGAGAAGAAGTTGCGCGAGTGACTTCATCTGCGAACCGCCCGCGCTAGTGATCCGAATCTCCGTTTCCGGCATGGTCAAACCTGGAGTGGGTAGGAGCTTCGCGTGGGCTCGCTGAAGGACTACGAGCGGAAGCGGACTCGGGGTAAGACGCCTGAGCCCTTCAACGCGGGGCGGCGCGGCGCGGCGCCGACGTTCGTGATCCAGCGACACGACGCCCGCCGCTTGCATTACGACTTCCGCCTCGAGCGGGACGGCGTGCTTGCGAGCTGGGCCGTGCCGAAGGGTGTCCCGCTCGAGCCCGGCACTCAACACCTCGCCGTCCACGTCGAGGATCATCCGCTGTCGTACGGGAGCTTCGAGGGCGTGATCCCGGCCGGCAACTACGGCGCGGGCACTGTGGAAATCTGGGATCGCGGGACGTACGAGCTGATCGAGGAGAAGTCGAACGGCGGCCTCACGGTGCATCTGCACGGCGAGCGTCTCGAGGGGGTGTGGTCACTCGTGCCGGCGAAGCTGAGCGGCGACCCGAAGAACTGGCTGCTCGTGAAGAAGAAGGAGGACGCGCCGCCCGCGAAGCGCCGGAGCTACCCGCCTATGCTGGCGACCCTCGCGGGTGACGTTCCGGCCGGCGAAGGCTGGCTCTTCGAGGTGAAGTGGGACGGTTTCCGCGCGATCGCCACGATTCGGGGGGGCGAGGTCGACCTGCGCAGCAGGAACGACAAGTCCTTCGTCGACCGCTTTCCGACGGTCGTCCGCACGCTCGAGCGGGCGCTCCGGACTCCGGACTGCGTTCTCGACGGTGAGGTGGTGGCCGTCGGCGCGGACGGCCGCGCGACCTTCTCGGCCATGCAGCAGGGCAAGGAAGGCACGACGTACCTGTACGTCGCGTTCGACTTGCTCGAGGTGGAGGGGACGCCGCTGATCGACCTGCCGCTGACGGAGCGCCGCGAGCGGCTGGCGGGCATCGTCGACGCGCGTCAGCGCGGCCTCCAGATCTCGGACGCGTTCGACGACGGACCCTCGCTCTACGAGGCGGCGCAGCAGCAGCGCTTCGAGGGAATCATGGCCAAGCGGGCGGACTCGCGGTACGAGCCCGGCCGGCGGTCACGCAACTGGCTGAAGATCAAGACCCAGGGCCGCCAGGAGCTCGTCGTCGCCGGGTACACGAAGGGGCAGGGCCGGCGCTCGGATGCGTTCGGCGCCCTGGTTCTCGGCGTGCACGAGAACGGGGTCCTCCGCTGGGCGGGCAACGTCGGCACGGGGTTCGACGACCAGGAGATCAAGCGCCTGCTTGCGGCGCTGAAGCCCTTGCGGCGCGACGATTCGGCCTTCGCGGAGGTGCCGAAGATGCCGAAGGTGCGCAAGGCGGACGTGGTGTGGGTGGAGCCGCAGCTCGTCGCCGAGGTGCGCTTCGCCGAGTGGACGCACGACGGCAGGCTCCGGGCACCGGTGTATCAGGGCCTCCGCGAGGACAAGGGAGCGGACGAGGTGCAACGCGAGCGCCCGGCGATCGAGCCCGAGATCAAGAAGGGCAAGCGCGTCCTGAAGCTGACGAACCTGGACAAGGCCTTCTGGCCGGAGGAGGGGATCACGAAGGGCGACCTGCTGGCGTACTACCGCGACGTCGCCCAGGTGCTCGTACCGCACCTGAAGGACCGGCCCTTCACGATGAAGCGCTACCCGGACGGTTGGAAGGGCAAGTTCTTCTTTCAAAAAGATGCGCCCAAGCACATGCCGGAGTGGATCCCGACGCGCCCGTTCGAGGCGTCCACGCGGGACCGGCCGCCGCAGCGGCGCGTGATCGAGTTTCCGCTCGTCAACGACGAGCTCGCCCTGTTGTGGATGGTGAACATGGGCTGCATCGACATGAACACCTGGTACTCCCGGGTGGACAAGCCCACGCGGCCGGACTTCGTCCTCTTCGACCTCGACCCCTCTCCGGACGTCGGCTTCAAGGAGGCGATTCGGGTCGCGCTGCTGATCAAGGAGACGCTCGAGCTGCTGGAGCTCGAGTCACACGCGAAGACCAGCGGTTCCGAGGGCATCCACATCCTCGTGCCGATCGCGCGGCGGCACACCTTCGCCGAGACACGCGAGTTCTCCGAGATCATCGCCGGCGCGATCGCGCGAGCGCACCCCGGGCTTGCGACCACGGAATGGACGAAGGCCAAGCGGCGCGGCGTCCTGATCGACACGAACCAGAACGGCGAAGGCAAGACGATCGCGTCGGTTTACTCGGTGCGCCCCAAGGAAGGCGCGCCCGTGTCTACGCCGGTGCGCTGGGACGAGGTGAACGAGTCGCTAGACCCCGCCGCTTTCACCATGGCCGCGGTGCTCGAGCGGGTCGCGAGGCAAGGCGATCTGTTCGAGGGAGTGTTGAGCTCGAGCCAGTCGCTCACGGCTGCTCTGCGCTCGCTGCGCTAGGCGGGATCTACTCGCCGAGGCGGCGCGGATGGCCGAGCAGCGATAGCTCTGCGATGTCGCGGCGAAAGAACAGCGAGGTCGTCCAGTCGACGACCACGCGTAGCTTGCGGGAGAAGAGCGGCAGCTGGAACAGGTGGTAGCTGCGAGTGACGAACCAGCCCGGAAAGCCCCGGAAGCGTAGCCCCAGCACGTCCGCGATCCCCTTGTAGCGCCCGAGGGTCGCGACCTGACCGAGCATCCGGTAGGAGTACGGTTGGGGAGGGGCGCTGAGATTCTTGGCCAGTCGGCGTGCCTGCCGGAGCGCGTGCTGGCAGGTGGGCGGGTCGACGTGCTCGGGCGTCGCCGCGTTGGGGACCGCGGCGCAGTCGCCGAGCGCCCAGACGCGCTCGCGGCCCTCGACTCGGAGGAAGGAGTCGACGCGGACGCGGCCGCGCTCGTCGAGCGGGAGCCCGAACTGGCTCAGCAGGGGGTTGGCGCGAACGCCGGCCGTCCAGACGAGGGTATGCGTCTGGATGTGCTCGCCGTCCGACAGCACGGCCTCCGTGGCAGTGAGTGAGTCCAGGGTTGTCGAGACCCGGATGTCCACGCCGCGGCGCGCGAGCTCACGCGCCGCATAGTCGCCGAGCCGCGTCGGGATCTCGGCCAGGATCTTCGGAGCCGCGTCGACGAGCACCCAGCGCTGGGGGCTGTCCTGCAGCCTCGGATACCAGCGGAGAGCGTCCGTGACGAGGTCGGAGAGCTCCGCCAGCGCCTCCACGCCCGCGTAGCCGGCTCCGACGAAGACGAACGTCAGGTGGGCGGCCGCCATGCCCTGGTCGAGCTCCGCATCGGCCGCCTCCAGCTCACGCAACACGTGGTTGCGGAGGTGAATCGCCCCGGCGAGATCCTTGAAGCCGAGCGCGTGCTCGGCGAGGCCGGGAACAGGCAAGGTTCGCGCGACCGCCCCGAGGGCAACGACCAGCTGCTCGAAGTGGACCTCCTCCGAGGTGCCGTTCGATCCCTCGATCGTCACGACTCGGCGCTCCTCGTCGATCGTGGACACGCGGGTGAGCAGGAGCTCGGCGCGAGGGCACATCTGCCGCAACGGCACGACCACGTGCCGCGGTTCGAGCGTGCCCGACGCGGCCTCGGGCAGCATCGGCGTGTAGAGCATGAAGTTCTCCGGGCTGACGATCGTCGCTCCCCGCTTGCCGAGCAGCCGGGCGACGTAGGCGCCGGCGAAGCCGCCGCCGACGATGAGCACCCCGCCTCGCGCCTCGCGCATCGCGCGATTCTCGCAGGAACGGTTGCGAATTGACAAAGCTTATGTCAGTCATTAAATTGGCAAATCTCAACCAACTCGGTAGACAAGGTCGAAAGGAAGCGCATGCGTCAACGAAGGTTCCTGCTGCTCGCTCTCGTCGGGGCCGCGCTCGCGGCGTCGGTCGCCGGCGCGGCGACGAAGGACGTGAAGCTCTCGCTCGTCGCCTACTCGACGCCGCGCGAGGCCTACAACCAGCTGATCCCGGAGTTCCAGAAGACCCAGCCCGGCGATGGCGTCAGCTTCAGCCAGTCCTATGCGGCGTCGGGCGACCAGGCGCGCGCGGTCAAGGCCGGCCTCAGGGCGGACATCGTCGCCCTCTCGCTCGCTCCCGACGTGGACGAACTGGTCGCGGCGGGCCTCGTGGACGCGAAGTGGAAGCGCCAGTCCTACAAAGGCATGGTCACGAACTCACTCGTGGTCTTCGTCGTTCGCGAGGGCAACCCGAAGAAGATCCGCGGCTGGAACGACCTGATCAGGCCCGGTGTCGACGTCGTGACGGCGAACCCGTTCACCTCGGGTGGAGCGCGCTGGAACGTGATGGCCGCCTACGGCGCGCAGCGCAAGCTGGGCAAGACCGACAAGCAGGCGCAGGACTACCTGCTGAAGTTGTTCAAGAACGTCGTCTCGCAGGACAAGAGCGCCCGCGACTCGCTGCAGACCTTCAATGCCGGCCGCGGCGACGTGCTGCTGGCGTACGAAAACGAGGCGCTGTTCGCGCGATCGCGCAACCAGGGCTTCCCCTTCGTGATCCCCCGCTCGACGATCCTGATCGAGAACCCGATCGCGGTCCTGAAGACGAGCGACCACAAGCCGGAGGCGAACGCCTTCCTGCGCTTCCTGCGCACCCCGGCAGCCCAGCGGACGTTCGCCGAGAACGGCTACCGGCCGGTGAACAAGGCCGTCGCGAGGGAGTTCACGAAGAAGTTCCCCGCCCGCCCCGGCCAGTTCACGATCGACCAGCTCGGCCTCGGCGGCTGGGAGAAGGTGCAGAAGCGCTTCTTCGACCCGAACAACGGCGTCATGGCGCGGATCGAGCGGCAGGTCGGCGGCGCGACGGGGTGAGATGAGCACGGCCCAGGCAACCGTCGGGCAGGTCCGGATGCAGAGCGAGAGGGCTTCGACAGCCCTCTCGCTCGGTCTTGTCACCACCTACTTGACCCTGATCGTGGCGCTGCCGATCGCCGCCCTCGTGTTCGAGTCGACGAACGTCGGCGCGCGCGGGTTCTGGGACGTCGTCTCGAGCCCCGAAGCCGTAGCGGCGCTGAAGCTGACGCTCTGGACGTCGATCGCGGTCGCGCTGCTCAACGGCGTGCTCGGGACGATCACCGCCTGGGTACTCGTGCGCGACTCGTTCCGGGGCAAGGCCCTCGTCAACGCGATCATCGATCTTCCGTTCGCGCTGCCGACGATCGTGGCTGGCCTGACCCTGCTCGCGCTCTACGGCCCGCAGTCGCCGCTCGAGGTGCGCGGGCAGAAGCTCAACGTCGCGTTCACGACCAGCTCGATCGTGCTCGCAATGCTGTTCGTCACGCTGCCCTTCGTGGTCAGGACGGTGCAACCGGTGCTCCTCGAGCTCGACGAGGAGATGGAGCAAGCGGCGAAGTCGCTCGGTGCGACCGAGCTGCAGACCTTCCGCCGCATCGTCTTCCCCAACGTGCTGCCGGGGATCCTGTCTGGGGTCGCGCTCGCGTTCGCGAAGGCGGTGGGCGAGTTCGGGTCGCTCGTCATCATCACCGGCAACCTGCCCTACAAGACACAGGTGTCCTCGGTCTTCATCTTCAGCCGGATCGAGAGCGGCGACCGGGCCGGTGCGGCTGCAGTCGCGGTCGTCCTGCTCGCGATCTCGTTCGGATTGCTGCTCTCGATCGGCGCAATCCGCCACTACGCGACGAGGCACGACCGTGCTTAGGCTCCTACGCACATTCTGCCTGCGGGGAGTTGCGTTCCTTTATCTGGCCGCGATCCTCATCGGTCCGCTCGCGCTCGTGTTCTTCCGCACCTTCGAGCACGGCTTCCGCCCTGCCTGGGACGCGCTCTCGACGCCCGAGACGATCAACGCGTTCAAGCTCACGCTGATCATCACCGCGATCGCGGTGCCCCTGAACACGATCTTCGGGATCGCCTGCGCGCTCGCGATCGTCCGCCGCCGGTTCCCCGGCAAGGGTCTCGTGAATGCCTTCGTCGACCTGCCGCTCGCGCTCTCGCCGGTCGTCGTCGGCCTCGCGCTCTTCCTGCTGTATGGCAGGGACGGTTGGTTCGGCTTCCTGGGTGAGCACGGGATTCAGATCCTCTTCTCGCTCCCGGCGATGGTGATTGCGACGATCTTCGTCTCGCTGCCGTTCGTGGCCCGCGAGGTCGTGCCGACGCTGCGCGAGATCGGAGACGAGCAGGAGCAGGCCGCACGCACTCTGGGCGCCAACAGCTGGCAGACGTTCTGGCGGATTACGTTGCCGGCGATTCGCTGGGCCGTCATCTACGGCGTCATCCTCACGGCTGCTCGCTGCCTCGGCGAGTACGGGGCCGTCGCGGTCGTCTCCGGCCGGCTCCAGGGAGAGACCGAGACGGCGACGCTGCGCGTGGAGGAGCGGTACGAGTCCTTCGACGTCGCCGGGGCTTACGCAATCTCGATCGTGCTCGCCCTCATGGCGGTCGTCGTGCTCGTCGCGATGACCGCGATCAGACCCAAGGAGGGAACGACCTAGTGTCCATCATCGCCACCGGAATCTCGAAGCGCTTCGGCGACTTCGTCGCGCTCGACGCCGTCTCGCTCGAGGTGCCCACGGGCTCGTTGACTGCGCTGCTCGGCCCGAGCGGTAGCGGCAAGTCGACGCTGCTGCGCGTGATCGCAGGGCTCGAGGCTCCCGATGCCGGCGAAATCCTCATCTCGGGGGAGGATGCCACCGGGATCGCGCCGCAGAAGCGCGGGGTCGGCTTCGTCTTCCAGCACTACGCGGCCTTCAAGCACATGACCGTGCGTGACAACGTCGCCTTCGGCCTCACGATCCGCAAGCGACCGAGGGACGAGATCCGCAAGCGCGTCGACGAGCTGCTCGAACTCGTGCAACTGCAGCAGTTCGGCCATCGGTACCCGGCCCAGCTCTCGGGCGGGCAGCGTCAGCGGATGGCGCTCGCGCGCGCGCTCGCGGTCGAGCCCGAGGTGCTCCTGCTGGACGAGCCGTTCGGCGCGCTCGACGCTCGGGTTCGCGCCGAGCTGCGCGAGTGGTTGCGGCGGCTGCACGAGGAAGTGCACGTCACGACGGTCTTCGTCACGCACGACCAGGAGGAGGCGATGGAGGTCGCCGACCAGATCGCCGTCATCAACCGCGGCCGCGTCGAGCAGGTCGGCGCTCCTCGCGACCTCTACGAGCAGCCCGCGACCGAGTTCGTCATGAGCTTCGTCGGCCCGACGACCCGCGTCGGGGGCAGCTGGGTCCGCCCGCACGACCTGGAGGTGCTGCTGGCGCCGGCGGACGGCGCAACGGAAGCCATGATCGAGCGTGTCATCCATCTCGGCTTCGAGGTACGCGTCGAGCTCGTTCGTGCGGACGAAGGAAAGATCTGGGCGCAGCTGACACGCGACCAGTGCGAGGAGCTCGAGCTGGCCGACGGCCAGATCGTCTACGTGCGACCCGCATCAGAACGAGTCTTCGTCTAGCGACTCCGCGCGATGAGGTCGGCGAGCGAGGTCTCCTCGAGCACGCCGCGCATGCTCGTGCGCAGCTCGATCCAGACGTCGCGCAGGCCGGTCGCGGCGCCGGTGTAGGCCGTGTCCTCGGGCCGGGCGCCGCGGACGGTCGCGATCGGCCCTTCGACCGCTCGGATCACCTCTGCGAGGCTGACATCGGCCGGCGGCTTGGCGAGGCGGTAGCCGCCGTCGGCTCCACGCTGGCTGGACACGATCTCGGCGCGGCGCAGCTCGAGCAGGATGTTCTCGAGAAACTTGAGCGGGATCTCCTGTGCCGTGGCGAGCCGCTCCGCCTTTGCCTGCTCAGGTGCCACCGCGGCCAGCTCGGCGAGCGCGCGCAGCGCATAGTCGACCTTGGCCGAGACCCGCATCGGGGCATTCTCTACGTCAGGCCTTCGAGCTGCCGCTCCAGGAAGGCACGGTCGCCGGCGTTCATCTCCAGCGCCAACGCCTCTCGGTAGGCGGCGGCGGCTTCGCCGGTGCGGTCGAGCTGACGGAGGAAGTCGGCCCGGGCGGCATGGAGCAGGTGGTAGCCGGGCAGGTCGATCTGCTCGATCAGCTCCAGCCCACGTTCCGGCCCTTCGGCCATGGCGACGGCGACCGCCCGGTTGAGGGTCACGATCGGAGACGGCGTGATGCGCTCCAGCTCCTCGTAGAGGGCGACGATCTGCTGCCAGTCCGTCTCCTCCTCGAGGTGGAGAGCGGCGATCGCCGCTTGTAGCTGGTAGGGCCCCGGCCGCCGGTGGGAAAGAGCTCGCTCGAGCACGCGTGTGCCCTCGTCGATGCGGGCCTGGCTCCAGCGACCGCGATTCTGATCGGCAAGCAGGACGATGGAGCCGTCGGCAGCCGTCCGCGCCTCGCGGCGCGCGTCGTGCAGCAGCATCAGTGCGAGCAGCCCGAGCGCCTCCGACTCATCCGGCATGAGCACGGCGAGGAGCTTCGCCAGCCGGATCGCCTCGTCGCACAGCTCGTCGCGGACTGCCTCACGGCCGGCGCTGGAGGCGTAGCCCTCGTTGAAGACGAGATACAAGACCGCCAGGACCGAGCGCAGCCGCTCCGGCAGCAGATGGTCGGGCGGAACGCGGAACGGGATCCCGGCACTCCGGATCTTCCGCTTCGCGCGAACCAGGCGCTGGGCCATCGCCGGCTCGGCGACGAGGAAGGCGTGCGCGATCTCGGCAGTGGTCAGGCCCGCGACCTCCCTGAGCGTCAGCGCGACGCGCGACTCCGCCGCAAGCGCGGGATGGCAGCACGTGAAGACGAGCGCAAGACGGTCGTCCGGGATCGGGCTCACGTCGTCCTCGTCGACCGGCAGCGACTCGAGCCGTGCCAGGAGCTCCGCCTTGCGGGCGAACACCTGATCCCGGCGAATCCGGTCGATCGCGCGGTTTCGCGCGGTGGTGATGATCCACGCGCCGGGTACCGCAGGCACTCCGTCGCGGGCCCAGCGCTCCAGAGCGATCGCGAATGCGTCTTGTACTGCGTCCTCGGCGAGCTGCATGTCGCCGAGGACGCGAGTGAGAGTTGCGACTGCACGTCCCCACTCCTCGCGGAACGCCGTCTCGACGGTCAATGCTCGATGACCGGCCTCAGCTCGACTGATGCACGGGAGGCGACCGGAATGCGAGAGGCGATCGCGATCGCCGCATCGAGGTCTTCCGCATCGAGCTCCAGCACACCGCCGATCTGCTCCTTCGTCTCCGCGAAGGGGCCGTCGGTGACGATCGTCTCGCCATCTCGGACGCGCACGGTCTTTGCGGTCGAGGGACTGTCGAGCTCGAAGCCTGCTCCGAGCACGCCCGACGGGCCAAGCTCTCCGAACAGGGCCTCCCACTTCGGAATCTCCTCCGCCCGGGCGGCTGCCGCCTGCTCGGGCGAGAGCTTTTCCCACTCGGCGACGTCGTCCGCGTTGTTCGTCAGCAGAGCTGCGTACTTCACGATCGCTCACCTTCCTCGACGTAGACGGGCCGGACCTCGATCGCGCCGTGGCGAGCGGCGGGAATCTTGGCGGCCCAGGTGCAGGCCTCCTCGATCGAGGAGCACTCGAAGACGTAGTAGCCCCCGATGCTCTCCTTCAGCTCGGCGAACGGGCCGTCGGTGACGAGCGTCTCGTCGCCCCGCACGCGAACCGTTGTGGCCGTCGCGGTCGAGTCGAGTTCGTTGCCGCCCTTCGTGACGTCTGCCTGGGACAGGGCCATGTACTCCCCCAACTCGAGCTCACGCTCCTCGGGCGAAAGATTCGCCCAGCGCCCCTCCTCGCCGTAGATCAACGCCAGGTACTGCATCCGCTCCTCCTTCTCGAATGTCGATTCCACCATGTAGACGAAGCAGGTGTGGGGAAATCGACAGCGGGGATCAACGGTGTGTGTTCCAGCCAAAGGAGTTCAAGGGCGGGCGGGTCAAGGTCTACGGGTGCTCGCCCGGCTGCCTCCTCGTCTCGCTCGCCGTGTCGCTCTTCCTGACGCTCGGGGTGAACGGCTGCATCCACCTCGTCGGCTAGCTCGCCAGCATCCGCCGCAGCAGGGTCAGCGCCCCCGCCTTGTCGAGATAGTCGTTCAGGTTGCCGCACTTGGGGCTCTGGACGCAGCTGGGGCAGCCCACGGCGCACGGGCATCCCGAGAGCATCGTTGCGGTGTCCCCGACCCAGCCCTCGAAGCGCTCGAAGCCGCGCTCGGTGATTCCGACACCGCCTGCGTGGCCGTCGTAGACGAAGATCGTCGGCAGGCCGGTCTGACGGTGAATGTTCGTCGAGAGGCCGCCGATGTCCCAGCGGTCGCACATCGCCCAGAGGGGCAGCAGCGCGATCAGCGAGTGCTCGGCGGCGTGGAGCGAGGACAGCAGCTTCGGCATCTCCTCCAAGTCGGCGAGTTGAGCGTCCGTTGGCGAGAACCAGATCGCCTCCGTTTCGAAGCTCGTCTCCGGCAGGTCGAGGGGCACCGTCTCGAGGGTGTCTCCGCCGCTGATCGACTTGCGCTGGTAGGCGACGACTTGCTCCGTGACGGACACGCGCCCGAAGCTGAGCTCAAGGCCAAGCCGTGACTCCACGCGCAGAGGCTCGACGATCGAGGTCTCGGTCTCCACTTTCGCCTGCGTGTACCAGTCGACGTTGGCAGGGGTGACGAGAGCGGTGCGTGCGTCGACGTCGAGCCGCCGGACGAGATGCTGCTCACCCAGGTGCAGGTAGACGGCGCCGTCGTGGACCGTCCCGAAGGCCCGAGAACGCTCGACCGTCCCGAGCACGGCGCCCGTCTCCGTGTCGACGACGGTGAAGGAGTCGAGCTCGCCCGAGCGGAGCAGCACGCGGGCGGCGGGATAGTCCTTGCCGGCCCATACCCAGCCGGCGTCGGTGCGCTTCAGCTCCGGCAGCTCGGCGGCGCGGACCAGCGCCTCCGGCCCCAGTGTCTCTGCGTCGTCGGCGTCGATGGGCCCCTCGAACGCGGCCGAGAGTACGTGCCCATCGAGGACGCGCGGATTGGCGTGGTCGAGAATGGCGGCCTCGACCGTACGGGCGAGCAGCGTTTCCGGCTCGCGCATGAAGTACTGATCGAGCGCGTCCTCGCTCGCGACGAGAACGGCCAGCCCGGGACTCCGCCGACCCGCGCGTCCCCATTGCTGCCGGAGCGACGAGACCGTCCCGGGAAAGCCGACCGAGATCGCACAGTCCAGCGAGCCGATGTCGATCCCGAGCTCGAGCGCGTTCGTCGCCGTGACGCCGAGCAGGTCGCCTCCCATCAAGCGCTGCTCGATCTCGCGGCGTTGCGAGGGCGTGTAGCCGGCGCGGTATGGGGTCAACCGGGCGGCCAGCGCCGGCTCGACCCGCTCCGAGGCATAGCGATGGATCAGCTCCACCGCCTTGCGGCTCTTCGTGAAGCAGATCGTGCGCAAGCCATGCGACACGAAGCCGGCGAGCAGGCGCGATGCGTCCCCGAGCGAGCTTGCGCGCACGCCGAGCTCGGCGTCGATCAGCTCTGGGTTCCAGAGCGCGATCGTGCGCTCGGTCGCGGGCGCACTGTCGCTGTCGATCACCGCGGCGGGCTCTCCGAGCAGCGACTTCGCGAGCTCAGCCGGGTTGGCGATCGTCGCCGAGGCGAGCACGAATTGCGGCTCGGAGTCGTACGCGCGGGCTAGGCGCCGCAGTCGCCGCAGCACGTTGCCGACGTGCGATCCGAAGACGCCACGGTAGATGTGCGCCTCGTCGACGACGACGAAGCGCAGGTTTGCGAGCACGTCGCCCCAACGGTCGTGGTGCGGCAGCACGCCCACATGGAGCATGTCGGGGTTGGTCAGGACGACGTTCGCCCACTTGCGAATCTGCCAGCGGCGCTCCGTCTCGGTGTCCCCGTCGTAGATCGCCGGTTTGACGCCCTTGACGCCGAAGGCCTGCAGCGCGCGGGCCTGATCCTGCGCGAGCGCTTTGGTCGGATAGAGGTAGAGCGCCCGGCTCTTCGGCTCGCGGGCGAGCAGGTCGAGCACCGGCAGGTTGAACGCGAGGCTCTTCCCGCTGGCCGTGCTCGTCGTCACGATCGCGTTGCCGCCCCGGCGGAGTGCCTCCCAGGTCTCGGCCTGGTGGGCATAGAGCGCGGTGATCCCCTGTGCGACGAGCGCGGAGGCGACGCGCGGATCGAGGTCGCCCGGGAACGGCTCGCTCCGCCCGGTTCGCGGCGGCTCGACCGAGAAGTGCGCCAGCTCCTCGCCGACCAGGAGCTCCTGCCAGGCTGGTGCAACCGTCGCCACAGCGCCTACGCTAGCCTTCGTCCGTACCGGGGTGCCCTGCTCGGGGCTGAGATCACACCCGTAGAACCTGATCCGGTTAGGACCGGCGAAGGGAGCCGATTGATTTCACGCGCGTTGACGATTGCGACGTCCGACTCGGGCGGCGGCGCCGGTATCCAAGCCGATCTCAAGGCCTTCGCCGCCGCGGGGGTGTACGGGACGAGTGCGCTCGTCGCACTGACGGCGCAGAGCACGAAGGCGGTCAGCGCCGTCCACGAGTTGCCGCCCGACTTCATCCGCGCCCAGCTCGAGGCCGTGTTCGAGGACATCGGTGTCGACGCGGCGAAGACCGGGATGCTCTTCTCCCGCACGATCATCGACACCGTGGCCGAGTTCCTCGAACGCCACCCGGTCCCGCTCGTCGTCGATCCCGTTCTGATCGCAAGCTCCGGAGCCCAGCTGCTGCAGGACGACGCGGTCGAGACCCTGATCCTGCGGCTGTTCCCGCTCGCCGTCGTCGTGACGCCGAACTTGCCCGAGGCCGAGACGCTCACCGGCTCGCCCGGGGCCTCGCGACGGGAGCTGGCCGAGCGCCTCGTCGAGCTCGGTGCGGCCGCTGCCCTCGTCACCGGAGGTCACGGAGAGACGGCCGTCGACCATCTCTTCGACGGTCGCGAGCACTTCGAGCTCCCGCTCGAGCGCTACCCGATCGCCGCGACACACGGAGCGGGGTGTACGCACTCGGCCACGCTCGCTGCACTCCTGGCACGCGGTCTGGAGCTCGTCGAGGCGGCGCGAGGTGCCGCAGCGGCTGCTGCCGGCGCCGTCCGGAACGGCCTTGTCGAGATCGGTGCCGGCGACGGTCCCGTCGACGTCCTCAACCTGAAGGGAAGACGATGATCGATCCCGGGACGACGCTCGGCGCCATCCGTGAGCGCAAGCCGCTCATCCACAACATCACGAACTACGTCGTCATGAACGAGACGGCGAACGCGATTCTCGCCCTCGGCGCGCTGCCGGTGATGGCGCACGCGCAGGACGAGGTGCGGGACATGGTCGGTCTGGCGGGTGCGCTCGTGCTGAACATCGGGACGCTCTCCGAGGATTGGATCGAGGCGATGCTGCTTGCAGGCGCCGCCGCGAACGAACGTCAGATTCCGGTCGTCCTCGACCCAGTCGGCGCAGGTGCGACTGCGTATCGCACGAATACCGCCAAGCGCATCCTCGAGGCCGTCCATGTGACGGTGCTGCGGGGGAACGCGGGCGAGGTGGCCACCCTGGCCGGGATCGCCGCCGAGGTGCGCGGCGTGGAGTCGGTCGGCGGCGCCGGCGATCCCGGGGAGGTCGCCCGCGAGGCGGCGAGGATCTTCGGCGTCGTCGCCGCCGTCACCGGCCCCATCGACCACGTCTCCGATGGCGAGCGCACCGCCGCGGTCTCGAACGGGCACGAGCTACTCGCCGCGATCACCGGCACAGGTTGCATCTCGACCGCGTTGACCGGATGCTTCCTCGCCTCCAAGGAGGACGCCTTCGAGGCCGCGGTCGAGGCGCTGGTGGCTCTCGGAGTCGCCGGTGAGGACGCGGCTGCGGACGCGAAGGGCCCAGGGAGCTTCCACGTCGCGCTCTACGACGCCCTCGCAGGGCTGCAGCCGAGCACGCTCAGCGGCCGCGCACTCGTGTCGTGAGGGTCCATGCGCTCGTCGCGGACGCCGAATCGGCCCGGGCAGCAGCGGCCGGAGGCGCGACGGTCGTCCAGCTGCGGCTGAAGGGCGCGCCGACCGCACAGGCCGTCGAGGTCGGACGTGCGCTCGGAGACCTCGAGGCCGAGCTCGTGGTCAATGACGACGTCGACGCTGCCCTCGAGCTCGGCTGTGGTGTGCACCTGGGTCAAACCGACCCCGGGGTGGAACGTGCGCGCGAAGCGGGCATCGCGCTCGGCATCTCCGTCGCGAAGCGGCGCGAGGCAGCCGTCGCGGAGTACTCGGGCGCCACCTACCTGGGTGCGGGCCCGATCTGGGCGACGCCGTCGAAGCCCGACGCCGGGGAGCCGATCGGCCTCGACGGGTTGCGCGACATCTGTCTGTCCGTCTCGATTCCGGTCGTCGCGATCGGCGGCATCGACGCCGCCAATGCGGGCGACTGCATCCGTGCGGGCGCGGCGGGCGTCGCCGTCATCCGCGCGCTGGCGCACATCGAGGAGCTCAGGGCGGCGGTCGATGCAGCTCTCTGAGGCGGGCGAGCTCGGCGTGCTCCGGGAGCTGGAGTCACGCGGCCTGATCGTCGGGACCGAGCATGATGCGGCAGAGCTGGCGGGCGGACTTGTCGTCACGCAGGACGCACTTCTAGAAGGCGTCCATTTCCGGCTCGACTGGATCTCCTGGCGCGAGCTCGGGTTCCGGGCCGCCGCCGTGAACATCAGCGACCTGTCCGCCTCTGCGGCAAGACCGGAGGCTCTGCTCGTCACGCTGGCGCTACCCGGCAACACGCGCACGCACGACGTGATCGAGCTGTACGAAGGGATCGCCGAGACGGGTGTGCCCGTGGTGGGAGGGGACACCACGCAGGGAGATCAGGTCGTCGTGTCCGTCACGGCGCTCGGCCGCTCCGAACGCGTACCCGGGCGCGCGGGCGCCCGGCCGGGCGACGTGGTGGTGGTCACAGGGCCGCTCGGCGCCGCGGGTGCTGCGTTCCGGGAGCAGCGCTACGTCCGGCCGCCGATTCGCACCGACGACGGCCTGCGGCTCGGCCGCGAGGCGACGGCCATGCTCGATGTCTCCGACGGCCTGGGCAGTGACGCGGCGCGGATCGCCGAGCGCTCCGGCTGCCGCATCGCGATCGATCTCGGCACTGTCCCGCTCGGAGGCAGGATCGAGGACCTGTCGTTCGGGGAGGACTACGAGCTCCTCGCGGCCCTGCCCAGCGACAGTCCGTTGCTCGGCGAGCTGGCGGTGATCGGGCGCTGCGAGGAAGGAAGCGGCGTCTCCCCGCCGGAGCTCGGCGGCTACGAGCACTTTTCTTCCGGCTAGCGTCGGGGCATCATTCGTGTCGTGGACGGCCAGCGAGTCATCCCGATGCTCTCCTACGAGGACGTCGGGCGCAGTGCCGACTGGATCGCGGAAGCCTTCGGCTTCACCGAGACCGGGCGCTGGAACGACGACGCCGGCCGCGTCACTCACGTCAACATGGAGCTCGGCCACGGTGTCGTGATGCTCGGCTGGCCGAGCGCCGACTATCAGAACCCGCGTCATCACGCGGAGACCTGCGAGCAGGCGCGGCGCTGGCGCGAGACGCCCTACGTGGTCGACGGCGTGCTGGTGTACGTCGACGACATCGAGTCGCACTTCGCCCGAGCCACCGCGGCCGGAGCGCACATGCTGGGCGGGCTGGAGGACAATCCGGCGATCGGACAACGCCAGTACCGTGCCGAAGACCTCGAGGGCCACCGCTGGATGTTCGCGGAGACGACGAGCTAGCGGAGCCACTCCTCGAAGGCGCGCTCGAAGTGGCTGCGGGGGCGAGCACCGACCACGGTCGCCCTGGCCTCGCCGCCCTCGAACAGCACCACCGTGGGCAGGGACAGGACGCCGTAGCGCGACGGTACGCCGATGTGCTGGTCGATGTCGAGGCGCACCAAGGCGAGCCCGTGCTCAGCCGCGAGCGCCTCGAGGATCGGCTCGATCGCCTGGCACGGCTTGCACCAGGGCGCCCAGAAGTCGACGATCGTCGCCCCCTCTGCTCGGAGAACCTGCTCGTCGAACGTCGCGTCGGTGACGTCTCTCATAACCTGCCGCCGGCCGCGGCGAGCCTGAGCAGCGGCACCTTCCAGATCGCCTCGAGGACGATCGAGCGTGACATCTTCGAGCCGCCCACCTTCCGGTCGACGAACCTGATCGGCACCTCGCGGACCCGGAAGCCACGGCGGAGGGCACGATAGGTCAGCTCGATCTGAAAGGCGTATCCCCGGGAGTGCACGGCGTCCAGGTCGATCGTCTCGAGCACTCGGCGCCGGAAGCACTTGAAGCCGCCTGTGAGGTCCCGGACGGGGACGCCGAGCAGCAGGCGGGCGTAGAGGGATCCACCGGCCGAGATGGCCCGCCTGGCCGCGCCCCAGTTCTCCACGCTGCCGCCCGGCACGTAGCGCGACCCGAGCACGAGGTCCGCCTCGTCTGCTGCCGCCAGCAGCCGCGGCACATCGGCCGGATCGTGTGAGAAGTCGCAGTCGATCTCGACCACGAGCTCCGCGCCCACCTCGAGCGCTCGCCGAAAGCCGGCGAGATAGGCAGGTCCCAGGCCCTCCTTGCGCGCCCGGTGCAGCACTTCGAGGCCGTCCAGCTCACGTGCGAGGCGATCCGCCAGCTCGCCGGTGCCGTCGGGGGAGCTGTCGTCGATCACGAGCACGAGATCGTCCGGCCCGAGTACTTCGCCCAGCGCGCGCAGCATCGGCTCGAGATTCTCGCGCTCGTTGTAGGTCGGCAGGCAGACCACAGCCCTCACCTCCGTATCATCGCTGTCGGTGGCTCCTACCCTGCCGAGGAACGACGAGGTCGCAGACCAGCTCGAGCTGCTGGCCGACCTGAGCGAGCTGGAGGGTGAGGACTCGTTCCGAGTGCTGGCCTATCGCCGCGCTGCCACCCGGATCCGCGAAACGGGAGGCCCCGTCGCGCAGCTCGCCCTCGAAGGCAAGGCGAAGGCGCTGTCGGGGATCGGCAAGACGATCGAGGAGAAGATCGTCCAGATCGTCGAGACCGGCGAGATGGCGGCCCTCACCAAACGGAAGGCGCTGGTCCCGGAGGAGGTGGTCAAGTTCATGCGGCTGCCGGGGCTGGGCCCGAAGACCGCGCGTCGCATCTGGAAGGAGCTCGGGGTCACCACGCTCGCCGAGCTCAAGGCCGCCGCAGAGCAGCAGCGGCTGCGCGCGCTGACGGGGCTCGGCGCCAAGAGCGAGGAGAAGATCCTGGCCGCGCTCGCAGAGCAGCCGCAGGATCCACGCGAGTCGCGGCGTCTGCTCGGGGACGGGCTGCCGGTCCTGCTCGAGCTCGTGGAGGAGCTCCGGCGGCATCCCGCCGCGGTGAAGGTCTCGGAGGCAGGCTCGGCGCGCCGCCGCCGAGAGACCTTCCGCGATCTCGACGTGATCGCCACGTCCACAGATCCGCCTGCTCTGATCGACCACTTCACCGCCCGCGATAACGTCGCCTCGGTCGTCGCCAAGGGTGACACCAAGGCCACCGTGATCACGAACGAAGGGCTCCGTCTCGACCTGCGCGTGGTCCCGCCCGAGTCCTACGGCAATCTGCTCCAGCACTTCACCGGCTCCAAGGATCACAACGTGGCCCTACGCGAGGACGCAGTGCGGCGCGGCTTCTCGGTGTCCGAGTACTCGGTGACGAACGCCGAGACCGGGGAGGAGTTCAAGGCGGCGGACGAGGAAGAGCTCTACGCCCACCTCGGCTACGCCTACATTCCGCCCGAGCTGCGGGAGAACGGCGGCGAGCTGGCTGCCGCGCGAACCGGCGAGCTACCCGTGCTGGTCGAGCGCGGGGACCTGCGCGGCGACCTGCACTCGCATTCGACCTGGTCGGACGGAAAGGGAAC
>DATLDK010000139.1:0-6040 GCA_035525905.1 Gaiellaceae bacterium | reverse complement strand
CCTCCCGCGTGACGCCGGACACGATCGCCCGCTCGCTTGCAGTCGGCGACCCCAGCTACGGAGAGCTCGCGATCGGTGCGGCACGCATGTCCGGGGGCTCCATCGCCAGCGTCGCCGAGGAGCTGATCGAGTCGAGCACCGAGCTGCTGGCTGAGAACGCGGGCGTCCTCGCCGATCCCGCCGGCGGCGTCGCGTTCTCCGCGCTCGTCGACCTGGTCCGGTCGGGCGCGATCGAGTCCGGAGAGCGAGTGGTCCTCGTCGTCACCGGCAGCGGCATGAAGCCCCGCACCCCGGATTGCGACTATCCAGCGCGGCAGATCGAAGCGGACGCCGACGACTTCCTGGCGGCCCTCGGCGTGGGGCGGGACTGACTTGCTAGCGAGTCCTGGACGAACGAGCCGCGCCGCGTGCGGCCCCGGGAACGAGCCAGTTGGTGCCGAACTTCCGCATCTCGCGGATGATCGGCAGCAGCGCCCGGCCCTTCTCGGTCAACTGGTACTCGACTCGCGGGGGAGACTCCGGGTAGCTGTGCCTTGCGACGACGCCGGCCTGCTCGAGCGTCCGCAGGCGATCGGCCAGAGTTCGCGTGCTCATTCCCTCGCAGACTCGTTCGAGCTCGCGGAAGCGACGGGTACCGCCGCCGAGCTCGTGGATCAGCAGGGGCGTCCACTTTGCGGCGACGATCTCGCCTGTGGAAGAGACCGCGCTCCGCGCCAGGTCGACTTCCTCGAGCTGCTGTGTCTTCATCCGGTGGTCAGCCTCCATGTGAGCCGGGCGGGCGGGGATCGCTCCTCCCGAAAGTCGCGGTGTAGCGTCAACAGCGACTTTACTCCTCGCCTAGGTAACCGCAAGCCTGCAGCCGCAAACCTCCCTCGATCGGGGCGCGCCGGACTGTACGAGCTACAGCGACTTGACAAGGTAAAGCGGCGTAACCACACTGTGGCCTGTGTTGCCGTCGACCCTGATCCGGAGCTCAAGCTGCGCTGGCGCCGCCATTGCTTCCCCTTCCGGGTCGATCGGCCTCCTTCTCATTCTCCCCCTCTAGGGGGAGCTTGCGACCACGCGCTGCAAGGCGCACACGCCTACATCGGACGCAACAGGTCCGCCCGCGATCGGTGGGCGAGCCAGGGAGGACACACGTTTTGAGCTTTCGCAGGATCAGCATTCTCGACACGACTCTCGGGGCCGCCGCCCGGCTGGCACAGAAGGTGATGGGGCCGTGAGCGCGTATTCGATCGCATGTCTCGCCGGCGACGGGATCGGCCCTGAGGTGATGGCCCAGGCGAGCCGCGGCCTGCGGGCAGCCGGACGGCTGCACGGCTTCGAGCTCGACGAGCAGCACGTCCCCTTCGGCGCCGACGCGACCATGCGCGTCGGACACCCATTCCCGCTCGCGACCCGCAACACCGCTTTGGCCGCCGATGCGATCCTCGCGGCTACGATCGACCCGGCGCTGCTGCAGGAGCTCGAGGGAGAGCTCGACCTGCGTGCCGCCGTCATGCGCGTGCGGCTGCAGGGAGCCGCTGTCACCTTCATCGCGCCGGTCGGTCCTGACGCCTGGGAGTGGACGCTCGAACGGGCGATCGCAACCGCCCGCGCGAGTCGCGGTCAACTGACGTTCGTGGGGAGCGAGGACGGTTGGGCTGCGGACGCGTCCGCAGCCGGCCGCGACAACTGCTTGGGCGTCACCCATCTCTCTACGCGGAGCGCCATTCGGGCTCTCGCATCGACCCCGGAAGTCTTCGACGTCGTCCTCTCCGCCCAGCCGCTGCTCGTCCCGCTCGCAGAGCTCGCCTGGTGCCTCGACCCGGGCCGCCTGCTCGCGTGGGGGAGGCTCGCGGGCGAGGGGCCAGGCATCTTCGGCCCGAGCCACGGCAACGCCGTCGACATCGCCGGCCAGGGTGTCGCAGATCCCAGCTCGATGCTGCTCGCGGCTTCGCTGATGCTCGGCGAAGGGCTCGGCGAGCGCGGCGCCGCGGCGACGCTCTCCTCCGCGGTCTCGTACGTCCGCGCTAGCGACACTCTGCGTGCCGCGAGAACCGTCTCGATGAGCAGCGAGTTGACGGACGCCGTGCTCGCCCGACTGCCACAGTCGCACTCCAACGCCGAGTTCTTCACGGAGGCCGTCTAGATGCGCATGAACGGCGCCGACGCTCTGCTGCGCTCGCTCGAGGCGGAAGGAGTGGAGACGGTGTTCGGCCTTCCCGGGGGCGCCATCCTGCCGACGTACGACGCGCTGGCGCGCGGTACCACGATCCGCCACGTGCTCGCCCGGCACGAGCAGGGCGCCGGACACATGGCCCAGGGCTACGCGCGCGCCTCCGGCCGCGTCGGCGTCGCCTTCGCCACTTCGGGGCCCGGTGCGACCAACCTGGTGACGCCGATCGCCGACGCGTGGATGGACTCGACCCCGCTCGTATGCGTGACGGGACAGGTGCGGACGAGCCTCATCGGCACCGATGCCTTCCAGGAATGCGACATCACGGGGATCACGATCCCGATCGTCAAGCACTCGTGGCTCGTCCAGGACGTGGACGAGCTGCCGCACGCGATCAAGGCAGCCTTCCACGTCGCCAGCTCCGGACGCAGCGGTCCGGTCCTCGTCGACATCCCGCGCGACATCCAGGAAGCAGAGATCGACTTCGCCTACCCGGACGAGGTCGACCTGCCCGGCTGGCGGCCCGCGGCGAGCGTCAACGCGAAGCAGGTGCGGACGGCGGCCGAGGCGATCGCCGCGGCCCAACGACCCGTGCTCTACGTGGGCGGCGGCGCAGTCAACGCCGACGCATGCGACGAGCTTCGCCGCCTCGCCGAGCTGTGGCAGCTCCCCGTCATCACGACGCTGATGGCAAAGAGCTCCTTCCCCGAGACGCACGAGCTCCACTTCGGCTGGCCCGGCATGCACGGGGCCAAGTGGTCGAACTGGGCGATGAACAAGTGCGACGTGCTCGTGGCGGTCGGTGCGCGCTTCGACGACCGCGTCACGGGGAAGCTCTCCGCGTTCGCGCCGGGCGCCTCGGTCGTCCACCTCGATGTCGATGCCGCCGAGATCGGGAAGCTGCGGCACGCAGACATCCCAGTGGTGGGGCCGCTGAAGCAGATCCTCACGGACTTGGCGAAAGCCTTCGAGGCGCTGAAGGCGGACGGAGTCGGGTCGCAGACGCGTCCGTGGCTGGCCCAGCTCGCAGCCTGGCGAGAGGAGTTCCCGCTTCGGTACGGCGACGACGGCGACCTGCTCAAGCCTCAGCGCGTGCTCGAGTCCCTGCAGGCGCTGACCGCCGGGCGCGACGACATGATCTGGACGACGGGCGTCGGCCAGCACCAGATGTGGGCGATGCAGTACCTGCTCTGCGACCGGCCGCGCAGCTTCATCACCTCCGGTGGCCTCGGGACGATGGGGTACGGGGTCCCGGCCGCCGTGGGAGCCAAGGCAGCGCGGCCGGACGCGACCGTGGTCTGCGTGGATGGCGACGGCTGCTTCCAGATGACCTCCCAAGAGCTCGCCACCTCGGTGACCGAGAACCTGCCGATCGTCGTCGTGATCGTGAACAACGGCTACCTGGGCATGGTCAGGCAGTGGCAGGACATGTTCTTCGAGGAGCGGTTCTCGCAGGTCCGGCTCGACGAGGGGTCGCCCGACTACGTAAAGCTCGCCCAGGCCTACGGCGCCGTCGGGCTTCGCGTCGATACCGAGGACGAGCTCGGCCCGGCCCTCTCGGAGGCGCTCGCCTGTGGCCGCACCGCGGTCGTCGACTGCCGCGTCGATCCGGCCGAGCACTGCTTCCCGATGATCCCGGCCGGCGCGGCCGCGCTCGACCTCGTCGAGTACGGCGAGCACCAGGTGGTGCCGGTCCCGTGATTCACACCGTGTCCGTGCTCGTCGAGGACAAGCCGGGGGCGCTGATGCGCATCTCGAGCATGTTCGCGCGCCGCGGCTACAACATCGAGAGCCTGGCCGTCGGGCCCACCGAGCGGCAGGAGGTCTCGCGCATCGTCCTGCGCGTCGACTGCGAGCAACACTCGCTCGAGCAGATCGAGAAGCAGATGCACAAGCTCGTCAACGTGCTGCGGGTGAGCGAGCTCGAGCCCGGGCAGGCCGTCGAGCGGGAGCTCGCGCTGATCACGGTCGCGGCGCCGCCGTCCAAGCGGGCGGAGCTCCTCTCGCTCGCCGAGGTGCTCGGTGTGCGCGTGGCCGACGTCGGCCCGAACGCAATCGTGTTCGAGGTCGTCGGTGCGCCCGAGCAGATCGACACGTTCGAGGAGCTCGTCCGCCCGCACGGGATCAAGGAGCTCGCCCGCACGGGCCGAATCGGCCTGGCACGGGCATCGGTCGGGCGATCCGAATCCAAGCAACTCGCCCACAACTAGCGAAAGGAAGCCGACAGTGGCAACGATCTACAACGGCGGTAACGTCGACCTGCTCTCGGGCAAGGTCGCCATCCTCGGCTTCGGCAGCCAGGGTCACGCCCACGCGCTGAACCTGCACGAGTCGGGCGTCGACGTCATGGTCGGGCTCAGGCCCGGCAGCTCCTCCAAGGCCACGGCCGAAGCGGCCGGCCTCGCCGTCGGCACGGTCGCCGAGGCGGTCGAGGGGGCGCAGGTGGTCGCCTTCCTTCTGCCCGATCAGGTGCAGAAGCAGGTCTACGAAGAGGACGTCGCGCCCAACCTGGCCGAGGGAGCGGTGCTCGTCTTCGCCCACGGTTTCAACGTCTACTACGAGCGCGTCAAGGCGCCCGCCGGCCACGACGTGATCATGGTCGCGCCAAAAGGCCCCGGTCACGTCGTACGCCGGCTCTTCACCGAGGGCCTCGGCACCCCCGCCGTCGTCGCGGTCGCGCAGGATGCCAGCGGTCAGGCTCTCGAGCTCGCGCTCGCGTACGGAACGGCGCTCGGCGCCGGCCGCGCGGGGATGATCGAGACCACCTTCGCGGAAGAGACAGAGACAGATCTCTTCGGCGAGCAGGCGGTGCTGTGTGGAGGGACGGCCGAGCTGATCCGGGCCGGCTTCGAGACCCTCGTCGAAGCGGGCTACCAGCCCGAGGTCGCCTACTACGAGTGCCTGCACGAGCTGAAGCTGATCGTCGACCTGATCTGGGAGGGCGGTCTCTCGCACATGCGCTGGTCGATCTCCGACACGGCCGAGTACGGCGACTTCACCCGCGGCGACCGCGTCATCGACGAGCACGTTCGCGGCAAGATGCGCGAGGTGCTGGGCGAGATCCAGGACGGCACCTTCGCCCGCGAGTGGATCGCGGAGATGGACTCCGGTGAGCAGAACCTCGAACAGCTGCGGGCCGCCGCACGCGAGCGGCAGATCGAGCAGGTCGGCCTCGAGCTCCGGTCGCTGATGACGCGGGAGCAGCCGGCCGGAGAGCCGAGTGTCGGTTGACGTACCGGTCGCCCTGCTGGGATACGGGACGGTCGGCTGCGCGGTAGCGCGGCTCCTCGCCGACAGCGCGGACGACATCGAGCGCGCGACGGGGCACCGGCTCCGGCTCGTGCGCGCCCTCGTGCGCGACGCTGACAAGGAACGTGAGTTCCGGCCGGAGGAGGGCGTCCTGACGACGGACTTCGCCGCGATCCGCGACGACCCCGCGATCGGCGTCGTCGCCGAGGTGATGGGCGGCCTCGAGCCGACCGGAGACCACGTCCTCGAGCTGCTGCGCGCCGGCAAGCCGGTGGTGACGGCCAACAAGCAGCTGCTCGCTCGCCGCAGCACCGAGCTCTTCGCGGCCGCAGCGTCGGCGGGTGTCCAGCTCCGGTTCGAGGCCTCGGTCTGTGCGGCGATCCCGGTGATCAAGGTGCTGCGCGAGTCGCTCGTCGTCACGAACGTCCACCGGGTGCTGGGAATCGTCAATGGGACGACGAACTTCATCCTCACGCGCATGGAGGCCGGCTCGGGCTACGAGGAGGCGCTGGCCGAGGCACAGCGGCTCGGCTACGCCGAGGCCGACCCGACCGAGGACGTCTCCGGGGCGGACGCCGCCGCGAAGATGGCGATCCTCGCGAGCGTCGCGTTCGGCTCCCGGGTCGAGCTCGC
>DATLDK010000138.1:0-2398 GCA_035525905.1 Gaiellaceae bacterium | reverse complement strand
TCGGGTGCGGCGATCGACGAGGAGACCGACACCGCGTACGGCATGGTCCGCACCGAGGTGATGTGCGCCGCGTGCGGCGGGCACCTCGGCCACGTGTTCCCCGACGGGCCGCAGCCGACCGGGCTGCGCTACTGCATCAATTCGGCCGCGATCAAACTGGAGGAAGACTGATGGAGAAGAAGGCGACATTCGGCGCCGGGTGCTTCTGGGGCGTCGAGGCGGCGTTCCGCCGCACCGACGGCGTCACCGGCACACGCGTCGGCTACGCCGGTGGCGGCGTCGACAATCCCAGCTATGAACAGGTCTGCTCGGACGCCACCGGCCACGCCGAGGTCGTCGAGGTGAGCTACGACGAGGAGCGCGTGCCGTACGAGCAGCTGCTCGCGATCTTCTGGGCCGAGCACGATCCGACGCAGCTGAACCACCAAGGGCCGGACATCGGCTCGCAGTACCGCTCGGTCGTCTTCGCGCACGACGCCGAGCAGCGGGCCGCGGCCGAGGCGTCACGCGCCCGCGTGCAGGAGCAGGTCTCGCAGCCGGTCGTCACGCAGATCGAGGACGCGCCGCCGTTCTGGGAGGCCGAGGACTACCACCAGCAGTACCTCGAGAAGCGCGGGCTCGCGAGCTGCACCGCGCGGTTGGCAACCGCGTCATAGGGAAGGGGAGGGGCATGAGAAACCTCGAGCCACCCTCACCCAGCCCGGACCCGATGCCCGGCCCGCCGTCGCCGGATCCCGGCCCGCCGAGCCCCGGCCCCGAGCCGACGCCGCTTCCGCCCGACCCGAGCCCACCGCAGATCTAAATGAGAAGAAGGTGCCTGACACGCCGCCCGTGTCAGACACCTTCTTGTCGCCCTCGTCTCGCCGGTGACGCTAGAGGTGCGTCAGGAGCCTGTAGAACAGCCCGCCCGTCGGGGTGGACCGGAACTTGCGCCGCAGTTCTGTCGCAGTCATGCCGCTCCTCGATCGCTTTCCGCAGGGATGAAAAAGGGGCCCCGCCGCACAGGGCCCTCCATCACAATGATCGATCAAGGGTCGGTTGACCAAGCCCTCGATCGGTGGTTCACCACCGCGGTTGACCGGGGCTACTGAGCGGTAGCGGCTTCGCGCTTGCGCTTCGACGCCGAGCTCGCCCGCTTCGACGCGGAGAGCTCGACCTTGCGCAGCCGCACCGACTTCGGCGTCACTTCCACGCATTCGTCGTCGCCGATGAACTCGAGCGCCTGCTCGAGCGACAGTGGGCGTGGCGGAATCAGGCGAATCAGGTCGTCCGAGCCGGATGCCCGCATGTTCGTCAGCTTCTTCGGCTTCGAGGCGTTGACATCGAGGTCGTCGCGCCGCGCGTTCTCGCCGACGACCATGCCCTCGTAGAGCTCGTCGGTCGGTGCGATGAAGAGCGATCCGCGCTCCTGCAGGTTCTCGATCGCGAACGCCGTCGCCTGGCCGCGGCGGTCAGCGACGAGGCTGCCGGTCGGACGGGTGCGCAGCTCACCGAACCACGGCTCCCACCGCTCGAAGACGTGATGCATGATCCCCGACCCGCGCGTCTCGGTGAGGAACTCGGTGCGAAACCCGATCAGGCCGCGCGCCGGGACGAGGTACTCCATGCGTGCCCAGCCGGTGCCGTGGTTGACCATCTGCTGCATGCGGCCCTTGCGCAGGGCGAGCAGCTGCGTGACGACGCCGACGAATTCCTCCGGCACGTCGATCGCGACGCGCTCCACCGGCTCGTGGCGCTTGCCGTCGATCTCGCGGACGAGGACCTCCGGCTTGCCGATCGTCAGCTCGAAGCCCTCGCGGCGCATGATCTCTGCGAGCACGGCCAGCTGCAGCTCGCCGCGACCCTGCACCTCCCAGGTGTCCGGGCGTGGCGTCGGGAGGACGCGGAGCGAGACGTTGCCGACGAGCTCCTGGTCGAGGCGCTGCTTCACCTGGCTCGCCGTCAGGCGAGTGCCCTCGGTGCCGGCGAGCGGCGAGGTGTTGATGCCGATCGTGATCGAGAGGCTCGGCTCGTCGACGACGGTCACCGGCAGCGGGCGCGGGTCGTCGGGGTCGGCGATCGTCTCGCCGATCGTCACGTCGGGCAGTCCCGCGAGCGCGACGATGTCGCCGGGGCCTGCCTCGTCCGCGGAGACGCGATCGAGTGCCTCGGTGATCAGCAGGTCGACAACCCGTGCGTTCTCGACCTCGCCGTTCGCGCGGCACCAGGCGATCTGCTGGCCCTTCTTCAGCGTCCCGTGCATGATCCGCAGGAGCGCGAGGCGGCCCACGGACGGGGAGGCGTCGAGGTTCGTGACGAGCGCCTGCAGTGGATGCTCGGGGTCGTAGGACGGCGGGGGGATCGTGTCGAGGAGCGTCTCGAAGAGCGGCGTGAGGTCGTCGGTCAAGGCGGCGGGATC
>DATLDK010000137.1:0-24618 GCA_035525905.1 Gaiellaceae bacterium | reverse complement strand
CTGCCGTACCTCTTCCCGACCCTGGACGCACGAAGCTTCGGCTCGACGCTGCGGGAGGCCGTGCGGATCGAGTCGCCCCCGCCGCAGCAGGTGGCGCGGGTCGTTACGAGCTTCGACGCACTCGCGGTACTCGGTACGCAGGGCTTCTTCCCCACGGGGCTCTCGCGCCGCGTGTGCGTCGTACTCACCGACGGGGAGAGTGCGCCGTTTGCCCGTCCCGGCGGCTGTCGACTGGTGGTCGTCCAGCTGTGGGCGGCGGACGAGCGGATCTATCGCGGCGGCGGGCCGGAAGCCCAGTACCGGCCCGACGACGCGGCGCCTGCCCTCGCCGCCCAGCTCGGGCCGCTGGCGCGAGACGACGATCGGGGCCGCGCGCGTGAGCTTCTCAGCGCGGCCGTGGGCGACGGTCCGGTTCGGAGCGTCCAGGGCAGCGAGCCCAGCACGGTCGCGCTCGCGCCCTACGCGGCGCTCGCCGGGCTCGTGCTCGTGCTCCTGCTCGTGGTCGGACGGCCTCGCTTGCCGGTCTTCTGGACCGGACGTACCATGGCGGGCGCATGAAGGAGCTCACACGTGCCGCCCTGGTGATCGCCGTCGTGCTGTGTGGCGGAGGCGGTGCCGTGGCGGCAGACACCACAGGTGACTGGACGGCCTTCGGGCGCACCCCGGACAACAACCGGCACTCGCCGCTGACCCAGATCAGCCCGGGGAACGTCGACCGCATGGGCCGAGTGTTCACCGTCGACCTGCGCCGCGTCGATCCCGACGTGCGCCGCGGGCAGCAGTCGTACCCGCTCGCGATCGACGGCACGCTGTACGTGACCACGAACAACAACTTCGCCTTCGGGATCGACGGCGCCACCGGCAAGGTCAAGTGGGAGTACCGGCCGAAGAACAGCGGGCTCTTCGTCAACTTCGGTGTCGCCGCCAACCGGGGTCTCGCCTACTGCGCGGGCAAGCTCTACATGACGACGCTCGACATGCAACTCGTCGCGCTACGCCCGAGCAACGGCGACGTGGCGGGCAAGATCGCGATCAGCCAGTTCGTCCCGAACGCCTCCGCCAACTACGGCTACTCGCAGACGAGCGCGCCGATCTGCGCCCGCGGCAAGCTCGTGATGGGTGCCGCCGGCTCCGAGTACGGCGTCCGCGGCTACGTGATGGCCTTCAACAGCGACCTGACGCCGGCGTGGCCCAACCCCTACTGGACGATCCCGCCCGAGCAGCAGCAGTGGCGCAGCCGCAGCAGGATCGTGGGCGGCGGCGTCGTCTGGACGCCCGTCACGATCGATGCTCGGACCAACACCGTCTACTTCGGCACCGGCTCGGGAACGCCGAACTTCTACCACGACCTTCATCCCGGCCCGAACCCGCGCGCGAACTCGCTCATCGCCGTCGACCTCGGCACCGGCAGGCAGCGCTGGTGGCGGCAGCTGGTCGCGAACGACCAGTGGAACTACGACGTCGCCCAGCCGCCGCTCGTCTACGACGCGAAGATCGGCGGAAGGACGCGGAGGGTCGTATCGGTGGCGAGCAAGGAGGGGGTCTGGTTCGCCTTCGACGCCCGCAGTGGCCAGGCGCTGCACGAGCGCGTGAAGGTGATCGACCGTGTCGAGCACCCGCCGCTCCGGCCCGGCCAGCCCGTCACCATCTTCCCGTCCGCACTCGGCGGGGTGAACTACTCGCCCGCCTCGTACGACCCGAAGACGAACTACGTGTTCAACGCGGCCGCCGAGACGGCCGCCGTGCTGATCCAGGACAAGCTCACCCCGACGCAGAAGAGGCGGAAGCTGATCCAGGGTGACGTCTTCCTGGGGCTGCAGAACGGCAACTTCGGCGGGCCGCTCGCGAGCTGGCACGACCACGGCTCGATCAGCGCGATCAACGTGGCGACCGGCAGGCGCGTCTGGAAGTTTCAGACGCCGGAGCCCGAGCGCGGCGGGATCACCACGACCGCGAGCGGTCTCGGCTTCGCCGGCGGCGGGGACGGCGTCCTGCGCGCCTTCGACGTGAAGACGGGGAAGATCCTGTGGCGGTTCCAGACGGGCGCGCCGATCGCATCCGGACCGACGCTCTACCTGAACGACGGCAAGGAGTACCTCGCCATCACCGTCGGCGGCACGCCGACCTCCTCGAACGGCGGTGTCGCGTCCGAGCTGCAGGTCTTCGCCGTCGGTGGCAGCCAACAGGAGTCGAAGCCCCCCGCAGCTCTGACCCGTGCAGCGTTCGCCGCCTCCGAGGCGCCGCGCGTGCTCTCGACACCTGTCGCTCCGCACGCCGCCCGCGCTCCTGTGGCGGGCGCGAAGGGTCTCGGCGCCCGGCTGACGACGGTCGGCCCGATCCGCGTGCGCGCGTGGCTGCCGTCCGGGAACAACACCGAGAACGCGCCGGGCCGCCTGCTCCTCCGGGGCAAGCCGGTCTCGGGGGCCCGCATCTCGGTCGACCGCTACGTGCTGCCGCGGGCCACAGGCGCCGACGGCAGGTTCACGGCCCCGATCGACGTCACGCTGGTCCGACGCCACCTGGTAAAGGTCGCCGACGTGTCGCGGGCGCGCGTCTCCGGCCGGCCGCTCAACGCGGCCGAGCGATCCGCGCTCCGCGCCGCCACGGGGGGCTTCACCGTCGCGTACCGAGTCAACAGCCTGAAAGCGAGCCGCGGCAAGGGCGGCAACGTCGTCGTCACCGGCCGGATCGCAACACGCGGGGGCTTCGCGCCGGCAGGCGTCAGCCTCTTCACCTATCGCCTCTCCGGGCGGATCACGAACGCGGACGGGAAGCCGGTCTCCGGCGCGACCGTGGTCACACGCACCGTCGACCGCGACTTCTGGACCTTCTCGGAGCCGTCGGACGCCGACGGCAACTACACCTCCTTCTTCGCGGCCTCCGACAAGAGCCAGGACGATCCGGTTCCGTTCAGCGTCCAGGTCGCGCTCGGCTCGGTCTCGTACACGTCCGGGCTCATCCCGACGGTGAAGTTCAAGCGGCTTCGCAGCGCGCGGATGGACGTCCAACTGCCCGCACGCGTGGGCGGCGCGCTCCCGTTGCCGACCGCGACCTCGTACGAGGGCGCCGTGTACCAGGGCTTGCTGGTGGGCGTCTCCGCCGGCGGACGGGTGCTGAAACCGGTCTCGGCGCAGTGGCCCGATGCGAAGGGCCGCTTCCGTCTGGTGCTCCCGCCCTCCGCGCGAGGCAAGACGGTGCGGCTGTGGCAGAGCAACTTCCAGGGTTTCGCAACCTTCCCCGCGAAGCCCGGGGGCGACGTCGACCTGCGCACCTGGCCGGCCGGCCTCTCGCCGCGCGTCGCGACGGGCACGGCAAACCTGAAGATCCCGAGGTAGCCCCCGGCGAAAAGGGCTTCGTCCTGGCGCGTCGAACCGCCTCCTCATGGCAGCCCGGAAGAAGAAGCGGCCGCTGCGGCCGCGTACGCCGTCGCGCGTCAAGAAGCGGACGACCAAGAAGAAGAGCCGCGCGCGGGCGGCGCACCAGCATCCTGAGCTGATCGGGCTCGGTCTCGTCGCCGTCGGGCTCTTCCTCGCCTCGCTGCTCTACCTCGGCTGGGAAGGAGGGGTCGCCGGCGAGAAGATCGAGGCCGGCCTGCGAGACGTGGTCGGCTCGGCCGCCTACGTCGCCCCGCTGGGGTTGCTCGTCGTCGGCGGGCTGATGCTCTTCCGCAGCGCGCTCCTCGACATGAGCCCTTTTCGGACCGGCCTAGGCGTGACGCTGCTGGGCCTGATGGTCTCGCTCGGCACGGGTCACGGGGGATTCCTCGGGAGCGCGCTCGGCGGGGGGCTCGCCAAGCTCGTCGGCTCCACCGGCTCGCTCCTCGTCGGCGTGACGGCGCTGCTCGCCGGCGGGCTCTTACTCTCCGGCGCTTCGTACGGCGCTCTCCTCCGCCGGTCCCACCACGCCGTTCGCCGGGTGGTCGCCCGACCCGAGAAAGTGTCTGCCAGACACAAGATGCCCGAGCCGCCGCCCGCGCTCGCACACGAACCGCCTGTCGACGTCGTCCACGACTACCCCGACGTGATCTCCGAGGGACTCTCGGAGCCGCCACCGCTCCTGCTCGACGCCGACGATCCCACCGACGAGCAGTCCGTCCTCTTCAACGCCCCGGCGGTGGAGGGCGCGTACGTCCTGCCCGACCGCGGTGTCCTGAAGACCGCTCCCGCCGTGGCGGCGGGGGCGAACAAGGCGGACCAGCGCACGGCCGAGACGCTCGTGACTGCGCTCGCGCACTTCGGCGTCGAGGCCACGATCGTCGGCCAGATCGCGGGGCCGCGCGTGACGCGCTACGAGCTTCAGCTCGCTCCAGGAACGAAGGTCTCGAAGGTCGCGGCGCTCAAGGACGACCTCTCCTACGCGCTGGCGACGACCGAGATCCGGATTCTCGCCCCGATCCCGGGCAAGCAGGCAGTCGGGGTGGAGGTGCCGAACCTCTCTCCGAAGATCGTCACGCTCGGAGACATCTACGACGATCTGCCGGCCAGCGCGAGCCCGCTCGCAGTCTGGCTCGGCAAGGACATCTCGGGTAACGCGGTGTGGGCCGACCTAGCACGCATGCCGCACATCCTCATCGCCGGCACGACCGGATCCGGCAAGTCGGGCTGCATCAACACCATCCTGACCTCGGTCCTCCTCCGATCCACGCCGGACGAGGTGCGGATGATCCTGATCGACCCGAAGCGCATCGAGCTCAACTACTACGAGTCGATCCCGCATCTGCTCACGCCAGTCGTCTCCAGCCCCAAGGAGGCGAGCGCGGTGCTGGCCAACGTGGTCGCGGAGATGGAGCGGCGTTACGAGCGCCTGTCGATCGTCCGCGCCCGCAACCTGCCCGAGGCCAACCGCGCCTTCCGCGCGCGCGGCGAGGATCCGCTGCCGTACCTCCTGGTCGTGATCGACGAGCTCGCCGACCTGATGATGATCAGCCCACAGGCGGTCGAGGACGCGATCATCCGGCTGGCGCAGAAGTCACGAGCGGTCGGCATCCATCTCGTCCTCGCAACCCAGCGTCCGTCCGTCGACGTGATCACCGGCATGATCAAGGCGAACGTCCCCAGCCGGATCGCGTTCGCAGTGTCCAGCCAGACCGACTCGCGGGTGATCCTCGACACCGCGGGCGCCGAGAGTCTGCTCGGACAGGGCGACATGCTCTTCAAGCCCCTGGGAACGTCGCGCCTGCAGCGGGTGCAGGGCGCGTACGTGAGCGAGGAAGAGGTCACGCTCGTCGTCGAGCAGTGCCGGCATCAGCGCGAACAGGTCCTCGACGAGTCGCTGCTCGAGCTCCCCGAGGGTGCCCCGGATGATGCCGACGACCACGACGGCGACTTCGATCCCGACGAGGACCCGTTGCTCGAAAAGGCGATCGAGATCGTCGTCCAGACGCAGACGGCGTCGGTCTCGCTGATCCAGCGTCGCCTGCGTGTCGGGTACACGAGGGCGGGACGCCTGATCGACATGCTCGAGCGCCGGGGGATCATCTCCGGCTACGAAGGCTCGAAGCCGCGGCGCGTGCTGGTGGAGGAGGCGGACGTCGAGCGTTTCGTCTCCACCACCTTGTAAGGACTTTCTTTTCCCCCCAACTTAGGGTTGAATCAAGCGTCCAAGCTTGGCGGTGGTTATGACTTCTAAGGAGGGTACGTGAAAGTACGCAAGATTTTGCCGCTTGTGGCGGCGGCACTCACCGCGGTCCTGATGCTGGCGATCGGCGCCGGCACCGGATCCGCACGATCGGATGCGCAGGCGGCCCCGGCCGCGGCCTACAAGGTCGCTCTCGTGACCGATATCGGCGGTCTCGACGATCGCTCGTTCAACTTCCTCGCGAACCAGGGGCTCAAGCAGGCGAAGACCAAGCTCAAGATCGACGGTCGCGTATTCATCTCGAAGTCGAACGCCGACTACGTCCCGAACCTGACGACCGCGGCTCGCGGCGGCTACAACCTGGTCATCTCGGTCGGCTTCCTGATGGGTGACGCGACCGCACAGGTGGCCAAGCGCTTCCCGAAGACGAAGTTCGCGATCATCGACAACAGCGGCGTCAAGATGAAGGGCAACCCGACGAACGTGCGCGGACTGCTGTTCAAGGAGCAGGAGGCCGGGTACCTCGTGGGCTACCTCGCGGCCCGTCAGGTGACGGCGCATCCCGTCGGCGGCAACCTGATGCTCGGCGCAGTCGGCGGGCTCAAGATCCCGCCGGTCGACCGGTTCATCGCCGGGTACTACGCGGGCGCCAAGAAGGCCAACCCGAAGGTGAAGGTCGTGCACTCGTACTCCCAGGACTTCGTCGACCAGGCGAAGTGCAAGGAGCAGGCGCTCAACCAGATCGCCAACGGCGCGGGCGTCGTCTTCCAGGTCGCGGGCCAGTGCGGCCTCGGCGTTCTGTCGGCCGCGAAGGAGAAGGGTGTCTTCGGCATCGGCGTCGACGCCGACCAGGGCTACCTCGGCCAGCACGTGATGACGAGCGCGACCAAGAAGGTCGACGTTGCCGTCTACACGACCATCGCGGCTGCTCAGAAGACTGGCGCGAAGTTCCGCACGAACTTCGACGCGATCTTCTCGGTCAAGACGAACGGCGTGGGCTACGGCAAGATCTCGAACAAGATCGCGCCGGCGCTCAAGACCGCGGTCGAGAACATCCGGAAGCAGATCGCCTCCGGCAAGATCAAGGTCACCGCGCAGGCTCCGCCCGCCACCACGGGCTAGCGCGCGCAACTTCACCGGAAGGGGCGGGAGTTTCGAGCCCGCCCCTTCCGGTATCACTCCGAGCGTGAGCGCCCGCCACCTCGCGCCGCTCGTCGGCCTTCTGCTCATCTTGGCCGGCTGCGGGGGCGATGCGGGTTCCGGTGGCGACGCGGTGCCTGCGGCCTCGACGAGCACGGCTCGCTCGACGGAGCCGGCCGGCCCTCGGCTCCAGGTTGGACTCGTCACGGACATCGGCGGCCTCGACGACCGTTCCTTCAACTTCCTCGCCAACAAGGGACTCGAGCAGGCGGAGAAGGAGCTCGGTGTCCAGGGCCGCGTCGTCGTGTCGCACTCGAACGCCGACTACGTCCCGAACCTCTCCAGCCTGGCGAGCAGGAAGTACGACCTCGTGGTCGGCGTCGGGTTCCTCATGGCGGAGGCCGTTGACGCGGTCGCGAAGCAGTTCCCGAACGTCCGCTTCGCGATCATCGATTTCCCCCAGCAGGACTTGAAATCGAAGCCGGCCAACGTGCGCGGGCTGCTCTTCAGGGAGCAGGAGGCCGGCTATCTCGTCGGCTACCTCGCCGGGCTGCTCGTGAAGGGAGAAGCGGGCTCGCGGCAGGTGATCGGCTCGGTGGGGGGACAGAAGATCCCGCCCGTCGACCGCTACATCGCCGGCTACAGGGCAGGAGCGAGGGCCGCGAACCCGGAGATCGAGACCCTGAACGCCTACTCGCAGGACTTCGTCGACCAGGCGAGGTGCAAGGAGGTCGCGCTCGATCAGATCGGCCGCGGCGCTAGGGTCATCTTCCAGGTCGCCGGGCAGTGCGGGCTGGGGGCCCTCTCCGCCGCGCAGGAGAAGAACGTGCGTGGCATTGGTGTCGACGCCGATCAGGCGTACCTCGGCAAGCACGTGCTCACGAGCGCGCTGAAGAAGGTCGACGTCGCCGTGCTCCAGACGATCCAGAGCGTGCAGGAGGGAAGGTTCGAGGGGGGCGGGAACACCGTGTTCGATGTCGCCTCCGGCGCTGTCGGCCTGGGCGAGATCGCCCCCGACGTGCCGGCGGACGTCGTCTCGCAGGTGAACCGAGTGCAGGACCGAATCGCGGCAGGTGGGATCAAGAACATCCCGGAGACGGTCAAGTAGCCCCTTCCGGCTAGGCCCCGCCCGGCGAGGGCCATAGAATCGCCCGATGGACGAGCGGCCCGTTCTCGAGCTACGCGGGATCACGAAGCGCTTCCCCGGCATCGTCGCGAACGACGCCGTCGACTTCGATCTCCGCAAGGGCGAGGTGCATGCCCTGCTGGGCGAGAACGGCGCCGGCAAGTCGACGCTGATGAACGTCGTCTACGGGCTCTACCGGCCGGACGAGGGCCAGATCCTGGTCAACGGCAAGCCGGCGGAGCTCGGCTCGCCGAAGGCGGCGATCGAGAACGGGATCGGGATGGTGCACCAGCACTTCATGCTGATCCCGGTCATGTCGGTGGCGGAGAACATCGTGCTCGCGACCGAGCCGACCCACAACGGGATCTTCCTCGACTACGCCGCTGCCGAGAAGCGCGTACGCGAGATCTCGGCCCGCTTCGGGCTGGCCGTCGATCCGCGGGCGATCGTCCAGGACATCACCGTGGGCCAGCAGCAGCGCGTCGAGATCCTGAAGGCGCTCTATCGCGGCGCCGACATCCTCGTTCTCGACGAGCCGACGGCGGTGCTGACCCCGCAAGAGTCCCTCGAGCTCTTCACGATCATCAGGAGCCTGACCGAGCAGGGAAAGTCGATCATCTTCATCAGCCACAAGCTGAACGAGGTGACCGAGGTCGCCGACCGGATCACGGTGCTGCGGCGCGGCAAGAAGATCGAGACGCTGCCGGCTGCGGGCGCGACCGAGGAAGGCCTGGCCCGTCTGATGGTCGGCCGCGAGGTGCTTCTGCGGGTCGACAAGACGACGTCGCAGCCGACGGCGCCGCTGCTGTCCGTCCAGGGGCTGACGGTTGAGGACGACCGCGGCATCGAGCAGGTGCGCGACGTCTCCTTCGAGGTCCGGGGCGGGGAGATCGTCGGGATCGCCGGCGTCGATGGCAACGGCCAGACCGAGCTGATCGACGCCATCGCCGGCCTGCGCCGATCCAAGGCCGGCAGGATCGTGATCGGCGACGAGGACGTCACGGACGACACCTGCAAGGAGTGCCTCGACGCGGGTCTCGGTCACATTCCCGAGGACCGGCAGCGGCGGGGTCTCGTGCTCGACTTCACCCTCGCGGAAAACTTGGCCCTGCACGAATACGACCATCCGCCGGCCTCGCGCTACGGCTGGCTCTTCCCGAAGCGCCTGATCGACAAGGCGCGTGGTCTGCTGCAGGAGTTCGACGTCCGCGGCGGCGGGCCGCAGACACGTGCGGGCGGCCTCTCGGGCGGCAACCAGCAGAAGGTGGTGCTGGCGCGCGAGATCGACCGCAACCCGAAAGTGCTGATCGCAGCACAGCCCACGCGCGGCCTCGACGTCGGCGCGATCGAGTTCGTGCACCGGCGGCTCGTCGAGGAGCGCGACGAGGGCCGCGGCATCCTGCTCGTATCGCTCGAGCTGGACGAGATCCTGTCGCTCTCCGACCGGATCCTCGTCATCTTCGAGGGACGCATCGTCGGGGAGTTCCCACCCGGCGCTTCCGAGGAGGAGCTGGGCGTGGCGATGACGGGTGGCGGCCGGAAGGCAGCCGCATGACGGAGACGGAGGGGACCCCGCCGGAGGGAGGGGGCAAGGTCGAAGCACCGCCGCCCGGCGATGCGCTCAACGTCGCGCGGCGCCTCGCGGTTGCGCAGCGCGCCGGCGGCCTGCTCGTCCCGCTGCTGACGACGATTCTCGCGTTCTTGATCGGCGGCCTCGTGGTGCTGGCGACGACGGGCAAGAACCCCGTGACGACGTACAAGGCGATCTTCGAGGGTGCGGGCCTGAACTGGTTCTTCGAGGTCGGCTCGCACGAGCTTCGCATTCCGTTCACGCAAGCGCACGTTCCCTTCCCCTGGAACGTGAACGACATCGACTCCCTGGCCGCCTACAACCTGCAGCAGACGCTGATCAACTTCGTCCCGCTCGTCCTCACGGGCCTCGCCGTGGCCTTCGCCTTCCGCTGTGGGATGTTCAACATCGGCGGGCAGGGCCAGTACCTCGCAGGGGCGATCGTGGGCGTGTGGATCGGGTCGGAGCTGCCGAACCTGCCCGGGCTCGTGCACATCCTGCTCGCGGTGGTGGCGGGCGTCCTCGCCGGCGCGCTCCTGGCCGGGATCGCCGGGATCCTGAAGGCGACGGTCGGCACCCACGAGGTGATCGCGACGATCATGCTCAACTGGATCATGGTCTGGACGGGGGTCTTCCTGTTCGGACTGGGAGGGCCGCTGCAGAACGACACGCAGCCGTTCGTGCCGGTCTCGAACGACGTCGTCGACAGGGCGAAGCTCGCGATCTTCTGGGGCGACCCGGCGCTGCAGGCGCTGCATGTCGGCTTCTTCGTCGCGCTCGCGGCACTCGTGGTCTACTGGCTCACGCTCAATCGGACGACCCTCGGCTACGAGGTGCGCGCCGTCGGCTTCAATCCGGAGGCTGCGCACTACGGCGGCATCTCCGTCGCGCGGAACTACTTCCTGGCCATGGCGATCTCCGGTGCTTTTGCGGGCCTCGCGGGGGCGATCGACATCGTCGGTTGGCAGTACCGGATCAACACGAACGACGTCATGATCTCGTCCCAGATCGCGTTCGTCGGCATCGCGGTGGCGCTGCTGGGACGGAACAAGGCGATCGGCGTCGGGCTGGCGGGGCTGCTCTTCGCCGCGCTGACGACGGGCACGTCGACCCGCAACCTCGATCCGGAGATCTTCCGGCCCGAGCTCGCCACGAACCTGACCGTGATGATCCAGGGCCTGGTCGTCCTCTTCGTGGGCGCGGACGTGCTCGTCCTCTACCTGCTGAACGTGCGCAAGCGAGGTCGGCAGCGAGCCGCGACGAGGCCGCAGGCGTGACCGCGGCATTCGAGAGGGTGCTCGGACGGCTTCCGAGGGGAGCGCGCGCGCTCGCGTGGGCGGGCATCCTCGCCGGCATCCTGGCCTTCTGGGTCACCTTGCCGCCCGTCAAGGTCCGGGAGCCGATCGTCGCGATCCTGATCGGCCTCGCCGCGGTCGGCCTGGGAGTCGCTGCCGTGCGGCAGGGTGTCCGGCGGCTTGGCTGGGGCGCCGTCGCAATCGGCGTGCTCGGCATCCTGCTGGGCTATCTCGCCACCCGGTCGAGCGTCACTCATCTCGATCAGGTCATCGTCTGGTCCGCGCTCACGGCGGCGATGCTGCGCTACGCGACGCCGCTCGCCTTCGCGGCCATGGGCGGCATCTTCTCGGAGCGGAGTGGGGTGGTGAACATCGGACTCGAGGGGATGATGCTCTCGGGCGCGTTCTTCGGCATCCTCGGGGCCGACAAGCTCAATTCCTGGCCGCTGGGGCTGCTCTGCGCGGCGCTCGCGGGTGCCGTCTTCGCGTTCATCCACGCGTTCTTCGCGATCCAGCTTCGAGCGGACCAGATCGTCGGCGGCACCGCGATCAACTTCCTCGCCCTCGGCATCACCGGCTATCTGTTCATCGACATCTACGGGGGCGAGGGGACCCCGCCGGACATCCCCAAGATCCCGAGCGTCCACCTCGGCTTCCTCGAGGACTGGTATTTCATCGGGCCGGTGCTCGGGCAGCTCAATCTGATGATCTGGCTCGCTCTACTGACCATCGTGGCGACGTGGGTCGTGCTCTTCAAGACGCCGGTCGGGCTGCGGGTGCGCGCGGTCGGCGAGCACCCGCGCGCGGCGGACACGGTCGGCATCTCCGTCTACGCGACGCGGTATGTCGCCGTGACTCTCTCCGGTGTCCTGGCCGCGCTCGGCGGCGCCTACATCTCGATCGGATTCGTCAACTCGTTCAACCAGAACATGACGGTCGGGCGGGGCTTCATCGCCCTCGCTGCCGTCATCTTCGGCAACTGGCGCCCCTGGGGTGCGGCCGCCGCGGCCCTTCTCTTCGGGTTCTCGAGTGCCCTCGCCCAGCGCCTGCCGGCGTATTCGGAGTCGGCCGCGGTGCTCTTCCAGGCCCTCCCGTACGTGCTCACCCTGATCGCGGTCGCCGGCGTGATCGGCCGCTCGAAGCCGCCCGCATCGGTTGGCCGTCCCTACCAGAAGCAGTAACGGCGGGCCGCCACGCCCGGGCAGTGCCTGGGCGTCCGTCTTCCTCGGCGTGCTTTCAGTGGCGGTCGTGCCCGTGGCGATCGGCGCCACCCGTTGGTCGCGTACCTACGAGCTCCTGCACGCCGCAATCGCCATTCCCGTCGCGCTGGTACTGGGAGCGCTCGCGGTGCGGCTCGCCCGTCGGGCGCGCTCCCGGCTCGGGCCGACGCTTGGCCGGCCGAAGGGGACGAGGACGGCGCGCTTAGGCCGTCTGCTCGGCATCCTGGGCGTCCTGCTCTCGCTGACGGCGGCAGGTTCCGTCGGCATCTACGCGCTCCTCTCCCTGGTCGCCGACTAGGCGCGTTCGGACAAGGCCGCTACGATGCGCCCGTGTTCGAGATCGGAAACAGCCTTCGTGAGGCCCGTCTGCGCCGCCACATCGACTTCACCGACGCGGAGCACGGCACGAAGATCCGGGGCAAGTATCTGAGAGCCCTCGAGGAGGAGCGCTTCGAGCTGCTCCCCTCGCACACCTACATCAAGGGCTTTCTCCGCTCCTACGCCGAGTACCTCGGCCTCGACGGGCAGCTCTACGTCGATGAGTACAACTCGCGCTTCGTCATCGGTGAGGAGGACGCTCCGGTCCGCTCACCCCGGCGGGTTCCGGCTGCCAGGTCGCGCCGTTCCGAGCGGCGCGAGTCGAACATCGTCCTGCTCGCGCTGACCGCGATCGGCCTCGTCACCGCGCTCGTCATCGTCGCCTGGCGCTTCGGCAATGCCGATGCGCCCCCCGTGCGCGGGCTCAACTCGACGCCCGCAGCGACTGTCGCTCGGGTGCCGGACGCCGCGGGGTCGGTGCGGCTGGAGCTGCGCGCCACGCGTGGTGACTCGTATCTCATCGTCAAATCCCGCAGCGCCGCGGGCACGCCTCTCTACCAGGGCACGCTCGAGCGGGGCCAGCGGCAACGTTTCGACGGGAGGGTGCTCTGGGTGCGGCTCGAGAGCCCCGCAAATGTGCTGGTCAAGCGGAACGGCAACCGGGTGAAGCTTCCGCAGGCCGCCGTCAAGGCCCAGGGCGTCTTCGTGACGGCGAAGAAGATCTTCGCCGCCGACGCCAGTTGATCCCCGGCGAGAGCCGCCCCAGGGCGGTGATCGTGGTCACCGGCAGCGAGCTCGTTCGCGGTGAGCGTCCCGATCTGAACGGGCCGTTCCTCGCCCGCTCGCTTCTCGCGCTCGGGCTCGAGCCGGCGCGGATCGAGATCGTGGGCGATGACCCGCGAGAGCTGGAGACGGCCCTGCGCGATGCGCTCGCCTCCGCGGATCTCGTCGCCATGTCGGGCGGCCTGGGACCGACCCACGACGACCGTACCGTCGAGGTCGTCGCCAAGGTCGCCGGGCACGAGTTGCGCGTGGACACCGAGCTGGAGGCGCAGATCGAAGGAGTCTCCCGCATGGTGGCGGATCGGCTGAAACGGCCGTACGCGGACTTCGCGGAGGGCGTGCGCAAGCAGGCGACGCTGCCTTCGGGCGCAGCCTGCCTCGGCCTCGCTGGCACCGCGCCCGGTCTCGTCGTCGATGCTGGAGGGACGCCCGTAATCGTTCTTCCCGGCCCACCGTCGGAGCTGCAACGTCTCTGGCCCAAAGCGCTCGAGGTCGCCGCTGTACGCGACGTGCTCGACGGCGGGACGCCGCCGCTCCGGCGCACGCTCCGCTTCTTCGGGCCGGGCGAGTCGCAGGTCGCGCAGGCATTTCGGGAGGCGGGCGGCGACGGCGACGGCCTCGAGGTGACGATCTGTGCGCGGGACTTCGAAATCCACGTTGACCTGGTCGCCGCGCCCCCGGCTGAGGAGCGGATGACCGCGCTCGAGGCACATCTGGCGGAGCGGCTGGGGCACTACCTCTACTCCACGGACGGCCGCACGGTCGAGGAGCTGGTGCTCGACCGTTGCCGCGACCAAGGGCTCCACCTCGCGACCGCGGAGTCCTGCACGGGCGGTCTCGTCGCGGCGCGGCTGACCGCGGTGCCGGGCGCATCGCACGTCCTCGCAGGTGGGATCGTCTCCTACTCGAACGAGGTCAAGGTCGGTGAGCTGGGAGTCCCCGCCGAGCTGATCGAGGAGCATGGCGCCGTGTCGCCTGAGGTCGCCGAGGCCATGGCCCGCGGTGCGCGCGAGCGGTTCGGAGTCGAGGTCGCAGTGTCGGTGACCGGCGTGGCCGGCCCCGAGGGCGGAACCGAGGAGAAGCCGGTCGGCCTCGTCTACTTCCATGCCGACACGCCCAACGGCAGCCGCGCCTCCCATTTCAACTTTCCCGGAGATCGGGATTCGATCCGACGCCGGGCCGTCGTTGCCTCGCTGCATCTCGTTCGGCAGCTCTTGGAACAGAATCGTGACGAATCGGTGTGACCTCACGCGGTAGCGTGGGAGGCGATGAGCGACTTCGCCTCTTTCTCGCCCTGCAGCTGCCCGACGACACCGTCCGGGGCATCGCGGAGTGGCAACAGCAAGAGCTGCGCGGCCGCATCGTTCCGGCGGGCAACCTGCACGTCACGCTCGCGTTCCTCGGGTCGCGTCCCGCCGCCGAGCTCGACTCGATCTGCGGCGTGCTCGAGGAGGAGGCCGCAGCCGCTGCATCGCCGCAGCTCGCCGACGCTCGCTACCGCGAAACTCGCACCGTCGGCATGCTCGCCTTCTCCGACGCCACCGGCAACGGCGCGGTGCTCGCCGCCAGGCTCCACGAGCGGCTGTTGGCGCTGGGTGTCTACGAGCCGGAGCCGCGAGCGTGGTTGCCGCATGTCACGGTGCTCCGCTACCGGGAGCGGCCAGGGCTCTCGCCCGCTCCGCCCGAGCTTCCGGTCGTCACTCCGTCCGATGCTGCTGCTTTCGTATCCCGTCTGCACCCGTCCGGGGCGGTCTACGAGGTGCTCGAATCGTTTCCGCTGAATCGCCAGGAACTGAACCGCTGAGAACTGAACCGCTGAGAAACAGGAGAGGATGAGTTATGAACCGCGAAGAAGCTCTGGACGTCGCCCTCGGGCAGATCGAGCGTGCATTCGGAAAGGGCTCGGTCATGAAGATGAGCGACCAGGCCCAGGTCCAGATCGGAGCGATCTCGACAGGGTCGCTCGTGCTCGACCTGGCTCTCGGCATAGGGGGGCTCCCGCGCGGACGCGTGGTCGAGCTCTACGGGCCCGAGAGCTCGGGCAAGACGACGCTCGTATACCACGTGATCGCGGAGGCCCAGCGGCGCGGGGGTATCTGCGCCTTCATCGACGCGGAACACGCGATGGATCCCCAGTACGCGCGCAAGATCGGCGTCAACGTCGACGACCTGCTGGTCTCCCAGCCGGACACCGGTGAGCAGGCTCTCGAGATAACGGAGCTGCTCGTGCGCTCGGGGGCTCTCGACGTCGTTGCGGTCGACTCGGTCGCAGCGCTGACGCCGAAGGCGGAGATCGAGGGCGAGATGGGGGATACCCACGTGGGGCTGCAGGCGCGGCTGATGAGTCAGGCCCTGCGCAAGCTCGCGGGCACCCTCAACCGGACCGACACGATCTGCCTCTTCACGAACCAGTTGCGCGAAAAGATCGGGGTCATGTTCGGCAGCCCCGAGACGACCCCGGGCGGCCGGGCGCTCAAGTTCTACGCCTCCGTGCGGCTCGACATCCGCCGGATCGAGACGCTGAAGGACGGCGCCGAGGCGTACGGCAACCGCGTGCGCGTCAAGGTGGTCAAGAACAAGGTGGCGCCGCCGTTCAAGCAGGCCGAGTTCGACATCATCTACGGGACCGGAATCTCCTGGGAGAGCACCGTGCTCGATGTCGGGATCGAGCAGAAGATCGTCCAGAAGTCGGGCTCGTACTTCAGCTTCGGCGACGAGCGGCTCGGTCAGGGACGCCAGAACGCAGCCTCGTTCCTGAAGGAGCATCCAGATCTGGTGCAGCAGATCCTCCAGCAGATCCAGGCCAAGGCCGGCCCGGAGCAGATGGTCTCCGCGCGGCTGCTGCCGACTGTGGCCGGCGCCGAGAGCCCGGCCGGCGAGCCCGCGACCGAGATCGAGGACGTGGACGCGGACGGAGTCGAGGAAGTCGAGGAGGTCGCGAAGGCCGCCTCAGCGGCGTAGCCATGGCGGAGCGGCCGGACGCCGTCCAAACGACGCCCCTTGCGCTGGCGATCAGGGCGCTGCGTTTTCGTGACCGCACGGCCGCCGAGCTGGAGGCGCGGCTCGAGCAACGCGGGGTCGGACAGGCGGAGCGGGAGCAGGCGCTCGAGACGCTCGAGCGAATCGGGTACGTCAACGACGAGCGCCTCGCCCGACAGCGGGCGGAGCAGCTCGCGGACCGCGGCTCCGGTGACGCCCTGATCCGGGACGACCTCGAGCGGCGCGGCATTCCCGACGACGTGATCGAGCTCGCGATCGAAGCGCTCGAGCCTGAGCGCGTTCGCGCGGCGCGCGTCGCCGAGCTCCGTGGCAGGAGCGTCAAGACCGCCCGCTACCTGGCCTCACGGGGCTTCCGAGAGGACGCGCTGGAGGGACTCGTTGCGGGAGACGACTGAGAAGTTGTAGGATCCACCTGCTTCCATTCGACGTTTTGCCTGCAAGCGCGTGATTTTCCGAAATGACTTCCGAAATCTCCTCGAACGTGAACCCGAACCTTCCGAATCCAAGACCGCCCGGCGCTCAGGAGGAATCGCCGGCTCGAGCCTGATCTGACGCGCACGAGCTCGGAGCAGCGGCTGTGCAGGCCGATGCGCCGGATGTGAGCACCGCGGAGGTCGACGTGCCGCCGCGGTCAATCCACCTTCCCCAGGAGGCAGGACGACATGCTCACTGCGTTCGCGGCGCTCATCGGACTCGCACTTGGGGCCGGCTGTGCCGCGGCGCTGCTCGTGCTGCGGACCGGTTCGCGGGTTCACGTCGCCGAGCGGGAGGCCGAGACCATCCGGCGAGAGGCGCAGATCGAGGCCCGCGAGCTCGCAGTCAAGCTGCGTGCAGACGTCGAGGCCGAGGTTCAGAGCCGGCGCAGCGAAGCGGCGCGGGTGGAAGAGGAGGTCGCCGCCGGGGAGCACGAGCTGGTTCGGAGGACGACTGAGGTCGAGCGGCGCGAGCAGGGCCTGGCCGACCGCGAGACGCACGTCAAACAGCTGCAGGACGAGCTCAAGGCTGCCAAGGACGAAGCCATCGCCCAACTCGAGCGCATCGCCGGGCTGACGGTCGCGGAGGCGAAGCACCACCTGCTCGAGCGCTCCCAGGACATGATTCGGCACGAGCTCGCTCGGAGCGTCCGCCAGCAGGAAGAGGAGGCACGGATCGAGTCGAGACGACGCGCGCGGGCGTTGATCGCGGACGCCCTGCAGCGCGTCGCGGCCAGCCACACGGCGGAGACGACCGTCACCGTCGTCGAGCTTCCCTCCGACGACATGAAGGGCCGCATCATCGGCCGGGAGGGCAGGAACATCCGGGCCCTCGAACACTTGACCGGGGTCGATTTCATCGTCGACGACACGCCGCAGGCTGTCGTTCTCTCCTCGTTCGACGGACTGCGCCGCGAGGTTGCCCGCACGACCCTGGAGAAGCTGATCGAGGACGGCCGCATCCACCCGGCCCGGATCGAGGAGATGTACTACCTCTCCAAAGCCGAACTGGAGGATCACGTCCGGGAGGCGGGGGAGCAGGCAGTCTTCGAGGCCCGTTGCGGCGAGTTCCACGAGGAGCTCGTGAAGGTGCTCGGGAAGCTCCGCTATCGAACGAGCTATGGCCAGCACGTCCTCAAGCACACGCTCGAGGTCGTGCACCTCACGGGGATCATGGCGAGCGAGCTTGGCGCTAGCGTGAAGACGGCCAAGCGTGCGGCGCTGCTGCACGACATCGGCAAGGCGATGACCCACGAGATCGAGGGTTCGCACGCAGCCATCTCCGCGCAGCTGGCCAAGCGCTACGGCGAGAGCCAGGGCGTCGTGCACGCGATCGAGGCGCACCACTACGAGGTTCAGCCCCAGACCGTCGAGGCCGTGCTGGTGATCTCGGCCGACGCGATCTCAGCTTCGCGGCCGGGGGCGCGAGGCGAGAGCCTGGAGCACTACATCAAGCGCCTCGGGGCGCTGGAGGAGATCGCGACCGCCAAGCCGGGGGTCGCGAAGGCCTACGCTCTCCAGGCCGGGCGCGAGATCCGGGTCATGGTCGAGCCGACCGAGGTCGACGACGACGCGGCGGTGCTGCTCTCGCACGAGATCGCGCGTGAGATCGAGGACCAGCTGGAGTATCCAGGCCAGGTGAAGGTGATCGTCATCCGGGAGAGCCGGGCGATCGAGGTCGCGAAATAGCGGTCCGGGCGTAGGGAGGCGGGTACGATCCGGGCGATGCGGCGCTACCACGTCACGACCTTCGGCTGCCAGATGAACGCGCACGATTCCGAGCGGATCAAGGGCATGCTGGAGTCGCTCGGGCTCGGTGAGGCGCCCTCTCAGGCGGACGCGGACGTGCTGGTCTTCAACACTTGCACGGTCCGGGAGAAGCCCGACACGAAGCTCGCCGCGTACCTCGGCGACGCCGGTGCACGCAAGCGTGAGAACCCTGAGCTGATCGTGGCCGTGGGCGGCTGCTTCGCGGAGGCCCAGGAGGAGCGGATTTTTGAGCTCTACCCGCAGGTCGACGTCGCGTTCGGGCCGGGGTCGATCCCGCACCTCGGCGAATGGATCGGCGCGGGAGGGCGGGCTCCGCGGGGCCGCTTCGGATCACACGCGCACTTCGCCGGCGACCTGCCCATGCACCGGGAACGCACCTTCAGCGCTTGGGTACAGGTTTCGATGGGCTGCAACTCCAAGTGCTCGTATTGCATCGTTCCTGCGGTCAGGGGGCGGGAGCAGAGTCGCCGTCCCGGGGAGATCGTCGCCGAGGTCACACGCCTGGCAGCCGATGGCGTCAGGGAGATCACCCTGCTGGGGCAGAACGTGAACTCTTGGGGCCGAGATCTGCGGCCGGGGCTCGACACCGAGTTCGGCGAACTGCTCCGGGCCTGCGACGCCGTGGACGGCATCGAGCGTATCCGGTTCACGAGCCCTCATCCGAAGGACTTTCGCGACCCGGTGATCGCGGCGATGGCGGAGTGCGACTCGGTGTGCGAGCACATCCACCTGCCGCTCCAGTCCGGCTCGAGCCGGTTGCTGAAGCTAATGCGCCGCACCTACGACCGCGAGCGCTATCTCGCGCTCGTCGAGAAGCTGCGGACAGAGATTCCCGGGCTCGCCCTGGGGACGGACATCATCGTGGGCTTTCCCGGCGAAACGGAGCAGGACTTCCTCGAGACCCTCGAGGTGGTGGAGCAGGTGCGTTACGACAGCGCCTACACGTTCATCTACTCACCTCGCCGTGGCACGGAGGCGGCCACGTTGCCGGACCAAGTCGCCGAGGCGATCAAGCACGAGCGGCTCGAGCGCCTCGTCGAGGTTGTACAGCGGATCGCGGCGAAGGGGAACCTCGAGCGCGTTGGAACGGTGCAGGAAGTCCTCGTCGAAGGCACCAGTCGTACCGATCAAACGCTTCTGCGCGGCCGCACCCGCGGCAACGTCACCGTCGTCTTCAGCGGCGACGCCGTGTCGGGAGAGCTGGCCGACGTCGAGATCGACGCCGCGACTTCGACCACTCTGCGGGGCGTCCAGCGGGCGGCGGTCGCCGCGTGAAAGTTCTGATCACCGGTTCATCCGGGCAGATCGGCACGAACCTCGCACTGCGGCTGCTCGCCGACGGTCACGAAGTCTTCGGGGTCGACCAGCGCGTGAACACCTGGACGGACGACTTCCGCTACCTGCTCCAGGATCTCTCCGGCCAGTACCCGGCGTTCCCGGATGGGATCGGCGGCGTCCCGTATCCGGAGACGGACCTCGTCGTGCATCTCGCCGCCCACGCGAAGGTGCACCTGCTCGTCGCCCAACCGCACCGCGCGCTCGAGAATACGATGATGACCTTCAACGTGCTCGAGTACTGCAGGCAGCGGAACCTGCCGCTGGTCTTCTCCTCGACGCGCGAGGTGTACGGCGACGTGCACCGCTTCGAGGGGTACAGCGAATCGACGGCGGACTTTGCCTTCACCGAGAGCCCGTACTCGGCGTCGAAGATCGCGAGCGAGGCGTTCATCTATGCCTACGCCCGCTGCTACGGCCTCAAGTACCTCGCGTTTCGCTTCTCGAACGTCTATGGGCGCTACGACAACGACCTGCACCGGATGTCCCGTGTGCTGCCGTTGTTCATCCACTCGATGTCGCGAGACGAGCCGATCACCGTCTACGGCGGCGCGGACAAGGTGCTCGACTTCACCTACATCGACGACTGCGTCGACGGGATCTCACGCGGGATCGAGGCGCTGGCGAGCGGCGGAGTGACGAACGAGACGATCAACCTCGCTTTCGGCGAAGGAAACACGCTCGTTCGCGCCGCCGAGCTGATCGCTGCCGAGCTCGACGTCGCGCCGAAGATGACGATCGCACCGTCGCTCCTCGGCGAGGTGACCCGCTACGTCGCAGACATTCGCAAGGCGCGCGATTTGCTCGGCTGGGAACCCCAGGTGCCACTGGAGGAAGGCATCCCGCGCGCTGTCACCTGGTTCCGGCAGCATCGCACCGGCAATCCAGACGAGAACCGGCCCGTCGCGAACGAAGGCGACTCGGTTGGCTGGAAAGCCGTTTCTACCAGCGCAGGCTGAGCATCCGCAGGGGCGGACGCTCAGCGCGCAAAGATCCTTAAAGGGGCTCGTCTCCGGCGGGCCCGGGCTATCTCCGTGGTGAGCGTGGTTGGGTTGTTTGGACCGACCGCCTCGGGCAAGACCGCCGTCGCCGAGGCGATCGCCGCCCGGGTCCCGGCAGAGCTCGTCTCGGCCGATTCCATGCAGGTCTACCGCGGTCTGCCGATCTTGACGAACCAGGGTTCCGGCCGTCTCGTCGGGATCTGGCCGCTCGACCGGCAGGGCACCGTGGGCGAGTTCCAGCGGCTCGCGCACGCCGAGATCGACGAGATCCTGGCTGCGGGGCGGTTGCCGGTCGTCGTCGGGGGCTCGGGCCTCTGGTTCCAGGCCGCCCTCACCGATGTCGCGCTGCCGGCGGAGGTTCCGGCGGGCGCTCGGGCACGCTGGGAGCGCCTCTACGAGAGGCGCGGCGCCGGTACCGCGCATGCGTTGCTCGCAAGACGGGATCCACGCGCCGCGGCGCGCGTGCACGCCAACGACCGCAAGCGAGTCGTCCGGGCGCTCGAGCTCTGGGATGCGGGGGAGACGCTGGTCCCGGAGACGCCGCGACTCTGGACCGCGGACACGCGTTTGCCGACGCTCGTCGTCGGTCTCGACGTGCCCCCGGGCGTGCTCGCGGTCCGGATTCGGGCTCGAACCGAAGCGATGTTCGAGCACGGGGTCGAGGAGGAGGTGCGCGAGGCCGGTGACGTCGTCCCGCAGGTACTCGGGCTCGACGCGGTCAGGACGCTGCCGCGCGAAGAAGCGCTCGCCGAGCTCGAGCGTGCCACGAGTCGCCTCGCTGCGTACCAGCGCAAGTGGATGCGGCGGATCCCGGCCATCGTCATGATCGATGCCGACCGACCGGCGGAGGACGTAGCGGATGAGATTCTCGAAATGGCACGCGCTCGGTAACACCTACGTGCTCGTCGAGCGGGCGGACCTGCGCGGTCCGCTGAACGCGGAGCTGGCCCACCGGCTCTGCGACGTTCACTACGGCATCGGCTCCGACGGAGTGCTGGAGGTCGTCACGGTGAGCGGCGCGGAGGCCGAGATCGTGATCTGGAACCCCGATGGGTCGGTCGCCGAGTTCTCCGGCAACGGCAGCCGGATCGCCGCCGCCTGGCTCGTCGAGCGGGTCGAGGACGTGAACGTGACCATCTCCACTGCAGGGCGCGCCTACCCTGCCGGGGTTCGACGCGACGGGATGGTCGCAATGGCCCTCGGAGAGGTCGAGGTCGGCGAGATCGAGACGGTCGAGATCGGCATCGAGCGGATCGAGCTGACGGCCGTGTCGGTTGGCAACCCGCATGCCGTCGTGCGCTGGATCCCGGAGCGGGACGAGCTGCTGCGGCTCGGGCCGCAGATCGAGACGAGCGACCGCTTCCCGGAGCGTACGAACGTGCAGCTGGTACGCGTCGACGGCCCGCACGAGGTGACGGCACTCGTCTGGGAGCGCGGCGTCGGGGAGACGACCGCATCCGGCTCGAGCGCGGTCGCTGTGGCGTCGGCCGCCGTCGCGAATGGCTGGTGTGAGAGCCCCGTCGCGGTGCGGATGCCGGGTGGCGAGCTACTGGTCGAGCTCGACGACGAGAACCGGCCGACGCTCGTCGGGCCCGCCGAGGAGATCTGCAACGGAGAGGTGCACGTCTAGACCGCGAGCTCGAACTCGCGCAGCACGTCGTTGAGGCTCAACTTCTCGTCGTGCGACTCCTGGCGCCAGCCGATGATGAGGGCGCATGCCACCTCGTACGTGCCGGCCGGGAAGACCTTCGGCCTGGTGCCCGGCACGACGACTGCGCGTGGCGGAACGCTGCCCCGGTGCTCGACGGGCTCGGAGCCGGTCACGTCGATGATCGGCACGCTCGCCGTCAGCGAGACGTTCGCGGACAGAACCGCTCCCGCGCCGATCCGGACGCCCTCAGTGACGATGCACCGTGAACCGAGGAAGGCCCCGTCCTCGACCACCACCGGGACGGCGTTCGGCGGCTCGAGCACGCCGCCGATACCGACGCCGCCCGCGAGATGGACGTCGGCGCCGATCTGAGCACACGACCCGACAGTCGCCCAGGTGTCGACCATGGTGCGAGGTCCGACCCAGGCGCCGATGTTCACGTAGCCCGGCATCAGGATCACGCCCTCGGAGAGAAAGGACCCGTACCGTGCAACGCCGGGCGGCACGATGCGAACTCCTGGTGCGCTCCGCTTCAGCGGGATCTTGTCCTGGAACATGAACGGGCCGACCTCGATCGGCTCGACCTTGCGCAACCGGAAGTACTCGAGGATCGCCTCCTTCGCTTCGACGTCGACGACCCAGTCCGCCCCGACCTTCTCGGCCACGCGCCGCTCACCGCGATCGAGCGCCGCCACGATCTCCTCGGCCTGCCGCGGGGTCACAGCACGCGCTCGAGGATCTCGACAGCGGTTGCGCACTCCTCCTCCGAGGGCACGAGCGCGACCCGGAAATAGCCTTCGCCACAGGCGCCCAGGTAGGCGCCGGGGGTGACCAGGATCCCGTGCTCCAGCAGCCGCTCGGCGAACGCCTCCGAGCCCTCTCCCGCCGGAACCTCGAGCCAGAGGTACATCGTCGCTTCGCTGCCGGCGACGCGAACTCCCTTGCGCTCGAAGAGATCGAGCAGGAGAGCCCGTTTGCGGCCGTAGCGGGCCCGCGTGTCCTCGACGTGCGCCTCGTCGCCCCACGCGGCGATCGAAGCCCGCTGGACGAACTCCTGCGGCGCTGTCCCCACACTCGGACGAAAAGCCTTCAAGGCTCCGACCAGTGCTGGATCGCCTGCCGCGAACCCGCTCCGGTAGCCGGTCATGGAGCTGCGCTTCGAGAGGGAGTTGAAGACGATCACGTTGGTTCGGTCCTCGAGCTGCAGGGCCGACGTGGGCGGCTCCTCGAACCAGAGTTCCGTATAGGGCTCATCGGAGGCCAGCACGAACCCGTGCTCGCGTGCGAGACCGGCGAGGCGCTCGTAGAAGGAGAGCGGGGCAGTGGCGCAGGTCGGGTTGTTCGGATAGTTGACCCAGAAGAGCGCGAGCCGTGTCCATGTCTCCTCGTCGATCGCGTCGAGATCGGGTAGGAAGCCGTTTTCTTCGCGCAGTGGGACGCGGAGGGTGCGTGCGTGCGCGAACATGGCCCCGCGCTCGTACACGGGGTACCCCGGGTCGGTGTAGGCAACCGTGTCCCGGCTTCCGTCGGCGTCGACGACGGCGAGTGCGAAGCTGAAGATCGCCTCCTTGCTCCCGAGGGTGGGGATGATCTCGGAGTCAGGGTCGAGAACTGTGGCGAAACGGCGCTGCACCCACGCCGAGATCGCCTCGCGCAGCTCCGGGAGCCCGGTGGCGAGCGGATAGCCCATGCGCTCGCGGAGGCCGTCGACGAGCGCCTGCCGGATCAGCGGGTCGGTCGGCTCGCGGGGGTCGCCGGTGCCGAAGTCGATCACCTCGATCCCGCGTGCCCGGACGCGCCTTGCGGCCTCGTTCAGCCGCACGAACGGGTAGGTCGTCTGGTGCTCGAGGATGGGGGAGACGGGCACGTTCAGACCGTACCGGTGAGGAACACCCACAGGGACTCGAACGCCCGCTCCAGCGCCGCGATCTCCACCTGCTCGTCGCGGCGATGCGCGTACCGGGTGGCTCCCGGACCGAAGTTGACGGCATCGATCCCGCGCGTGGTGAAGTCGGCGACATTGGTCCAAGCCTGCTTCGGCTCGAGCGCGAGGTCTCCGGCGGCGCGCAAGCGCTGGACGAGGGGCGAGTCGGTGACCACCCTGGCAGGGGGAGAGTCGCCCGCGTGCTCGTACGTCGCGCCCTCCGGGACCAGGCTGCGGAGATAAGCGTCGGCGCTGGAGGGCGAGCGGTCGGGGGCATAGCGAAAGTTGACGAGCGCTTCGGCGCGGTCGGGGATGACGTTGCTCGCGATGCCCCCCTTGATCTGCGTGATGCTCGCGACCTCGGTGAAGGTGAGCCCGCCGATCTCGACCGGCCGCGGCTCGATCTCCGCGTATGCCCTCAGGCCCTCCAACGCC
>DATLDK010000125.1:0-20349 GCA_035525905.1 Gaiellaceae bacterium | reverse complement strand
GACCTTGTCCGGCCCGCCGATGTTGCCCGGGTTGATGCGGACGGCGGCGACGCCGGCCTCGATCGCCTTCAGGGCCAGGCTGGCGTTGAAGTGGATGTCCGCGATCACCGGGATCGGGCTGAGCCGGACGATGCGGGCGAGGGCGTTCGCATCCTCGATCTTCGGCACGGCGCAGCGAACGACCTCGCAGCCGGCCGACGCGAGCGCAGCGATCTGGGCGGTGGTCGCGTCGACGTCACGGGTCGGCGTCAGCGTCATCGATTGGATCACGACCGGCGCCCCGCCGCCGATCGCGACGTTGCCGACCTTGAGCTGAACCTCCGAAGCCATCCGGTCGAAGGGTACCGGCCCCCCGGTGTCAGACTCGTCTCTGGCCCGGTGCCGGAGGCGTCAGCTGCCTAGCCGGCCGATGTCGTTGGACAGGCCGATGAAGAAGAGCAGCAGCACGATCGCGATCCCCACGACGGACACGCGCTCGTAGACCTCTCGGGCGACCGCCTTGCCGCGAATCCCCTCGACGAGCGAGAACGCGATGTGACCCCCGTCGAGCGGGAGCAGCGGCAGCAGGTTGAGCAGGGCGAGGGAGAGGCTGATCAGCCCGAGCACCCACAGGTAGGCGTCAGTGCCCTGCTCGACGGCCTGGGAGGAGCCCTGCACGATGCCGACAGGGCTCGAGATCTCGTCCCGGCCGTCGCCGGTGACGAGGCGGCCGATCGAGGCGCCGATCTGCTTCGTGACGATCCCGGTGACGCGCACCGCCTCCCAGGTCGACTTGCCGGCCCCGTAGCGCTGAGGCTTCTCGGCGGCGGCCGGAGGCAGGTCGACCGTGCGTCCGTCGCGCTCCACGGTCAGCCGCAAAGGGCGTCCGCCGGAGGCCCGGATCGTCGGGGCGACGTCGTCCGGCGATACCGGCCGGCCGTTGATGGCCACGATGCGGTCCCCCGCACGCATGCCGACGGACTCGGCCGGCGTGCCTGCGAGCACCTCGTCCACGGTAGCGGTGACCGCGGTGTCGTTTGCACGAAGGGCGAACCCGAACCGGTAGTCGCCGCTGACAGCCATGAAGAGAGCGGCGAACAGCACGACTGCGAGCAGGAGGTTGGCTCCCGGCCCGGCGAAGATGACCGCTACGCGCTTCCACGTCTTCGCCCGCCAGTAGGCGTCCGGCGCGAGCGCGTCGTCGATCTCGTTCAACCCCCGCTCGGCGGACTTGAAGGCGACAGGCGAAAGCCGCGACTCGTCGAGCGTCTCGCGAACGCGATCCAACGCCTGCCGCGCGCCCGCGTAGTCCCCCTCGGCAAGCAACCGTCGCAGCTCGTCGATCGGACGGCGCAGCGTGGCGTCCTCCTCGATACCCCTGCCGAAGTGGAGGTCGAGGTCACCCGCCGCCGGGCGGTGCATTCCCGGGATCTTGACGTACCCCCCGAGCGGGATCGCGCCGACGCCGTATTCGATCCCACCCCGCTTCGTCTTGACGAGCGCGGGCGGGAAGCCGAGATAGAACTTGCGGGGGTTCATGCCGACTGCGCGCGCGACGAAGAAGTGGCCGGCTTCGTGGATCAGGATCAGAAACCCGAGGCCGAGAATCGAGACGAGGACGCTCATGCGACCGGCACCCCGCGCTCGGCGAGCGTTCGCGCTGCCGCATCCGCCTCGACCAACTCGTCGAGACTGCGTGCCGGGCTGCCGTCCGCCGCGGCGAGGGCCTCCTCGACGATCTCGGAGATCCCGAGGAACGGCAGGCGCCCGTCGAGGAAGGCCGCAACCGCGACCTCGTTGGCAGCATTGAAGACGCAGGGATAGGTGCCTCCCAGCTCGCCGGCGCGGCGTGCCAGCGCGAGCAGCGGGAAGCTCTCCAGATCGGGCGCCGCAAACTCGAGCGTCAGCCCGGCGGCGAGGTCGAGCCTCGGGACCTCGGTGGGGGCCCGGTCGGGGTAGGTCAGAGCGAAGGAGATCGGCACCGTCATGTCCGGGTACCCGAGGTGCGCGAGCGCGGCGCCGTCGCGGAGGCGAACGAGCGAGTGCACGATCGAACTCGGGTGCACCACCACCTCGATCCGCTCGTACGGGAAGCCGAAGAGAAAGTGGGCCTCGATCAGCTCGAGGCCCTTGTTCGCGAGCGTCGCGGAGTCGATCGTGATCTTTGGCCCCATGCTCCAGGTCGGATGCGCGAGTGCGTCCTCGACGCTGACGTCGGTGAGCTCGGCACGGGTGCGGCCGTGGAACGGGCCGCCCGACGCGGTCAGGACGAGCGAGTCGACGGTGTCTCGTTCGCGGCCTTCGAGGCACTGGAAGAGCGCCGAGTGCTCGGAGTCGACCGGCAACAGCAGCCCTCCGCCCCGCTCCTGTGCTGCGAGCGCCAGCTCGCCGGCGGCCACGAGGCTCTCCTTGTTGGCGAGTGCGAGTGTGACGCCGTGCTCGAGCGCCCAGAGCGTCGCACCGACCCCCGCGAAGCCGACGACGGCGTTGAGGACGACGTCGGGCTCTGAGAGCTCCAGCAGCCGGGTCGGGTCGCCGCCGGTCTGCGTGTGGTCGACGCCATGCTCCGTCGCGAGCGCCGTCAGATCCGCCGAACCCGAGGAGAGGGCGCAGAGCTCGAGTTCCGGGTTCCGCTCCACCACCTCGATCGCCTGCCGGCCGATCGACCCGGTGGCGCCGAGAAGCGCGACTCGATTCACGCGGACAGTCTGCCCTACGCGAGGGCGATGACCACGTAGAAGCCCGCCACAGCGGCGAAGAGCAACGCGTCGATGCGGTCCAGCATGCCGCCATGCCCACCGAGCAGCCTGCCCGAGTCCTTCACCTGGAGATCGCGCTTCAGCGCGGACTCGAACAGATCCCCCGCGGCGCCTGCGAGCGCGATCGCCAGGCCGAGGGCGACCGCCTGCCAGATCGACAGGAACTCGTGCCGGTCGTCGTAGAGGGTGAAGAACGACCCCGCGACCGCCGCGAGCGTGCCGGCGACGAACCCTTCCCACGTCTTGCCGGGGGAGAGCGAGGGAGCAAGCTTGTGGCGGCCGATGAGACGGCCGACGAGGTAGGCCGCGGTGTCGTCCGCGAAGACGGCGATCAGGACTGCGAAGACCGCAATGCGGCCGTACTCGGGGAAGTCGCGCAGCAGCACGAGAAACCCGAGCCCGAGCGCGATCCACGCGGTGCCGAGGATCGTCGTGCTCATCGTCACCGTGGCGGTCTGGCGCGTCTCGGCGATCCCGTACAGCAGGAAGGCCAGCACGAGCGTGAGCATGAAGCCGCCGATCATCCACTCCGTCCCTCCGAGCTGAGCGCCGAGGAGCGTCGCGAGGGCTCCGACGTAGCCGGCCAGCACGAGCGGCCGTAGAGCCCGCGCCATCCCGTACAGCTCGTGGAGCGCGACGAGCGCGGCGATCGAGGCCAGCCCGAACAGCCACCAGCCTCCCAGGTAGACCACCCCGAGCACGACCGGGACGCCGACGACCGTCACGAGCACACGCGAGACGAACTGGCTCATCAGCGGCCGCCGAACCGCCGGCGCCGCGAGGCGTAGTCGGCGAGAGCGTTCCGCAGGTCGTCCGCTCCGAAGTCCGGCCACAGCGTCTCGACGAAGACGAGCTCGGCGTAGGCGAGCTGCCACAGCAGGAAGTTCGACAGTCGGAGCTCACCGGAGGTGCGGATGAGCAGGTCGGGATCCGGGAGCTCCGGTGCGTAGAGGTGGGCGGCGAGAGCGTCCTCGTCCACGTCGGCCGCCTCGACACCGGCGTCGATGAGCGCGCGGGCCGCCTCGACGAGCTCGGCGCGGCCGCCGTAGTCGAATGCGATCCAGAGCGAGAGCCGGTCGTTTGCGGCCGTCTCTGCCTCGAGCGCGGCCATCCTCCGCCGCAACTCGTCCGGTGCGCGGTCGCTACGGCCGATGAAGCGCGTCCGCACGCCCTGGCGGGCGAGGTCCGGTAGCTCGCGCTCGATCGTCTCGCCGAAGATCTCCATCAACGACTCGACCTCGTCGGCGGGCCGCGACCAGTTTTCGGTCGAGAAGGCGTAGACGGCGAGCGAGGTGACGCCGAGATCGATCGCCGCCTCGACGGTGCGCCGGAGCGCCCGGGTGCCCTCGCGGTGTCCGTCTGCGACTGGAAGCCCGCGCCGTTCGGCCCAGCGGCCATTGCCGTCCATGATGATCGCGACGCTGCGGGCGAGGTCGGTCGATTTGAGGCCGGTGGCGACCTCAGACCTCCATGATCTCGGACTCTTTGTTGCGCATCAGCTCGTCGATCGACTTCGTGTGCTCGTCGGTGAGCTTCTGGACCTGGGCCTCCCCACGGCGCTCCTCGTCGTCACCGACGTCGCCGTTCTTGACGAGCTCCTCCAGGTGCTTCATCACGTCCCGCCGGACGTTCCGGATCGCGATCTTCCCGTCTTCCCCGTAGCGCCGGACGAGCTTGACGAGGTCCTTGCGGCGCTCCTCGGTGAGCTGCGGGATCGGCAGCCGGATCATCTTGCCGTCGTTCGATGGGGTGAGACCGAGATCGGACTCCTGCACGGCCTTCTCGATCGCCTTGATCTGGCTGGGATCGAACGGCTGCACGGTGAGGAGCCGTGGCTCGGGAACTCCGATCGTGGCCATGTTCTTGAGCGGAGTCGGCGTGCCGTAGTAGTCGAGCGTGATCCGGTCGAGCAGCGCCGCCGAGGCGCGGCCGGTGCGGACGCTGTTGAACTCGGTGCGCGTCGTCTCGATCGACTTGTCCATCCGCCGCTTCGCGTCCTCCAGGAACTCCTCGATGGTCGGCATCAGCTCTCCTTGTCTACGGGGGTGGAGATGATCGTTCCTACCTGCTCGCCGGTCGCGGCCCGGAGGATGTTGCCGGCGGCGAGCTCGAAGACGTGGATCGGGAGCGAGTTCTCCATGCAGAGCGACAGCGCCGTCGTGTCCATCACACGCAGCCCTCGCTCGATCGCCTCGAGGTGGGTCAATTCCGGCAGAAACGTCACCTCGGGATCGGTGCGCGGATCGCCGTCGTAGACCCCCTTCGTCCCGCTCTTGCCCATCAGGAGCGCCTCGGCCCCGATCTCGAGGGCCCGGAGCGCGGCAGCGGTGTCCGTGGTGAAGAACGGGTTGCCGGTACCTGCGGCGAAGATGACGATCCGGCCCTTCTCGAGGTGCCGCATGGCACGCCGGCGGATGTAGGGCTCCGCGACCTCGGACACCTCGAGCGCGGAGAGGACGCGCGTATCCGCCCCCACGCGCTCCAGCGCATCCTGGAGCGCCAACGCGTTGAGCACGGTCGCGAGCATGCCGGCGTAGTCAGCCGTGGCGCGGTCCATCCCCTCAGCCGAGGCTGCCATGCCGCGGTAGATGTTGCCGCCGCCGACGACGATCGCCAACTCGAGGCCTTCGGTCTGCACCTCGCAGATCTCGCGCGCGATCGCCTCGACTCGCTTCGGATCGATGCCGTATTCATGCGAGCCCATCAGCGCCTCGCCGGAAAGCTTCAGAAGCACTCTCCGGAACGCGGGAACGGCGCCGGTCACCGATTGCTCCGTCTCGGCTTGGGTTGCCACGGGCCTATTCTGCGACAGAGAAGCGCTTGAAGGCGAGGACATGCGCGCCCGCGTCCCCCAGAGCCTGCCCGACGCTTTTCGCCGAGTCGTGGATCCAGGGCTGCTCGGTGAGCACCCCGCCCGGCTGCGCGGCGAAGAACCGCTTCGCGAGCATGCCCTCCACGATCTTCTCCTTGGCCTGCTCGGGCTTCCCTTCGAGCTCGTCCGAGTTGAGGTAGACCTGCTTCTCGGCCTCGATTGCCTCGGCCGGAACGTCGTCCTTCGCAGCCCACTCGGGCGCGGCGAAGGAGATGTGCATCGCCAGCTGCCGTGCGAGCTCCTCGGTGCCGCCCTTGAGCTTCACGAGGACGCCGATCTTGTTCGCCGGCGGGTGCGTGTAGGCGTTCAGAACCTCCGCGTCTCCCTGCTCGTAACGCTCGGCGCCGACGACGACGATGTTCTCGCCCAGCTTGGCTGCGAGATCGACGCGCTCCTGCTCGACAGACTCGACGGCCTCGGGACCGCCTGCATGGACCGCCTCGAACAACACCCTCGCGAACGCCTGGAACTCGTCGTTCTTCGAAACGGGCTCGGTCTCGCAGCCCAGGGCGACCAGCGTCCCGTAGCCGTCGGCGATGCGGTAGCCGACGATTCCCTCGGTGGTGGCGCGCCCCGCGCGCTTCGCCGCCTGGGCCATCCCTCGCTCGCGGAGGAGCGTGCGGGCGGCGTCGAAGTCGCCCTCGGTCTCCTGGAGCGCTCGCTTGCAGTCCATCATCGGAGCGCCCGTCGCGTCACGGAGCTCTTTCACCTGTGCTGCGGAAATGGTCGAGCTCACGCGCTCTCCTCCTGCTCGAACACCTCGGCGGGCTCTACCGCGTCAGTGGTCTCCTCGCCTTGCGAGAGCACCTCGTAGGCGGGATCCTCGGCTACGGCATCCGCCGAGGCCTCCTCCGGAACTGTGTCCGGGGCCGTGTCGTCCGCCACCGTGTCTTCCGGCGCCGGGCCTTCCGCGGCGGCCGCGGCGCCGTTGCCGTTCCCGCTCGACGTCATCTCCTTCTCGGTCACCTTCGTCTGCCCGGCCGCGATTCCGTCGGCGATGGCGCGGACGATCAGACCGCAGGAACGAATCGCGTCGTCGTTGCCGGGGATGACGTAGTCCGCCTCGTCCGGATCGCAATTCGTGTCCACGAGCGCGATGATTGGCACACCGAGGCGACGTGCCTCCCGCACGGCGAGCTGCTCCTTCTTCAGGTCGACGATGAAGACAGCGTCCGGCTGCCGCTTCAGGTCGGCCACGCCGCCGAGGTTCGCCTCGAGCTTCTCGAGCTCGGCCAGCAACCCGATGCGCTCCTTGGCGGGGAGCAGCTCCAGCTGCCCCTCGGTCTTCAGCCGGCGCAGCTCGTGCAGGTGCGCGATCCGGTCGGTGATCGTCCTCCAGTTGGTCAGCAGGCCGCCGAGCCAGCGGTTGGACACGAACGGCATCCCAACTCGGGACGCCTCGTTGACGACGGCGTCCTGCGCCTGCTTCTTCGTGCCGACGAAGAGAATCGTGCCGCCGCGCTGCGCGATGTTGCGCACGAAGTCGTACGCCTCCTCGAGCAGCTCTGCCGTCTGTGTCAAGTCGATGATGTAGATGCCACCGCGCTCGGTGAAGATGAAGCGCTTCATCTTCGGATTCCAGCGACGGGTCTGGTGACCGAAGTGCACTCCGGCCTCCAGGAGCTCACGCATGGATACGACTGCCAAGGGACTGGCCCCTTTCTCGGTTGGGTTGCGATGCAGCCGGCGGGGCGCGGGCGGAACCTGGCTCAAAGCCGGGCACCCCCACCCGTCCTGGTCGCCGGGACGGAGGGACGAACGACCCGGGGAGTGTAGCGGCGGTCAGGCCTGCTCGCGGGCGCGCTCGAGCGCCACTGCGAGATCGTCGGGCAGCGCCGACTCGACGTCGATCCGCTCGGCGGTGAACGGATGCTCGAAGGAGAGCCGCGAAGCGTGCAGGAACTGACGCTCGAGGCCGAGATCGCCGGAGACGCCATAGACGGGATCGCCGCAGAGCGGGAGCTCGATCGCCTCGAGGTGGACGCGGATCTGATGCGTACGGCCCGTCTCGAGCTTCACGTCGAGCAATGCGCGCGGGCCGAGAAGCTCGAGGACGTCGAAGCGCGTGATGGCGTGCCGAGGCGTCGCCGTGTCGAGCGAGTGACGCGACTTGTCCGTACGGTCCCGCCCGATCGGCGCCTCGATCCGGCCGGAGCGAGAGCGGAGGGTGCCCTTGACGAGCGCGAGGTAGCGCCGCTCCACCTGCCGCCGGCGGATCGCCTCCTGGAGCCGCTCGTGTGCGGCATCGCTGCGGGCAACCACGAGCAGACCCGAGGTGTCGCGGTCGAGGCGGTGGACGATTCCGGGCCGGTCCTCGTCGCCCCCGGCCGCGTCGTGCTCGATCAAGCCGTGCACGAGGGTGCCCGTCGCGTGCCCCGTCCCGGGATGGACGACGATTCCCGCGGGCTTGTCGACCACGAGGAGGTGCTCGTCTTCCCAGGCAACGTGGAGGTTCATGGACTCGGCCTCGAGCGGCGGTGCCTCGGCGGGCAGCTGGACGACGACGTCCTCCCCTCCCTCGAGCCGGTGGCTCTTCGGTCGGGCCTCGCCGTCGACGAGAACGGCGCCGCCTACGATCAACCGTTCGGCGAGCGCCCGCGAGCCCACCTCCGGCCGGCCGGCGACGGCACGGTCGAGCCGGTCGGCCTCAGGGGCGCGAAAGCGGAGAGTTGCCAACTCGGCGTGGCCGGTGCTTCGCGCGGTCCGCCCCGGCGAGCGCTCCGAAAAGAGTGGCCACGCCGACGACAATGAACATGTCGGCGAGGTTGAACGCCGGCCAGTAACGCAGGTCGAGGAAGTCGGTCACATGGCCGAGACGCACGCGATCCACGAGATTCGAGATGCTGCCGCCGAGGACGAGTCCGAGCGCGACCGGAAGGACCGGGTGCCTCGCACCCGAGCGGGCGAAGAAGACGAGCATCCACAGCACTGCGAGCGCCGTGAGCGCGATCACGACCGACGTGGCGCGAGAGAAGAGGCCGAAGGCGATTCCGGAGTTGTGGACGTGATGGATCGAGAAGGGACCGGCGATCTGGACCTCCTCTCCGAGCGCCAGCGCCCGTGCGACGACCTGCTTCGTGAGCTGGTCGGCGCCGATAGCCGCCAGGGCGATCGCTCCGAGCCCCAGCCACTGGGTGGCGCCGGCGCCGAGCGGCCGCTCTGCGGCAGAGATCGGACGCAATGCGTTCGTCGACGAGCCGACGCGAATGTCCGGCGCGAGCGGTCGATCACGCCAGGCGGGCTCGGTCACCGCGCCTGCTTCCTCGCATCGTCGATGCACAGCGTCGTCCAGGGGACGGCCTCGAGGCGCTCGACTGGGATCTGCTTCCCACAGACCGAGCACGTTCCGTACGTCCCGTCCTCGATTCGCTGCAGCGCCGCGTCGACCTCCCGGAGCTGCTCCTGTGCGTCCTCCTCGAGCCCCTCGTCGAGCTCGCGCTCGTAGGTCTCGCTCGCCGTGTCCGCGAGGTGGTTGTCCGCGCTCGACGACATCAGCTCGCCCGTCTCCTCGGTCAGCGACGAGCCGCCGATGTCGTGATGGGCGATCGTGCTCTGCAGCCGCTCGCGGTGCTGCTCCAGCTCGGCGCGGAACTGGTCGGTGTCGATGCCGCTCACGCTTGCTCCTGTCCGCCCGCCGTGGCGAGCCTCCGCTCGATCTCCTCCGGCTCGATGCCGGCCGGCTCGACGATCCTGTCTCGCCATCCGCAGTCTGAAACGAGCCCCGGCCGGACTCGCAGCCGGAGTCTGTTCGCCGGGCACACGACCGACAGGATAGTCGGCGACTAGGAGATCATCCGGCGGATCTCACCGGTGGACTCGCCGACGGGCTCGCGCTGATCGTCCGCCGCCTCGTCCAGGCTGTCGAGCGCCGAGCGGAGCAGGGACTTGATCCGCCGCAGCTCGGTGTCGAGACGCTCCTTCTCGGCCGATGCGCGGCGTGCGATCGCGCGTGCTTCGGCGTGCGCCTCGCCGACGATCGTCTCCGCTTCCTTCCGGGCCTGCTCGCGCAGCTGCTGCGACGCGCTCTCGGCCGATACGAGGGTCGTTCGGAGGAGCCCCTCCAGCTCCTTGTGCCGGACGAGGTCCAGCTCGAGCTGCTCCACTTTGTCGGCGAGGTCGGCGCGCTCGCGCCAGACGTCCTCGAAGCTGTCCGCCACCTCCGCGAGCAGGCGGTCGACGTGCTCCCGCTTGTAGCCGCGCACGCTGCGGCCCAGCTGGACGTGACGGATCTCGACGGGGGTCATAGCCACGGGGCGCTCCTAGAGGCGGTCCAGCAGTGAGACCAGGACATTCTGGACGACGAAGAGGACGATCAAGGCCACCATCGGCGACAGGTCGAGAGGGCCGAACGGTGGCAGGAAGCGCCGGAAAAGCCGCAGATAGGGGTCGCAGACGTCGTAGAGGAAGCGCTGGACCCGGTTCAGCCAGGGCCGGTACGGGAGCCGCACCCACGACGTGAGGATGTACGCGAACAGGAGCAGGATGTAGACCCAGATGAACACGTAGACGAAGCTCGCGAGCTGCGAGCCGACGTCTGCGAGCAAGGTCGTGCTGGCGAGGAGGCCGCCCATAGGGGTTCCTTCTCCTTTCTAGGCGCGTTTCCTACGCTTGATTGAAGAAGCCCCCGCGCTCCAACATGCGCGCGCGCTCCTCTGCAGAGACCTCGACGTTGCGCGGAGTGAGCAGGAAAACCTTGTCCGCGACTCGCTGCATGCCGCCATCGAGTGCGTACGTGAGGCCGCTGGCAAAGTCGATCAGCCGCTTCGAGAGATCCTGGTCGGCGCTCTGGAGGTTGAGGATCACCGGCACCCCGTCCTTGAAGCGGTCGGCGATCTGCTGGGCGTCGTTGAAGCTCCGCGGGATGACGAGGTGAACCTTGACGTTCGCCGGGTTGGGCACGGCCTCGACGCCCCGTAGCCGCGTCGCCGGTCGCATCACCGCTGTGCTGCCGGCGTCGGGCTCGGGATCGGTCCAGTCGTCGAAATCCCGGCCGCGCCGCGGTTGCAGCCGGCGCACGTTCGCGCGCTCACGGGCGCCGTAGGTGCGCTGCAGCTCCTCGTTCGTCGCATAGCCGTCCTCGTCCCAGTCGTCCTCCTCGGCGATGCCGAAGTACACGAGCGTGCGGTTCCAGACGTCTGCAAATCCCATTTCTGCAGGAAGATTATGGCCCATAGAGGACGGAACCGACACGGACGAGCGTGGCCCCCTCCTCGGCCGCGACGCGGTAGTCCTGCGACGTGCCCATCGACAGCTCGCGAAGGTCGTGCTCGGCGGCGAGTTCGCGCAGCCGCTGGAAGTACGGGCGGGATGCCTCAGGCTGCTGGGCGGCGGGGGGCATGGTCATCAGACCACGAACGTCGCCGTAGGCTCGCAGTAGCGCCCCGAGATCCTGGGGCGGCACACCGGACTTGGACTCCTCGCCCGACAGGTTGACTTCGACCAGCGCAGGAACGGTGAGGCGGCCTGCGGCGGACGCGGAGCCGAGGGAGTGCACCAGCTCGCAGATCCGGTTGACGACCTTCACCTTGTTGGATTGCAGGTGGCCGATGAAGTGCCAGCGGAAGGCGTCGCCGTAGGTCGCGTGCTTGCGTTCGAGGTCCTGCGCACGGTTCTCCCCCACGACCTCGACGCCCGCTTCGGCAAGCACGGCCATGTCCTCCACGGAGACGTACTTCGTCGCCACGACCACGGTCACCCCGCTTCCGACCTCCCCTCGGATCTGCTCGTACCCTGCGCGCAGGGCCTCAGGCGACACGGGCGATCACCCCCTGGACGCCACGCGGCTTCCCGGTTCGGCGGTGCGAGAAGAAGAGCTCAGGGTTGCACGACGTGCAGAGGTCGACGCGCTCGACCTCCTCGACGCCGGCTGCGAGGAGCGCGCGCTCGGCGGCAGACCAAAGATCGAGGTTGCGTCCGCGCACCACGTCGGGCCCGTATGCCGCAGCGAAGGGATCCGCGACCTCCACGCCGACCTCGTAGCAGCATGGCCCGATCGCGGGCCCGACTGCCGCGTGCACCCGCCCGCCGAGCGCGCGCACGCCCTCCGCGACGATTCCCGCCAGCAGACCGCGCCAGCCCGCGTGGAGGACGCCGACGGCGGGCTTGCCGTCACCGGCCCGCGCCAACGCGATCGGCAGGCAGTCGGCGCTCATCGCGAGCAGCGGGAGGTCCGGCTCCTCCGTCCACAGCCCGTCCCCGGGCTCCCCGCGAGCGCCGCCCTCGGCGCGATGCACGAGCGTCGAGTGGATCTGCCGGTTGAGCGCGAGGCGTTCCGGAGTCGTGCCGACCTCGGCGCACAGCCGCCGGCGGTTCTCGTCGACGCGCTCGACGTCGTCTCCGGTCATCCGCCCCAGGTTCAGCGAGTCGTACGGGCCCTCGCTGACGCCGCCCACCCGCGTGGAGAAGACGACCTCGTAGGGCCCCGGCGGAGCCCAGCGGATCATGCGAGCTCCCGGGCGCGGCTCAAGAGTTCCTCGCGGCGGTTCCGCTCCGGATGCTCGACGACCTCGTCGAGGAGCGTCCGCAGCACGCGGCCGAGCTGCGGCCCCTCCGAGAACCCGGCCTCGATCAGATCACCGCCGTCGACGTCGAGATCAGCGAGCCGATGCGGCTGCGAGCGCTCCTGCTCCACCAGCACCCTGAAGCGGTCGAGCCACTCCCACTCGCTCGCGGGGACGGTCTTTCCGGACAGATCGGCGGCGCGATGGGCGAGTAGGTCGAGTGCCAGGCTCTCGCCGTGGCGCGCGAGGAACCGGCGCGCGTCCACCCCCGACGGTGCCCCCTCCGCAGCGAACGGATGCTCGCGCACCAGCCGGACCACGTAGTCGCGGAGCCGTGTGGGATAGCGCAGCCGCGAGAGAACCCGGGAGGCGATGGCGGCGCCCAGCGCCGCGTGATCGCCACCCTCCCGCTCGGCTTCCGGCTTGCCGAGATCGTGCAGGAGCGCCGCCAGGCGGACCTCCAGCGGGGCCCCGGCATCGGCGGCCGCCTGAACGACGGCGAACACGTGCTCGTCGAGCGGCAGATGCTGGCGCTCGCTCTGCTGCTGGTAGCCGACCGCGGGCTCGAACTCCGGCAGCAGGTGCAGGAGCACTCCGGAGTCGCGGCCGAGCACGAGCGCCTTCGCGGGGAAGTCGCCCAGGAGGAGCTTGGAGAGCTCGCCGAGACCGTCCGCCGTGAGCCCTCCGCCGATGCGCTCACCGGAGACGTGCGCAAGCTGCGGAGCCCACTCCCGCATCTGGCGTAGCGTGTCCTCGTCCGGATCGAAGCCGAGCTGAGCGACGAAGCGCAACCCGCGGACGATCCGCAGGGGGTCGTCACGGAAGCTCGTCGGGCTGGTGGTGCGCAGGATTCCCCGCTCCAGATCGGCGCGGCCTCCGAGTGGATCGAGCACTTCGCCCGTCTCGAGCCGCCGCGCGATCGCGTTGATCGTGAAATCGCGGCGCTCCATGTCCTGCTCGAGGGAGATGCCGGCGTCCGCGACGATCTCGAATTCGTGGCGGCCCGGTCCGGTCGAGCGCTCGACGCGCGGAGGGGCGAACTCGATCCCCGACGGCTGCAGCGCGCGCGCCTCCTGGTCGCGCGGCAGCAGGCGCGCGCCCACGCGCTGGTCCGCCACCACCAGGTCCTCGACCCGACCGTACGGCTCGAGCGCTGCGCGCAGCTCGGCGTGGCCGACTCCCGGGACGACGAAGTCGAGCTCCTGCACCGGACGCCCGAGCAGCTCGTCGCGCACGGCGCCGCCGACGACGTATGCGTCCAGCTTCAGCGAGTGCACGTAGTCGGCGAGCGAGCTCCACACGCCGACCATTGTGTAGGAGGTACTGGACTAGAGGAGAGCGACCGCCTCGATCTCGACGAGGGCCCCGGAGGGGAGCTTCGACACCTCCACGGTGGAACGGGCCGGCGGACGGTCCCCGACGTAGGAGGCGTAGACCTCGTTCATGGCGGCGAAGTCGTCGAAGTTCTGGAGGAACACCGTCGTCTTGACGAGTTGGCCCAGCCCGCTCCCTGCCTCTTCGAGGATCGCGCGAAGGTTCTGCATGACCTGCTCGGTCTGCTCCGCGATCGTGTGGCCGGCCAGTTCCCCGCCCGGCACGAGGCCGACCTGTCCGGCCGTGAAGACGAGGCCGCCGGCCTTCACCGCCTGGTTGTAGGGCGCACCCTGGAACGGGGCGGGTGCGCGGTCGGTGCGAACGATCTCCTTCTCCGGCATCTCTCCTCCTTGCTGTCAGTCCCGGGCGGATGCCTGGGCAAGCGCTGCGCCGAGCGCCTTGAAAATGGCCTCCAGGACGTGGCGGGAGTCTTTGCCGTCGATCAGCCGTACGTGCAACGTCAGGCCTGCGGCCTCTGCGAAAGCATGGAGAAAGCGCGCCGCGAGGTCGCTGCCGAGTCCGCCCGCCCGGGCGTCGGTGAGATCGACGTTGCTCGCGACGAGCGGGCGAGGCGAAGTCTCGAGCGCCACCTGAGCGAGCGCCTCGTCGGCCGGCATGAACGCCGAGCCGTGCCCAACGGCGGCCTCGTCGCGGAGCAGCGGGGAGAAGGCCTCGCCGAGCGCACGCCCCGCAGCCGCTACCTCGGCCTCGGCATCACCGGGCGGCAGCTCGAGGGCGAGGTCGAACCTGCCGCTCTGCGCCAGCAGGGTCAGCAGATGGTCGAGCACCGGGATCCCGGTGGCGACGTTCGCCGGGCCACGGCCGGTTCCGACTCTGGCGCTCATGCGCCCCACGGTAGTCGAAGTCTGGGGGTTTCATTTTGTAGAAGTTTCGACCATGCTCTGAAAGGATCCCCTGCGGTGATCCTCTGCGGCGAAATGCGGCTTTTCCAGGCAATCGGTGGTGCCATAGCGGCGGCGTTCCTCGTGGCCGGCCCTGCCCTGCCCGCGATCGACGACGGGGGGCGGACGACCTGGCCCGAGGGGAGCGCGGTGGTCTCCTACACGGGTGAGCACGCGCTCGAGCGCGCTCTGGCGCGCCATCCGGCCGCCATCGTCCGCCGCCTTCCGGCCCTTCGCACCGTCGAGGTGCAGCCCCGAGGCGACGTCTCGCGTTATGCGGCGGAGCTGGCCGCCGAGCCCGGCATCCTCGGCGTCGAACGCGCAGCGCCCAGGCGCTCCCTCGTCGAACCGGCTCTGCTGACCGCTCCCGCCGGCGAGCCCTTCCAGTGGCAGTACGCGGCTGTCCATGCAGACCAGGTCCCCGCGCAGGTCGAGCAGGCAGCGGCCAAGTTGACGATCGCCGTGATCGATACCGGCGCCGACCTCACAGCACCCGATCTTGCAGCGAAGTCGCCGCTGACACACAGCGTCCTCGCGCGCAGTGCGGATGTAACCGACCGGAACGGGCACGGCACGTTCGTGGCGGCGCTCGCAGCGGGCTCGGGCTCGAACGGCGAGGGCGTCGCGGGCGTCGGGGGCAACGCGCAACTGCTGGTCGTGCAGGCCGGCGGCGCAACGGGGTCGTTCTCCGATGTCGAGGAAGCCACCGCGATCGTCTACGCCGTGGATCACGGCGCGCGAATCATCAACCTCAGTCTCGGGGGCCCCTCGACCTCCACCACCGAGCGTCGCGCCATCGACTACGCCGTCGGCAAGGGCGTGCTGCTGGTCGCGGCTGTCGGCAACAGTTTCGCGAGCGGCAACCCCGTCGAATACCCGGCGGCCCTCCTGCAGCCTCCGGGCTCTCGCGGTGTCGGCGGGCACGGCCTGGCGGTCGGGGCCTCGACCCGCTTTGGCACCCGCGCGCCGTTCTCCAGCACGGGCAGCCATGTCTCGCTCGCCGCGCCGGGCGAGTCCGTGTTCAGCGCCGTGTCGGGCTCCTCGCCTGCTTCTCGCTATCCACGCGTGACGGTTCCCGGGTCGGCAGGTGGTCTGTACGGGTACGGCAGCGGCACCTCGTTCGCCGCGCCGCAGGTAGCGGGAGCTGCAGCCCTCGTGTGGGCGGCGAACCCGCAGCTGAACGCGGAGGAGGTCTCATCGATCCTCGAGCAAACGGCCTCCGGGGAGGGCAACTGGAACGCCGAGCTCGGCTACGGCGTGCTGGACGTCGCTGCGGCGGTTGCCCGAGCGCAGGATCCGGCGTACGTCCCGACGCGGTCGACGGGCACCGCCCAGCAGCAGGCATCAGCGAGGATCGGCCTCGCAGCGCACGTCCGTCACCACGCGGGCTCTGCCCGGATCGACGTCACGGCGCGACTTCGCGTTGCCGCTCTGCCCGGAGCCGAGGGCTCACGCACCGTTCTCCTCGAGTCGTTCGACGGTACGCATTGGACGCGTTCGGGCACCGCCAGGACCGACGCGAGCGGCCGCGCCGCCTGGAGCTACTCGGTGAAGCCGGGCTCGTACCAGCTTCGCGTGCGTTCTCCCGGGACGGATGAGGTCGCTGCTGCCACGAGCGCAGCCGTCAAGCTGACCGTGCGGTAGCTACGTCTCCGTGCGCTCGATGCGGGCGCCGAGGTGGCGCAGCCGTTCGTCGATTCGCTCGTAGCCGCGGTCGATCTCGCCCACGTTTCCGATCGTGGAGACGCCCTCCGCGCAAAGGGCGGCGATCAGCATCGCCATACCCGCGCGAATGTCCGGGCTCGTGAGCCGCTCGCCGTAGAGCTGGGCAGGTCCGGTCACGACTGCTCGATGCGGGTCGCAGAGGATGATGCGGGCGCCCATCCCGACGAGCTTGTCGACGAAGAAGAGCCTGCTCTCGAACATCTTTTCGAAGACGAGCACGGTTCCGTGCGCCTGGGTCGCCGTCACGACGGCGATGGACGTGAGGTCGGCCGGGAAGGCGGGCCAGGGGCCGTCCTCGATCTTGGGGATCTGGCCGCCGAGATCGTTCTGGATCTCCAATCGCTGGCCGGACGGGACACGTACGGTCGTCGCGCCGACCTCGACGTGTACGCCGAGTCGCGCGAATGCCGGCAGGATCGAGATCAGGTCGCGCGGCTCGACACCCTCGATCGTCAGGTCACTGCGGGTCGCCGCCGCCAGTCCGATGAAGCTGCCGACTTCGATGTGCTCTGGCGCGACTCGCCACTCCCCGCCCGTCAGCCGATCCACGCCCTGGATGCGGAGGACGTTCGACTCGATCCCGTCGATCCGGGCGCCCATCGAGACCAGGAAGCGGCAGAGATCCTGCACGTGCGGCTCACAGGCCGCGTTGCCAAGGACCGTTTCCCCTTCGGCGAGCACCGCGGCCATGACGACGTTCTCCGTCGCCATGACGCTCGCCTCGTCGAGGAAGACCGACTTGCCGCGCAGGGCGGGGGCCGTCATGTCGTAGCGGCCGTCGATCTCGATCTCGACTCCCAGCTCGGCGAGGCCGTGAATGTGCGGGTCTAGGCGCCGGCGGCCAATCACGTCCCCGCCGGGTGGCGGCACGCTCACGCGTCCGAAGCGGGCGAGCAGTGGGCCCGCGAGCAGAAACGAGGCGCGGATGCGCCGGCAGAGATCCTCGTCCAACTCGGTCTTGTTCACACCACTCGAGTCGACGGCGACCTCGTTCTCACCGGTCCACTCGACATCGGCCCCGATGTCCACGAGCAACTCCATCATCGTCTGCACGTCGCGAATTCGCGGCACGTTCGTGAGCTGGACCGGTTCGGTCGCGAGGACGCACGCAGCCAGAATGGGCAGGGCGCCGTTCTTGTTCCCGGCGACGCGGATCGTCCCGTCCAGGGGGTGACCCCCTTCGATCACGAAGGCTTGCATGCCGGTTGAGAGCGTAGTTGCCATGGCGAGGCGGGGTATCGTAGTCGGCCCGTGGATGTAACGCGCGAGAGGGCGTGGGAGACGCTGACCCGCTACACGAAGAGCGAGTCGCTGCTCAGGCACGCGCTCGCCGTGGAGGCGTCGACCCGTTCCTACGCGCGTCGGCTCGGCGAGGACGAGGAGCTGTGGGGGGTCACCGCGCTCCTGCACGACTTCGACTACGAGATCCACCCGACGCTCGACGAGCACCCGCAGGCAGGCGCGCCAATGCTCCGGGAGGAGGGCTATCCCGAGGAGGTGATCGACGCCGTTCTCTCGCACGCGGAGCACCTCGCGATCCCGCGCGACACACCGCTCAAGAAAACGCTCTTCGCCTGCGACGAGCTGTCCGGGTTCGTGCACGCCTGCGGGCTGGTGCGCCCGACGGGCCTGGCGGGCCTGGAGCCGAAGTCCGTCAAGAAGAAGCTGAAGCAGCCGTCGTTCGCCGCGGGAGTCCATCGCGACGAGGTGTACGCCGGCGCCGAGTTGATCGGCGTCGAGCTCGACGAGCACATCGCGAATGTGGTCGAGGCCCTGCAGCCGATCGCCAAGGAGCTCGGGCTCCCGACGGCGGACGACCCCAGGTAGGAGCCTGTTACAAGGCCGCGACGAGGCGGTCGAGGTCCTCGTCGCTCGTCCACCAGCCGCACGAGACGCGGACGAGGCCGGTGCCGGGCAGGTCGCGCACGACGACGCCCGCTGCGAACAGCCGCTCGACCAGGGCCGGCGGATCATCGGAGCGAAACGAGACCAGCGTTGCGTCACCTGGCTCGACGTCGGCGAGGGGCTCCAGCAGCCGCCGGCAGCGGGCGGTCAGCTCGGCGGCCCGCTCGTAGCGCCACTCGGGCGGCACGTCGAGCGCGGTCACGAGCCCGGCGAGGCTCGAGGTGGCGATCCAGCCGGGGTCGAAGCGGGCAGCCCCGGCCGCGGGCTCGAAGCTTCCGGTCTCCTCGTACCCCGTCTGTGAGAAGTAGCTCGGCCTGGCCACGCGCAGCCGGTCTGGGTCGGTGACGACGAGCCCGCCCGTCGCATCCGGCCCGCAGAGCCATTTCTGCCCGGAGATGGTGAGGAAGTCCACTCCCTGCACGTCGACGGGAATCGCACCCACGGACTGCGCCCCGTCGACGAGCACGGGCACGCCTGTCTGCGCGCGGAGCTCCCGCACGGGAAGCATGCGGCCGGTCGTCCAGAGGACTTGCGAGAGCGCGAGGAGACGCGTCCGCGGGGTCACCGCCGCCAGGATCGCGTCCGGCTCGGCGTCGACCACGACGACGCGTGCGCCGCTGGCCCAGACCGGCCCGAGCAGGCCGAAGTGCTCTTCCCGCGTCGTCACGATCTCGTCCTCCGGTCCGAGGTCGAGCCCGGCAAGCACGATGTTGCACCCATCGGTCGTCGAGCCGGTGAGCGAGACGAGCTCGGGCGCCGCGCCGACGAGCGACGCGAGCGAGGCTCTCGCCTCTGCACGCAGGCTGAGCACCCGTTCGAAGTACGCCTTGCCGAAGCGACCCCTCGCCAGCTCCTCGTCCAACTGGGCGCGTACCGCGTCGGCCGTCGGCCGAGCGATCGGCCCGAACGTGCCCGCGTTCAGGTACGCGAGGCGTTCCAGCACCGGAAAGAGAGCTCTCCCCCCCTCGGGCGTCATCCGACCGTCACCTCCACGGGCGCGTGATCGGAGAGCACGACGCCATCCTGACTGCGTCGCTCCAGGGGCCACACCAGGAGTGCCGAGGCGTCGAGCCCGCGCACGACGACATGGTCGATCCCGGGCCCGAGCGCCGACCAGCCTGGGAGCTCCGGCATATGGTCTGCACGCAGGTTGAAGTCACCGGCGAGAACGCACGGGAGCGCGCCTGCGATGCCCGTGGTGAAGGCCTCGGCTCGCAGGATCTCCGCGGAGGCGATCTCCGGCCGGCTGAGCGCGCCGGTCGCGTGCAGGTTGCCGATGACGAGATCTTCCAGCCGCACGGCGTGGCAGAACCGCGGTTCGTCCCGATCCTGGTCGATCCTGAGCTTGCGATGGGCGAGCACCTCGAGTCCGGGCGCGAGGAGAATCGCGTTCGCCTGACCCGCGAGCCCTGATCTGAACAGCCCGTTGTGCAACCGCGTGATGACCCCGCTGAGCCACCAACCGAGCAGAGCCCTCCGGGTCACGACATGCTCGACGGTCATGCCGCTCCAGCGCGACAGCCGGGAGAGAGCCCAGAGCGGCACCTCCTGCAGGCAGAGCACATCGGGCCGGTCGGCCGTCGCCAGCCTGATCATCTGCTCCAGGTGGCTGCGTCGCCCGGGCGGGACGGTGTTTCCGTGGAAGAGGTTCCAGCTGCGGACGAGCACGGGCACTAGCCTACGAGCGATGCGCGTCGTCGTCGCCGATCCACCCGCTTTCACCCCGCCGTACGACCATGCGCTCGCAGCAGCTCTCGCCCGCGCCGAGGTCGACGTCGAGCTCGTCACCTCCCACTTCCGCTTCGGCGACGCGCCGCAGCCGGACGGTTACCGCCGCCGCGAGCTCTTCTACCCCCTGTCCTCGCGGCTCTTCCGGCGGTCGCGGCTGCGGCTGCCCTTGAAAGTGCTCGAGCACCCGGTCGGCCTCGCTCGACTCGCTCGCCTGCCGGCGGACGTGGTCCACGTGCAATGGATCGCGGCGCCCGAGATCGACGGGATGCTCCTGCGGCACAAGGCCCCCCTCGTCTTCACGGCACACGATCTGCTGCCCAGACGAACGGCATCGAAGCGGGCGCTCTGGCAGCGCCTCTTTGCCCGCTTCGAGCGGGTCGTCGTGCACACCGAGCGCGGTCGGGATGCCTTGGCCGCGTTCGGCGTCGCCGAGAACAAGCTCCGCGTGATTCCTCACCCCGTCTTTCCCGGGCTGATGGAACGTCGGGACGACGGCTCCACCGTGCTCGCCCTGGGCGTCGTCCGGCCCTACAAGCAGCTCGACCATGCGCGCGAGGCGGTCTCGCGCGTGGATGGAGCGCGCTTACGGGTCGCGGGCGACG
>DATLDK010000124.1:0-9255 GCA_035525905.1 Gaiellaceae bacterium | reverse complement strand
GAGCGGCCACATCCTCGCCATCGGGGGCGGCGGCGTCCTGGACCCCGCCTCGAAGCTCGAGGAGCTCCTGCTCGAGCTCGCCGGTGTCGCGCGCCCCCGCATCTGCTTCCTACCGACGGCTGCCGCAGACGACGAGGAGCGGATCGAAAGCTTCTACGACGCCTTCCGGAGCCGCGCGTGCGAGCCGAGCCATCTGACGCTGTTCGGCATGCCCGAGGAGCCCGCGGCCAGACTGGCCGCCCAGGATGTGATCTACGTCAACGGCGGCAACACTGCGAACATGCTCGCGATCTGGCGTGTCCACGGCGTCGACCGCGCTCTGCGGGACGCCTGGGGGCGCGGCGCTGTCCTGGGAGGCTGGAGCGCCGGGGCAAACTGCTGGTTCGGGGACTCCGTCACCGACTCGTTCGGGCCCGAGCTCCGTGAGCTCGGCGGCGGTCTCGGCCTCCTCTCGGGGAGCTTCTGCCCCCACTACGACGGCGAGCCCGAGCGCCGGCCCACCTACACCCGTCTCGTCGGTGGGGGGGTGCTCCCGCCCGGCTATGCGGCGGACGACGACGCGGCGTTCCACTTCGAGGGGACCGAGCTCCGCGAAGTCGTCAGCCAGCGCGACGGGGCCCAGGGATACCGCGTCACCTCGGACGGCGAGGTGGCGCTCGAAGCACGTCTGCTCTAGCGCTTGCCGTGGCGTGAACGCCACTCGGCCAACCACGCGAGCCCACGCAGACCGAGCCAGATCGGCGTCAGCAGCACGTAGAAGGTGAAGACAGCGGCACCGAGGATCGTGAACCAGAGCGCCCACCGCCACTTCGGCACCGGTGGCTTGGGCGCTGCCGGCTTAACGGGCATGCGCCTCCTGGCGGCGCCGGTCGACCAGCCGGACGACGCGATGCGCCGTCTCCTCGATCGAGAGCCCGGTCACCTCGATCACGGGACAGCCGAGACGCCGGTGGATCGCCGCCGCTTCCTCGAGCTCGTCGTAGATCTCGAGCATCTCTGCGTACTGACGGTTCTTGCCACCCATGCCACGGGCGCGCGCGGCGCGGATCTCGGCCAGCCGATTGGCGTCGATCGTGAGGCCGACGATCTTGAGCGGGTCGATCTCGAAGAGCTCGGGGGGCGGCTTGATCCCCTTCACGATCGGCACGTTCGCCGCTTTCTGACCTAGGTAGCCGAGGTAGATCGAGAGGGGCGTCTTCGAGGTGCGCGAGACCCCGACGAGGACGATGTCCGCCTCCTCGAGCCCGTTGCCGACGCCGTCGTCGAACTTGACCGCGAACTCGATCGCCTCCATCCGCTTGAAGTACATCGAGTTGAGCGGCGGCCGCGCGCCGGGCGTCATCTTTGCGGCCATCCCGGAGACCTTCGCGATCGAGGCGATCGGATGCCCGAGCAGGTCGCAGTAGTGGAGGCGCGCGCTGCGGCAGAGGGTGCGCATGCACTCCCGGAGCTCGCGGTCGACGAGCGTGTAGACCATCACGGCGGGCCGCCCCTTGGCGCGGTTGACGGCGAGCTGGAGGTCGTCGATCACCTCGATTTGGGGGTGACGGATTTCCTCGAAGGGTTGGTCCGGAAACTGCGCCTCGAGGGCCGCCACGAGGCGGGCGGCCGTCTCGCCGGTGGAGTCCGAGACGATGTGGAGCTCGACGGGCTCGCGCGTGGCCATCACGCCGAGGAGGCTATCGCTAACGTCTCCGACTCATGTCCGAGCCCACAGACCCAGCCATGGACCCAGCTATGGACCTTGTCACGATGGACAAGATCGTCAGTCTCTCGAAGCGGCGCGGGTTCGTCTTTCCGTCGTCGGAGATCTATGGCGGGCTGGGCTCCTCGTACGACTACGGCCATTACGGCGTCCTGCTCAAGGACAACGTCAAGGCACGGTGGCTGGAGGCGATGGTGCGGGAACGGGACGACATCGTCGCGCTCGACTCCTCGATCATCCTGCACCCCGACGTCTGGAAGGCCTCCGGGCACGTGGGCGGCTTCAGCGACCCGCTCGTCGACTGCCGTTTCTGCAAGCGGCGCTTCCGGGCCGACCACCTCGACTCCGAGCAGTGCGGCAAGCGTCCGAGCAAGAAGCCGGGCGAGACCGACGAGTGCGACCTCACCGACGCGCGGCAGTTCAACCTCATGTTCCAGACCCGCGTCGGGGCCATGGAGGAGTCGGGGGTCGACGTCTACCTCCGCCCCGAGACGGCACAGGGCATCTTCATCAACTTCAAGAACGTCGCGTCGATTGCGCGCCGGAAGCCCCCGTTCGGGATCGCGCAGGTCGGAAAGTCGTTCCGGAACGAGATCACGCCGGGGAACTTCATCTTCCGCACGCTCGAGTTCGAGCAGATGGAGATGGAGTACTTCGTGCCGCCTGGCGACGCCGACGAGTGGTTCCGCTACTGGGTCGAGGAGCGGCTCGACTGGCACAAGCGCTACGGCGTACGCGAGAGCCATCTGCGGCTCCGGCCGCACGACGCCGATGAGCTCTCGCACTACTCGAGCGCGACCAGCGATATCGAGTATCTGTTTCCGATCGGCTGGTCGGAGCTCGAGGGAATCGCGAACCGCGGCGACTACGACCTGACGCAGCACACGGACGCCTCGGGCACGAAGCTCGAGTGGGTCGACCCAGGCACGGGCGAGCGCTTCGTCCCGCACGTGATCGAGCCCGCCCTCGGGGTCAACCGCTCGATGCTGACGTTCCTGATCGACGCGTACGACGAGGAGGTCGTCGCCGACCGCGAGCGCACGGTCCTGCGCCTGCACCCGCAACTCGCGCCCGTGAAGGCGGCCGTGCTGCCGCTGATCGGCAAGGACACCGCGATGGTCGAGAAGGCGCGGGGGCTCTACGAGGAGCTCCGGCGTCACTACAGCGTCGAGTACGACGACAGCGGCGCGATCGGCCGCCGCTACCGGCGGCAGGACGAGATCGGAACCCCGTACGGGCTGACGATCGACGAGCAGACGCTCGAGGACGACACGGTCACCGTGCGCGACCGCGACTCTCTCGAGCAGGAGCGTCTGCCGCTCGGCGGCGTCCGGTTGAAGCTCGGCGAGCTTCTCGCCGCCGACTGGCGCTCCCCGAAGCCCGCCTAGGAAGCCGGCCGCTCCAGGAGGCGCTCGCCCGGCGCGAAACCGAACTTCTCGTAGAGCCCCTTCGCATCGGCCGTGTGGAGGATCCAGCGGCGATCCGCATACGGCCCTTCGTCCACGGTGAAGCGCACGAGCTCGACGCCGCGACCCGCGCCGCGATGGCCGGGTAGCACGAAGACGTCCGCGAGGTAGACGAGTCCTGCATCGGGCGCGTCGATCGTGCGCGAGTAGCCGACCAGAGAGCCGTCGGGCGTGTACAGACCGACATTCCTCGCCGCGCGGTGGATCAGCTCCTCCATCGTGGCGCGCGGACGGCCACTGGCCCAGTACGACTCCTGGGAGATGAAGCGGTGCACAGCCTCGCGATCGATCCGTGCCGTGTCGTCGTCGAGCTCGTAGCCTCCCGCGATCGCCCGGTTCACGCCGAGAGCGTCCGCAGGCGAAAGCCGCCTTGATACTCGTACGAGGCGCGGACGATCGCGAGCGCCTCGCGAGCGCGGCTTTCGGTCAGCCCGGCTCGACCCGCATCGGCGAGCGGTGTCGCAACGAGCGTCTGGATCGCCCGCACGCCCTCCGGTGAGAGCGCGATCGACCCCGGACCGCAGTCGCGGCAGACCGCGCCGCCGGCGGCAGGCATGTAGCCGACGAGGTCAGCGACGGCGCCGCACTCGACGCAGCTTTCGAGGTGCGGCATGTATCCCGATACCCAGAGCAGCTTCAGCTGGAGGGAGAGCACGAGCGGGTCGAGCGCGGGCTTGGCGGGTGCGAGCGAGGGGGTCACGTCCAGTCGGTCGAGGAATCGCGTCAGCGCCGTGAACGCCCGCGCGTTCGCCTCCTGCTCGGTGAAGAGCCGTAGCATCGCCTCCGCTCCGATCAGCCCGACCGCGAGCCGGTAGGGATCCTCGCGCGACTCGTGATGGGACGAGCGGAGGTCGGCTCCCGTCACCGTCTGGAGCTCGCCCGAGCCCTGGTGCAGCATCAGCTCCACGTGCGAAAGCGGCTCGAGACGGCCGCCGAAACGCGATTTCGTGCGGCGCACGCCCTTGGCGACCGCGCCCACCCGGCCACGCTCAGCCGTGTAGACGTGGAGGACTCGATCCGCTTCCCCGAGCCGAAAAGAGCGCAGCACGACCGCATCCGTCCTGTACGTCCGCGCCATCCTCCGAGTCTAGAGGCCGCACCCGACAGGAACGGATCGGGCGCCGTCCACGTTTTAACCCACAATGAGCCGGATTCAGATCTATACGACTCGCTGGTGCGGCTACTGCGTCCGCGCGAAGGCGCTCCTCGACGCGAAGGGGATCGACTACGACGAGATCTCCCTGGACGACGATCCAGCCTTCCGTCGCAACCTGTTCGACCTGACCGGGGGCCGGACGGTGCCGCAGATCTTGATCGACGGCACACCGGTCGGCGGCTACACCGAGCTGTGGCGGCTCGACCGGTCGGGCGCGCTCGACGACAGCCTCGCCGCTTAGCGGCGCTGGCAGTTGGGGCAGAAGGACGTCCCGCGCCCGCCCACCCGGATCTTCTCCAGAGGCGTGGCGCAGCGGTCGCAGGGCTCGTCGACCCGCCCGTAGGCCTTGAACTCCTTCTGCATCGAGCCCGACGAGCCATCCGGGAGGCGATAGTCGGTCAGCGTCGAGCCCTGGCGCGCGATGCCCAGCTCGAGCGCCTTGCGGATCGCGCGGTGGAGGCGGCGGAGCTCCTCGCGGTCGAGCGACCCTGCCGGACGCAGCGGATGCAGGCGTGCGTACCAGAGCGCTTCGTCGACGTAGATGTTCCCCAGCCCGGCGAGCGTCCGCTGGTCGAGCAGAGCCGCCTTGAGTGGCGCCCTCCTGCCCTCGAGACGCTCCCCCAGCCCCTTCGCGGTGAACGCCGCCACGAGCGGCTCCTCGCCCACTCGGGCGCCGAGATACGGCTCCAGCTCCCCCGGCTCGAGCAGGAGCCACGTGCCGAAGCGGCGCACGTCCCGGTAGCCCACCTCGCTGCCGTCGTCGAGGCGCAGCACGGCCCGCAGGTGCGAGTTTCCCGCAGGGTCGCGCAGCAGGCTGCCGGTCATGCGGAGATGGATCAGGAGCGCTCGGCCGGAGGCGAAGCGCACGATCAGATACTTGCCGCGGCGATCGACGTGCACGACCCGCTCGCCCGTCAGCTCGGCGGCCACGTAGAGCGGATCCTCCGGCCGCGTCAACCGAAGGTCGCTGATCTCCACGTACTCCAGCGTCCTGCCCTCGAGCGCCGGTGCGATCCCCCGACGGACGGTCTCCACCTCGGGCAGCTCAGGCATGACCGGGCGGCGGCGGGAAGAAGGGCGGATAGACGACCTGGCCGCGAAGCGACGGGTCGTACGCCTCCAACGGACGGACCATCCAGGCGGCCTCGGGGATCCTCGGATCGGGCCGCTCGAGCCCGAGCTCGGTCGCCGAGCAGAAGCCGAACTGCGGGTAGTACGACGGTACCCCTTCCACGAGGACGATCGGCTCGCCGCAGTCGTCCGCGGCAGCTAGAGCTGCTTCGACGAGCGCGCGCCCGACACCCTGGCGTTGCCGGTCGGGCCGCACCGACATCGGCGTCAGAATCAGCACGTCGACGTCCGGGCCGGCGAGCCGAACCCGGCTGAGCATCGTGTGCGCCACGATCTCGCCCTGCTCCTCCGTGACGAACGCGAGCTCCGGGACGTAGCCCGCCGAAGCGCGGATCTGCTCGGCAAATGCAGACGTGGCGCGGTCGCCGAAAGCGGCGTCGATCAGACGCGAAATCTCGGCTTCGTCCTCGTGGCGCTCGCGGCGGATCATCAGCCCACGACGTCGAGCAGGATCGAATGCCGGCGGGGCGGCTCGTCGCCGAGCTCGTACGCGGCGAGGACCGCCGCAACTCCGTCCGCTCCGCTCGCCTCGTCGCGGGCGTGGACCTCGGCCAGAACGTCCCCTGCCGCGACGCGCGCACCGCGCTTCGCAGTGCAGACGACGCCCACCGCGGGATCGATCTCGTCGCCCTTGGCTCGGCGTCCGGCGCCGAGGTGGAGTGCGGCAACGCCCACCGCGATGGCGCCGAGCGCGGTGACGGAGCCGCCGCGCGGCGCCCGGACCGGGAGGACGAACGGCGCGACCGGCAGAGCACCCGGATCGGGGTTGCCGCCCTGGGCCCGGATCCACCGCTCGTAGACCTCCAGCGCAGATCCGTCTCCGACGGCCGCCTCCGCACGGCGTCTCCCCTCCTCGGCGTCGATTCCCAGGTCCGAAAGCGCAAGCAGGCGGGCGCACGCATCGAGCACGAGCTCGGTGAAGTCGGGTGGGCCCTGTCCGCGGATCGTGTCGCGAGCTTCGGCGATCTCGAGCGCGTTTCCGACCGCCGCGCCGAGCGGCTGATCCATGTCGGTGAGCAGGCAGACGACCTCGCGGTTCGCGTGCCGCCCGAGCTCGAGCATCGTCTCCGCGAGCGCCCGCGCGTCCTCGATCGTCTTCATGAACGCGCCGTCGCCGACCTTCACGTCGAGCACGATCGCGTCCGCCCCACCCGCGATCTTCTTCGACATGATCGACGATGCGATCAGCGGCAGGATGTCGACTGTCGCGGTCACGTCCCGCAGCCCGTACAGCTGCTTGTCGGCGGGCACCAGATCCGCCGTCTGTCCGACGATGGCCAGGCCGACCTCCTTGACCTGCGCGACGAACCGCTCAACGGAGAGATCGACGACGAAGCCGGGGATCGCCTCCAGCTTGTCCAGGGTGCCGCCCGTGTGGCCGAGGCCGCGACCGCTCATCTTCCCCACCGGCACGCCGCAAGCGGCGACGATCGGTCCGACCGCGATCGTCGTCTTGTCGCCGACGCCGCCCGTCGAGTGCTTGTCGACGACCTTGCGCCCGAGGGCTGCGCCGAGATCGAGCGTGCGGCCGCTCGCGATCATCGCGTCCGTGAGGGCGAAGGTCTCCGCGCCCGTCATCCCGCGGAAGTAGACGGCCATGCAAAAAGACGCGAGCTGGTAGTCCGGGATCTCTCCCCGGGCGTACCCGAGGATCAGCTCCGAGATCTCGGCGCCGGCAAGCTCCTCGCCGTTCCGCTTGCGCTCGATCAGCTCCGCCGGGCGGATGGTCACGGCTTCACGGCGACGAAGACGCAGTGCCTGGTCCTCGTCTGGAAGGGCTCGGCGAGCTCGGGGATGCGATCGGTCAGGTGTGAGCGGCTGGTGGTGGCGGCCACGAACTCGTGCATCGAGGCCTTGTCGGGGAAGATGACCGTGCCGTCGGCGTCGCGCCGCTCGATCTCCGTGAAGTGGCTGGCGAGCGCGGCCGCGCCGTTGCCGTAGCCGAACGTGAGGTTGGCGGTCACCTCGCCGCCGAGGAAGTCCCAGAGCTCCTGCATGTTTGCGTCGCCGAGCGTGGCGGCCACGAGACGCCCGCCGGGCCGCAGCACGCGCGCTAGCTCGCCGACCCCGCGCTGGAGATCTGGGACGTGGTGCAGCACCCAGTTCGCCGCGACGCAGTCGAACGACCCGGTGTCGAACGGGAGCTCCTGGATGTCGGCGACCTGCGCGTCGACGCCGCGGGCACGGGTCAGCTCGACCATGCGCGGCGAGATGTCGACCGCGGCGACGGTGGCCTGGAGCTCCTGTTGAACGCGCTCCGCGAGCTCGCCCATCCCGCAGCCGGTGTCGAGGAACCGCTCCGGCTTTACTTCGCCGACGGCGTCGAACGCGGCGTCTTCGGCGATCACTCCCTCGGAGAGCTCGCGGTAGGTTCGATTCCGCTTCGCGAGACGCTCCTCGCTCGCGTACTCCCACTGGACGACGAGCGGGTTGTCGAGCTTCATGGCTCGAGGATCGGCCGGCCCGGAACACCCCGGCCGGGCGCCTTGCCACCCAGCCAGGCGTTGACGGTGGCGCCCACGTCGGCGAACTCACCCTCGTGGACGTGGCCGGCCGCGTTCCTACCGACGGCATAGGCGAGCAGGAGTGCGTGCTCGCGCGAGTGGTCGGTCGAAGGTGTCGTCGGATCGCAGCCGTGGTCGGACGTGACGATCAGCAGGTCCCCCGGCCGCAGCGCCTCGAGGATGTCCTCGAGGCGCCGGTCGAAGTCCTGCAGGCAGCGGTGGAAGTTGACCGGGTCGTTGCGGTGGCCCCAGAGCATGTCGGTCTCGACGAGGTTGACGAATATCAAGCCGTTGTCGAGCTGCTGCAGGAGCTCCACCGTCTTGTTGATCCCGTCGACGTTCGACTTCGTCGGGAACGACCCGTCGACGTCGCAGCCGGCGAAGATGTCGCTGATCTTCCCGACGCCCTGCACGGTGTGGCCGGCGTCGCGAATTGCGGACAGATAGTTGGGCCTACGTGGCTCGAGGGAGAAGTCGTGCCGGTTGGGCGTACGCTCGTAGCTCCCCGGCTCGCCGGCGAAGGGGCGCGCGATCACGCGGCCGACTGCGTGCTTGCCCGTCAGGATCTCGCGGGCGATCCTGCAGCCCTCGTAGAGCTCCTCGAGGGGGATCGTCCCCTCGTGCGCGGCGATCTGGAAGACGGAGTCCCCCGACGTGTAGACGATCCACTTTCCCGTCTGCTGATGCTCCTCGCCGAGCTCCTGGATGATGTCCGTCCCGGAGGCCGGCTTGTTGCCGACGACGCCGCGGCCGGTCCGGTGCATGAAGGGGTCGATGACGTCGTGCGGGAACCCGTGCGGGTAGGTCGGCATGGCCGTCGCCGTGACGATCCCCATCAGCTCCCAGTGCCCCGTGGTCGTGTCCTTGCCCTTCGAGCGCTCGAGCAGCCTTCCCGCGACCGCCGGCGCCCCGGGCTGCGGGGGGCAGCCCTCGAGCGGCATCACGTTGCCGAGGCCGAGGGCCTCGAGCGCGGGCAGGTCTAGGCCGCCGACGGCGCGGGCGACGTTGCCGAGCGTATTCGACCCCTCGTCCCCGTACGAGGCCGCGTCCGGCAACTCTCCCGCACCGACGGCGTCGAGCACGATGACGCACGCTCTCGGCACGCGGCTATTCTACGGCTGCATGGACACAGTCCTCGGCCTCATCCTCCTCGTCGTCTACATGACCGCGATCGTCAGCCTCGCCGCCGCGGTGACGTGGGGAGTGGTCAAGATCAGCCCCTCGAAGAGCCAGAAGCAACTCGAGGCACGCCAGCAGGCGAAGGAAGCCGGCTAGACCGCAGACGGTCGGAGC
>DATLDK010000120.1:0-2322 GCA_035525905.1 Gaiellaceae bacterium | reverse complement strand
GGCGGCATGAACTCCTTCGCCACCTGGCCGCGGCCCGAGTAGAACGAGTCGACGACTTCCTGCCGGTTCAGGCCGTGTGCGAGCGCCTGCCGCACCTCGAGCTTGTCCATCGGCGGGATCGACTGGTTGATGCCGACATAGGCGACGTTGAACGCCGGCCGGTTCAGCAGCTGCAGGCTCTCGTCGCCCTCGATCGTCGGGATGTCCTGCGGCTCGACCAGGTCGTAGCCGTCGATCTCGCCGTTCTGCAGCGCCTGCAAGCGCGCCGCGTTGTCGGCGATCGGCCGGAAGATCACCTTGTCCAGCTTGGCCTTGTCGCCCCAGTAGTCGTCGTTGCGGGCGAGCACGAGCCTGTCCCCGACCGTCCACGACTCGAACTTGAACGGGCCGGTGCCCGTCGGATGCTCGGTGCCGTACTTGCCGGTCGGATGGAAGATGCCGTCCGCGTCGACCTCACCCTCGTCGGCGCCGAACTCCTGCAGCGCCTTCGGGCTGGCGATCGCGAACGCCGTCAGCGACAGCGCTCCGAGGAACGACGAGGACGCCTTCGTCAGGCTGAGCACGACCTCGTTCTCACCGTTGGCCGTGCAGCTCTTGTAGAGGCTGTCGGCCGGTGCGCCGCTCTTCGGATCGGTCTTGGCGAAGCCGCCGAACACCGTCTGCCAGTAGTACGACGCACTCGGGTTCTGGAACGACCCGGTGAAGTTGTACCAGCGGTCGAAGTTGTAACAGACCGCCTCGGCGTTGAAGGGCTCACCGTCGTGGAAGGTGACGCCCTCCTGGAGCTGGAACGTCCACTCGAGGCCGTCCTCCGACGCTTCCCAGCTCGTCGCGAGCGAAGGCTCGAGCTCCGTCGTGCCCGGCTTCAGGCCGACGAGCGTCTCGAAGATCTGGTCGATCACGCGCAGCGACTCGCCGTCGGAGACGAGTGCGCCGTCGAGCACGACCGGGTCGGACGCGCCGGCGAAGACGAGCGTGCCGCCCGTCGCACCGCCTGCGGCTTCCGTGGTCGTGCCGTCGCCGCTCGACTCGTCGTCGCCGCCGCAGCCCGCCGCGAAGGCGAGCATGGCGACCACGAGCAACAGCGCAAGCCTATTCCACTTGACTCTCAAATTGAGCTCCTTTCAATCCGGCACCCCCGGGTTCAGCCGGAGTAAATCACGTTCCGGGGAAAGAAAAGCTCGGGGAACGACGAAGGGCGGCAGCAGCCGCCCTTCGGGAGTTAGCTCGGTGCTGGTCGCCTAGGCGGCGAGGGAGGCCAGGTCGCGCAGCGCCGCGAGCCGCGAGAGCGCCTGGCCCTCGAGCTGGCGGACGCGCTCTCTCGTCAGATCGAGCTCGTGCCCGATCGCCTCGAGCGTCCACGGCTCGCCCTCGAACCCGAAGCGCAGCTCGAGAATCCGGCGCTCGCGCTCCGGGAGCGCGTCGAGCGCGCGGCGGACGCCCTGCTTGCGCAGCGACTCCTCCGCCTCGTCGAACGGGTCGGCGGCCTCGCGGTCGGCGAACAGGTCGCCCAGCTCGCCCTCGTCGTCCGCGCCGACCGTCTGGTTCAGCGAGACCGATGCATGGGCGGCGCCGAGCGCCTCGTCGACGTGCTGGATCGGCAGGCCGGTGGCCTCCGCGAGCTCTTCCTTCGTTGCCTCCCGGCCCAGCTCGACCTCGAGCCGGCGCGCCGCGCGCGACAGCTTCTGCTGGCGCTCGACGACATGCACCGGGACGCGGATCGTCCGGGCGTGGTTCGCGACGGCGCGCTGCACCGACTGGCGAATCCACCAGGTCGCGTAGGTGGAGAACTTGAAGCCGCGGCGCCAGTCGAACTTCTCGACTGCGCGGTTGAGGCCGAGCGTCCCCTCCTGGATCAGGTCGAGGAACGGCACGCCGAGGCCGCGGTAGCCCTTGGCGATCGAGACGACGAGCCGGAGGTTCGACTCGATCATCATCCGCTTGGCGACGACGTCGCCGCGCTCGATCAGCTTCGCCAGCTGGACCTCCTGGGCGGCGTTCAGCAGCTTGTGGCGGCCGACGTCGGCGAGGAAGAGCTGGAGGCTGTCCGCGGCTCCGGTCGCGACGGCTGCGACGGGCGCCGGCTCGTCGTCCTTGTCCTTCTCGACGTCCTTCTCCTTGTCCTTGTCCTTTGCCCCGCGCGACTGCCCGACCTCCAGGCCGAGCGTCTCCAACTCCCGCGTGAGCTGCTCCTGCTCCTCGTCGTTGAGGTCGTGCTCGAGCACGAACGCCTCGAACTCGGTGGGCTCGATGAACCCACGCTCTTCGGAGCGCTCGACGAGCGCCTTGACCTGCTCCGACTCAATCAGTTCGATCAGCTGA
>DATLDK010000112.1:0-41900 GCA_035525905.1 Gaiellaceae bacterium | reverse complement strand
GTGCCGTGTGATGGTCTGCGACGACCAGCCCGGCTACCGCAAGATCGTCAGCGCCGTGCTCGATCTGGAGCCCGGACTGGTCGTTGTCGGCGAGGCGGCAAATGGGCAGGAAGCGGTCGACCTCGTGGAGGAGCTACGGCCGGACGTGCTCGTGCTCGACATCGCGATGCCCGTGCTCGACGGCCTCGAGGCGCTGCCGTTGATCCATGCTGCGTCCCCCGAGACGAAGGTCGTGATGCTCACGGGCGTCGCGTCCGACACCTTCCGCAAGCGCGCCCGCGAGGGCGGTGCGGCGTTGTTCATCGAGAAGGGCACGAACATCCAGGACGTCGTGGAAGCGGTCGCCGGCGTCTGCGGCGATGGCAGCTAGCCGGTGGCGGTGGTGCGGCGCAGGTCGTGTGCGTCTTCGGCAAGCTCCGCAAGGATCCGCTTGCTCGCTTTCAGCGCTGAATCGAGCGCCGCCATCGCCTGTTCGGGCTCACCGACCTGGAACGACGCCTTCGCGAGCGAGAGCGATTGGACGACGTCGTCGTTGATTTCGGTCGAGTGGCGCGCCTGCTGGCGAACGGCAAGACGTAGCTCGAGCTCGTCGACGACGACCGCCGCGAGGTCGTCGAGCATGCGTGCTTGCTCGTCGGTGAGCTCGCGCGGATTCTTGTCGATCACGCATAGCGTTCCGAGGTTGTAGCCGTCGTGCGTGCGCAGCGCGCTGCCGGCGTAGAACTGGAGACCGAATTCTCCTGCTACGAGCGGATTCGCCAACGTGCGCGGATCGACCTTTGCGTCGTTGACGACCCATGTCGTGTCAGACAAGATCGCCGACGCGCACAGTCCGGGGTCGCGGCCGATCTGCTCGACGCCGTCGAGCCCCTGTGTCGACTTGAACCAGATCCGGTCGTGATCGACGATGCTCACGATCGAGATCGGCACGTCGAGGATCGCGGCGGCGATGCGCGTGATCCGGTCGAACGCCCCGTCAGGCGGCGTGTCGAGGATCCCGTAGCGGCGGACCGCCTCGAGGCGTGCCTGCTCGTTTTCGGGGATGAGGTGCTCGACGACGGCCACGCCGCCCACAGTGTGAGGCCGCGCCTGGGGATCGTCAAGCGAACCGGCCGCACTGAAACCTAGTGCATCCGCGCGCGGCGTCGCGGCTACCTGGCACTTCGGGACACATTGCTCAGGGTCACCCGAATCTGCCGCATCGGAAGTTGGTGGCGCGCACGAAACGCCGGGTGGACTGACGCGATAACGGGCTGAAAACCGAGACTCCGTTCCCGCCTCTCTGGCGTCGAACGGCCACATGGGCCAGTGTTCGGGAATGACGTCTGAGGGAGTGGGTGGTTCCAACCAGGGTACGGGTTCGTTCTGCGTCGGGTAACACCGGCTCCAGATGTCCGTTTCGCAAATTCGTAGGGCGCCACCAGCGCAGCCACGCCCATGGGCAGGGCTTGGCGCATTGGTCGGTGCGGTGGGAGTTCTGATGTGGTTCCCGAGCTGGAGCCTCAGCGGATTCCTCGCGCCTGTCGGCCTGTCCTGTGTTGCCATTGGCTTGAGGTCGGCGCCGCGCCGATGGCTTCTACGGCTCGCGTTGGTTCTCAACACCGTCTTACTGATCGCGACAGTCCTGGTCTGGTGGCCGCCGTAGGCCTTGAATGGTGGCATGGCCGGGGCCAGTGTTCGCAAATGACGCCTGAATCAATTCCGAGGCGAGGCCCGGCAGCCGATCCGTAGAGCCTCGGTGACGTGATCGGTGCTCCCATGATGTAGTGGAGCCGTGGACACCCCAGAGCTTGAATGGATCGCGTGGACTAACCCGATCACCACCGCGTTCGGCGCGGAGGTCGCGGCCTCGGACCTATCGGGCCGCACCGTGGCGTGTCGCCAGCACATCATGCCCGACAGCATCTGCATCGTCGGCCCGCTCCTCCGGGCCGGGGCCCGAGTCCGAATGGCGCCATGCAACCCGGACAGCACCGACGACCGCACCGCAACGCACCTCGCCTCGATGGGTGTCGAGATCCGCGGCCACGCCGGAATGTCTGCCGTCGAGTACGCCGACGCACTGGCTTGGCTCGCGAACGAACCAGCCGACGCGCTGTGCGACATGGGCGGTGAGCTGATCGTGACGACAGCAGCAGCGGGCCACCGGCCCGCCGGTGCGCTCGAGGCCACCACGACCGGCTTGCACCGCCTGGCGGGCCTCGATATCCCATTCCCGGTCTTGGACTGGAACGGGATCGCGCTCAAGGAACTCATTCACAACCGGCATCATGTCGGCGCTGAGACCTGGCCGGCGTTCGCGGCCATAACGGGCCTGTCGCTGTACGGCCGCGAGATCGTCGTGGTCGGGTTCGGCCCCGTTGGTCAGGGCGTTGCGCTGCGCGCCCGCGATCTGGGCGCCAACGTCACGGTCGTCGACCTCGACCCGGTTCGGCTGGTCCAGGCGCAGCACCACGGCTGCCGCGTCGCCGACTTCGATGACGCCGTTCGTCGAGCCAGCGTGATTGTGACCGCGACCGGTTTCGATGGCGTAGTCGGAGCGGCACAGATCGAGCGCCTCCCCGACGGCGCAATCCTCATGAACGTCGGCCACAGCCACCGTGAGATCGACGTCGACTGGCTGAATCAGCACCCCCGCACCGACCTGCGTCGACATCTCGAACGGTATGAAGTGAACGGCCGACGCGTGCATCTGCTCAACCGGGGCAGCCTCGTGAACCTGGCGGCCGGTTTGGGCACTGCAGCACCGCAACTGTTCGACCCCTTCGCGGCGATCATGCTGCTCGGTCTCGACGCGATCCTCAAGGGGCGTATCGCCGACCTACCCGCGGGTGTGCAGCGGTACCCCGCCCAACTCGAAACCAGAGTCGCTCGAGCCCTGGTCGACAGCACCTGCGATTGAGGTGACACACGAGCCACCACGGCAACACGTGCGCTTGGGTTCTTCGTCGAACTCGGACTCACGCTGCCTCGGGCGACCGGAGAGCTTCGTTGTCTGCTTCGCGGAGAAGGTCGTGGTCGAGGACGAAGACGGGAACGTGATGTCGACGGGCCGCGACGCTCTGCAGCGACGGCCTCATCGACCGCGCCCGCTTCCTCGCCTGAGGTGCCGCGCGCGCCGCGAGGCGTGCTTCGTCGAGTGAGAGACCGCCTCAGTGGGAAGGCGTGCTCTCGCCTGAGGCGCGGTTTCCGGCCGCGCTCGGCCGGTGCCGGGCAAAAAACTCCGCAAAAGAATCTCTGCGCACTTCAGCCGTTCGAACGAGAAAAGCCCCGTTTCCGGGGCTTTTCCAGTAGCGGGGGCAGGATTTGAACCTGCGACCTCCGGGTTATGAGCCCGGCGAGCTACCTGGCTGCTCCACCCCGCGACGCGGCGTTCAGTGTAGCGAAGGGCTTGAGCGTCCGCGAGCGCCGGAAGGGGTCAGGCTGCACATGCACGGGGGTGCTCCGGACGGCGCCGGACACTCCGCACGACGAGAAACCCTGCTCCGAGGACAACCATGCCCGCGATCGCGTCGAGTAGGAAATGGTTGCCCGTGACGACGATGGTGAGCACCACGAGCGGTGGATAGATGCCACCCGCGAGCCGTGCCAGGTGGGAGCGCGCATAACGGATGACGCCGATGCCGACCCCGAGCGCATACGCGGCGTGCAACGAGGGCACGGCCGCGACCGGGTTCGAGAGAGCGGAGGACGTCGGCGAGCCGATGTCGATGCCGGAGAACATGAGCAGCGTGTCCTCCAGGCCGATACCCGCCAGCCGCGGGGGCGCAGTCGGGTAGAGCCAGTGGATCACGAGCGCCAGGGCGGTGGCTGCGAGGAAGCCGTCACGAAAGCTGCGGAAGCCCTCGCGCGAGCGGTGATAGAGCCACAGGAAGAAGATCCCAGTCAGGAGGAAGTGACCGACGAAGTAGAAGACGTTGAGCGCGGAGATCAGGTCGGGCACGGCGAGGAACGCGCGCTGCAGCGACTGCTCCCACGCGAAGCCGAGCGCGTCCTCCACCGACTCGATCCGGTTCGCGTTCTCGAACGCGCGCGACCAGTCCGGCTTCATCGCGACCCTCGCCACCTCGTACGCTCCGAACGCCCCCAGCACGACGGCGAGCTGTGCAACTCCGTCCCGTCTCGCCAGCAAGATCCTGACGCGCGACATCCGGGTCATTCAAACACCGTTGGTAGCCTTCTCGCAATGGCGATCGTCTGGCTCGCGCTCATCTTCGCTCTCGTCGTGACCGTGGCGGCTGCGATCTATTCAACGCTGCAAGGGCTCGAGGTCTTCCGGACGTTCAAACGGTTCGGTAGCTCGATGAGCAGCGAGCTCGACCGCATCGCTGCAGCGGCTGGAGGGATCGAGCGGCACCTCGAGCTGGCCGCCGAGAGCGGGACGAGACTGGAGGCATCGCTGGCCCGTCTGCGGGCCTCGCGCGCGCGGCTCAACGTCCTGACATCCGCTCTCGCAGACGTGCGCGCGGCCGTCGGACGCGTCACCGCCGTCGTGCCCCGGAAGTGAGAGTCGCCTCCGTCGACCTGGGGACGAACTCGACTCGGCTCCTCGTCGCGGACACGAACGGAAAGCTGGAGGAAGTCGTTCGCCGGCTCGCGATCACGCGGCTCGGCGAAGGCGTCGACCGCCGCCGCCGGCTGCTGCCGCTTCCGATGGCGCGCGTCCGCAACGTCCTCTCGGACTACCGCCGCGAGCTCGAAGCGCTCGGTGCAGAGCGAACGCTGTGCATCGCGACGAGCGCCGTTCGCGACGCCGAGAACGGCGAGGCGTTCCTCGGCGAGATCGAGTGGAGCTACGGCTTCACGACTCGCCTGCTCAACGGCGACGAGGAGGCGGCGCTGACACTGCGCGGAATCGGGCCCGTCGAGCCGGGCACGCTCGTCGTGGACATCGGCGGGGGCTCGACCGAGCTCCAGGTCGTCGGCACCGATCTGCGCACGAGCCTCGACATCGGCTGCGTGCGGCTCACCGAGCGTTTCGGGGAGGACGTCGGAGCGGTGCGTGCACACGTGCGAGCCCTGCTGCCGCCGGCTGACGCCGCGCAGGCGACCGGGGTCGCCGGGACCGTGACGACGATCGCGGCGCTCGACCTCGACCTCTCCGTCTATGACCCCCGGCGCATCCACGGGCATCGGATCGCAGCCGAGAGCGTGGCCCAGCAGACTTCACGCTTGGCCCGGATGACGATCGAGGAGCGGGCGCAAATCGTCGAGCCGGGGCGGGCGTCCGTGATCGTTGCCGGCGCGGCGATCCTCACCGAGATCCTCGACTTCTACGGCCTTGATTCGATCGAGGCCAGCGAGCGCGACATCCTGCACGGCGCAGCGCTCGCGGCCGCCGAGCTCCCCGCGCCGGAAGAAGGCGCTGCCCCTCCCGGCGCCTACACCTGCTGCTAGCCCTCTTCCTCCTGCGGGGGCTCGTCCTCCGCCAGCCGCCTCTGCAGCACCGCTCGCGACAGCACGCCGACCAGCCTGCCGTCCTCCAGCACCGGCACGCGGTCGAGGTCCTGCTCCTCGAGGAAGTGGAACGCCTCGTCGAGCGGCAGGTCCGAGCCGATCGTGTTCAGCGGTACCTCAGCAATCTCCCCCAGCTTCGTCGCACGCGGGTCGCGGCCGGCCGCGACGACCTCGCGCACGAGCGTCTTCCGTGTCACGACGCCGAGCAGCCGGCCACCCCCGTCGCTGACGAACACCGCCCGCACCTCTGGACGGCTGAGCGCCTCCCCGGCCTGCTGTGCGCTCGCTTCCCCGTCGAGCATCGGCGGGTCGGCGACCATGGCATCCTTCGCACGCTCCATCGTCGAATTATGGATAGAGGCCGCGCGCGTCGAGCGCGCTCGCCACTTCACGTATGCCGGCCACGAGCGCGGCGGTGCGCAGCGTGATCCCGCGCTCCAGCGAGATCTGCCAGACCCGGTCGAAAGCGTCGTTCATCTTCTCTTCGAGCTTCCCGCGGATCTCGTCGCGCCCCCAGAAGAGTCGGCCGAGGTCCTGCACCCACTCGAAGTACGAGACCGTGACCCCACCGGCATTCGTGAGAATGTCCGGCAGGATCGGGATGCCGCGGTCGGCCAGGATCGCGTCGGCCTCCAGTGACGTGGGCCCGTTGGCACCCTCCGAGATGAGCCGCGCCTGGATCCGGTGGGCGTTCTCCTCGGTCACCTGATCCTCGCGCGCCGCGAGGACGAGGATGTCGCACGGAAGCTCGAGCAGCTCGGCGTTCGAGATGCGGGTGCCTCCCTCCCAGTCCTCGAGCGACCCGTGCTCACGCGCGAAGTCGCTCATGGCGTGGACGTCGAGGCCGTTCCCGTCGTACACGCCCCCGGTCGCGTCGGAGACGGCGATCACGGTGGAGCCGCGATCGACGAGCTCGTGTGCGGCGATGCCGCCGACGTTCCCGAAGCCCTGCACGACGCAGCGCTGCTCGGCGAGGTTCCAGCCGAGCCGCTCGCACGCGCGGGCCGTCACCATGACCACGCCCGCGCCGGTCGCCTCGTGCCGAAAGACCGACCCGCCGATCGCGATCGGCTTCCCCGTCACGATCTCCGGCACCGCGTGACCAACCTGCATCGAGTAGGTGTCCATCATCCAGGCCATCGTCTGCTCGTTCGTCGCCATGTCCGGAGCCGGGATGTCCTCCTGCGGCCCGATGATCGGCAGCAACTCGGAGGTGAAGCGACGGGTCATTCCCTCCAGCTCTCGCGGGGACATCTGGTGCGGGTTGCAGCGCACGCCGCCTTTGGCGCCGCCGTAGGGAAGCCGCAGGAGCGCGCACTTCCAGGTCATCCAGACGGCCAGCGCAGCGCACTCGCCGAGCGTCACCTCGGGGTCGTAGCGGATCCCACCCTTGGTCGGGCCGAGCACCGAGGAGTGCTGGACGCGATACCCGGCGAAGACGACGCGCCGGTCGTCGTCCATTCGCACCGGAACCGAGAACATGACCGCCCGCTCCGGATAGCGCAGGCGCTCCGCGACCGCGTCGGATACGTCCGCGAAGGGCAGCGCGAGCTCGTACTGTGCGATCGCGGTCCCGAACAGTGGCGTGTCCCATTCGAGGTGCGTCTGTGCAGCGGTTTCCTCGATCCGAGCCACCGCCGGAGTCTAGTTTTGAATGCCGGGGGCGGGAGTCGAACCCGCACGGCCGCGAGGCCAGCCGATTTTAAGTCGGCCGCGTCTGCCCATTCCGCCACCCCGGCCGAGGCCGGCGGCTCTAGGTGCCGGGGGCTAACTGCTCGGGCGGAATCCGCTCCGGGCCCTTGTACCGGTGCTCCTCGATGAACGCCTCGAACGCGCCCTGGTTGAACTTCTTGCACGTGGCCAGCCAACCGCGGCCACGATCGCGTGTGCCCGTGGTGGCGTCGGGAGCAGTCCAGGCCGAGAGCGTGATCTTGCTTCCGTTCGAGGCCAGCGGAACGATGACGATCCCGTTGGGGTCGTCGGTGTCGACGAACCAGCTCTTCAGCTTGTCCACATCGGCCTTCGGGACGTCCGGGCCGTAGTGGATGACGATGCCGCCGTGCTCGAGGTTGTGCAGCGTCTGCACGAGCGGGATCGGCTCGTCATAGGAGCCCCAGACCGCCCACTGGCCGTAGTGCGGCCCGCTCGTCGGGGGCATCGAGTTCCACTTCGGCTTCGTCGCGAGAGTCGGCACGTCGGAGTGGTCGGGCTTGTTCGACAGCGCGGGGAAGCTCTGCAGGGTGCAACCTGCGCTCTCGAGCGCCGCTCGCTCGCCACCCCCGCCGCCACCGCCCGCGAGGAACACGACTCCGAGCACGACTGCGAGGGCGACGACGCCCGCGCCCGCAACGAGGTAGAGGAGGCGCCGCTGCTGCTCCGCCTTGGCCGGATCGGCCGGCGACGAGCGCCGCTGCGGAGCCTGCGGGCGCTTGGGAGGGTTGGGGGCGCGGTCTTTCCTGGCCATCGGCGAGGGATCGTAGCCATTTCGCTGCCGTCCGACGCCATCTCTAGCGTTCGTCGGCCCGATGGTCATTCTCGCTCTCATCACCGGTCTCCTCCTCGGCGGCGCCTGCGCCTGGCTCGTCTCGCGCAGCCGTACGACGCAGCTCGAGACCGAGCTGGAGCTCCGGCGGAGGGCCGGCGAGGAGCGTCTGGCCGTCGTGACGGAGGCGAGGGATGCGTTCCGCGCGCTCTCGTCCGAGGCTCTCCAGCAGACGACCTCGTCCTTCCTCGAAGTGGCCAAGACCCAGATCAGCGGCCACGTCGCGCCGCTCAAGGACTCCCTGGAGCGGATGGACCGCCAGATGAGCGGCATGGAGAAGGTACGCCAGGAGGCCTACGGCGCGGTCACGCAGCACCTGACGACGCTGGCGGGCACGCACGAGCAGCTGCGGCTCGAGACCGGCAATCTCGTGAAGGCGCTCCGGACGCCCCACGTACGCGGACGGTGGGGGGAAGTGCAGCTGCGCAACGTCGTCGAAGCGGCCGGCATGCTGCCTCACTGCGACTTTCAGGAACAAGCTTCCACGCGTGACAGTCACGGCTCGCTGCTCCGCCCCGATCTCGTGGTGCGCATTCCCGGCGGCAAGCACGTGGTGGTCGACGCGAAGGCCCCACTCGCCGCTTATCTCGACGCCTGCGAGTGCGACGACGACGACCTTCGCATCGTTCATCTGCAGAACCACGCCCGCCAGGTACGGGAGCACCTTGGCAAGCTCTCGCAAAAGAGCTACTGGCGCCAGTTCGAGCCGTCGCCCGATTTCGTGATCATGTTCGTGCCGGACGAGACGTTCATTCGCGTCGCGCAGGAGCACGACGCGATGCTGAGCGAGGATGGCTGGAAGGCAGGAGTCATCCTGTCCTCACCCTCGACACTCTTCACTCTCCTTCGCACCGTCGCTGCAACCTGGCAGCAGGAAACGGTGGCGCAGAGCGCGCGTGAGGTGCACGAGCTCGGACGCGAGCTCTACGGCCGGATCTCGACGATGGCGAAGCACCTCGGCGACGCCGGCAAAGCGCTCGACAACGCCGTCGGGCATTACAACTCGGCGGTGGGCTCCCTCGAGACTCGCGTGCTCGTGCAGGCGCGCAGATTCGAACAACACGGCATCGAAGGGGCGATTCCGTCGCCACAGCCCATCGAACGCCAGACGCGCCCGTTGCAGGCGCCGGAGCTGGTCGAGCCGGGCGAGCAGCTCCGGGCTATCGACGCCGCCTAAAAGCGGAGCAGCGCCCCGATCCCCTCCGCGGGATCGAGATCCTGGCGGTGCTCGACCGCGAGCACGTCTCCGCCATGGGCGAGTGTCAGGCGCACCGCAAGATCGAGCCCGTCGTCGCGCGCCTCCATCCTCGTCCCGTCCAGCGGGCAGGTCGTCGCGTCGACCGCGGCGCGCCCGCACGCGGGACAGCGAAACGCGTCCCTCTGCACGCCGTCCGTGTAGAGCAGTAGCTCGACGCGGCCGTCGGAGGAGGCCTCGAGCGTGGCGGCCCAACCCGAAACCCCCCGCGCATTCTTACCGGTCTCCTCACGCCAGCGCTCGATCGCCTCTCCCTCGCGCGCTGCGCGCCACTGCTCGAGCCAGGGTAGGACGATGTCGTAAAGCTCGCTGTCGGACGCATGGGCCTCCGCGGTCGTCCAGCCGACCACCGCATCGCCGACCTCAGCGGAGAGCGTGTCGGCGAACTCGGGACGCGTCTCCTCGCCGCAGACGACGACGATCCGAGGCCGGCCGAGCCGGCGAAAGCGTCCGTCCAACTCCTCGGCGACCGTGCGGTAGTGCTCCTGCGCCAGGTTCTCGATGTGGCGCTGGTAGCGCCCCTGCGACCAGCCGCCCTGGTCGTGGCGCCCGGGCACGTCCTCGGTTCGGTCTGCAACCGGCTCCAAGCGGCCCTTGCGAAGGGCGAGCACGCGACCCTGCTCCCTGCCGACCACCGCGACGAGAGCGCCGTGCCCCCGTCCAAGGAGCGGAACGAGGGGAGCGAGGAGGAAGTCGTCGGCGACGCGCGCAGCGTCGGGCACCGGCGCCGGCAGCGGGAGCACGCTCCAGATGTTGTCGAGGCCCGCCGCGAACACGGCCAGGCCGTGAGCGCCGTCGCGATCGAACTCGCCGTCGAAGAACTGCTCGAGGCGTTCGAAGTCGGCTCTCAGGCCGCTGCGCACCTCGTGGGCCAGGTCGGGGCGAGTCGCGCCGTGCGACTTCGCTGCAAGGTCGAGCAGGGAGTGGACGCGGGTGGCCGTATCGCCTGCGGTCGGCGAGCGGCTCGGATCGAGATCCAGGTAGAGGCTGATCGCGCAGCCGTGCTCGCCACGGAAAGCCGCGAGCTCGCGCAGACCGTCGAGGCTGACCATCGTTGTCGCCATACCGCCCATTCTGCCTAGCCGGGGCCGATTCTAAGCTTGCCGCGGCGGCGCGCGCGGAACACCTCGGGGCTCCGATTCGTTCTCTATCGTGAGGGCGCACAGCCCGGAAAACAGGAAGAAGGCATGCAGTGAGCGACGTACGTGAACTGATCGTCATCGGTGGCGGCCCCGCGGGTTACACCGCAGCGCTGTACGCGGCGCGCGCCAATCTGAACCCGCTCGTGATCGAGGGCTTCAACTGGGGCGGCCAGCTGATGATCACGAGCGACGTGGAGAACTACCCCGGCTACACGGACGGGGTCATGGGACCGGAGATGATGGCCGAGTTCCGCGCCCAGGCTGCGCGCTTCGGGGCCGAATTCCTCACCGACGATGTCACCCGAGTCGACTTCTCCGAGCGGCCCTTCAAAATCTACGTCGGCGACGACGAGCACGTGGCCCGCACCGTGATCGTCGCCACTGGCGCAACCGCGCGCCAGCTCGGCCTCGAGTCCGAGCGCGCGCTCCACGGACGCGGCGTCACCTACTGCGCCACGTGCGACGCGGCGTTCTACCGCGAGCGCGAGGTCGTGGTGGTCGGTGGCGGCGACTCCGCCATGGAGGAGGCCGTCTTCCTGACCAAGTTCGCCTCCAAGGTCACGATCGTCCACCGGCGCGACGAGTTCCGCGCTTCACAGATCATGATCGACCGTGCCCGTAGCCACGACAAGATCGAGATCCTCACCCCCTACGTCGTCGACGAGGTGCTCGGCGTGGACGGTGGCAAGCTGACGGGTGTGCGCCTCCGTCACCTCGAATCCGACCAGACGATCGACTACCCCACCGACGGCTTGTTCGTCGCGATCGGCCACGACCCTACGACCAAGCTGTTCGTCGAAGCGCTGGACCACGATGAGGATGGCTATCTGGTCACGAAGGGCAAGACGACCGAGACCAACATTCCGGGCGTCTTCGCCGCCGGCGACGTCCAGGATCACGTCTACCGCCAGGCAGTCACTGCCGCCGGCTCCGGCTGCGCGGCGGCGCTCGACGCCGAACGATTCCTCGCAGAGGCCGAAGGGCATCCCGAAGCGGCCCTGACGGCGCCACGGGAGCACACGGCGCCCGCCTAGACTCGTCCCCATGGGTGAGCGCACCGGGTGGGTCGACCTGCTCGATCCCACGGCAGAGGAGATCGGAGCCGCAGCTGGGGTGACGCTGAACGAGCGCGAGCTGGCGCTGCTGGTCGCGGTAGACGAGCCCCGGCCCACTCTGTTGGGAGCCGACGATCACGCCATCGGCGTGTTCGTCGTGCCGGTCGCCGTGAAGGACGAGGATCGCGTGTATTACCAGGAGGTCGACATCGTCCTCACGCGGGACCGCGCGATCACGGTGCGCCGAACGCCGCAGGATGGCGACCCGTTCGATCCAACCGAGTTGCAGGAGACCTGCCAGGGCGACGTTCAGCCCGGCCGGGTCGCCTTCCATCTGGCGGACATCGTCGCCGAGCGCTACCTCCACCTGATCGGCGACCTGAACGAGGAGATCGACGAGGTCGAGGACGCCGTCGACGACGATGTCGCTGCAGACGTCCATCAGCGGCTGTCGGCGCTCCGGCACGACGTCCTGCACATCCGCCAGACGCTCTCACCGACGCGCGACGCAGTTCACCGCGTCGTCGACGGCAGGGTCGACGGCGAGGCGCCGGATCTGCTCGGCCCCCACGACGTCACGCTCTTCAGCGACGTGTACGACAAGCTTCTCCGTGCGAACGACGCTCTCGAGCTGTCGCGCGACCTCCTGGCCGGCGTCCGGGACTTCCATCAGTCGAAGGTGGCGCAGAGCCAGAACGAGGTGGTGCAGCGACTCACGGCGATCGCCTCGCTGCTCCTCTTTCCCACGTTCGTCGTCGGCGTCTACGGCCAGAACTTCGACGTGCTTCCGGAGCTGCACTGGCACTACGGCTACGCCTTCTCTTGGGCAACGATCCTTCTCTCGACGATCGCGCAGCTCCTGTTCTTCCGGCGCAAGAAGTGGATCTAGCGGCCGTCGCTACGCTGAACGATGCCCTTCTTCATCTGCCCGAACTGCAAGGACCGCTCCCTCGATCACGACGGCCGCCAGGGCCTCCTGCGCCAGGCGGTCTCCTGTGAGCGCTGCGGCTTCGGCTTTCTCTTCGAGCTGCTCGACGACTACTACCCAGCTCCGAACACCGGTCTCGTCGCGTGCGATCAGGCAGGCAGGATCCTCGCGGCGGGACGCGGGGTCTTCGAGCTGACCGGCTATCGGGAGGCCGACCTGATGGGGAAGGACGTCGTCGACGCCTTCGGGCTCGCCGGCTTCGACGCGGAGAAGAGCCCGGTCGCGCTCGCGCTCGAGTGGGGCGTGCGGCGGCTCGGCGAGAGGCTCGAGCTGCGGTCGCGTGCGGGCCAGACGAAGCCCGTCACCGCAGACATCTTTCCGGCCTATGACGACGACGGCGGCTTGCTCGTGGCGCTGTCGCCGCGCTAGACCAGCTCGATCCTCCGGGACGGGCACAGCGCGACGAGCACGCACTCCTCGCAGAGCGGACGGCGGGCGTCGCAGATTCTCCGGCCATACCAGATCAGCAGGTGCGGCAACCTGCCCCAATCAGCCCGTGGAACGAGCTTGGCGAGGTCGCGCTCGATCTTGACCGGGTCCTCCTGCTTCGTCAGGCCGAGCCGCTGGGACAGCCGCCGAACGTGCGTGTCGACGACGACGCCCTGCGGGTTGCCGAGCTCGGCGGCGACGACGTTCGCGGTCTTGCGCGCTACGCCGGGCAGGCGGAGCAGCTCCGGCAGCGTGCGAGGAACGCGTCCGTCGAATTCCTCCAGGAGGACTTTCATCGTGCCGCGCAAGGACCTGGCCTTCTGCCGGAAGAACCCCGTTGCGTAGATGTCGCGCTCGAGCTCTTCGGACGGCACGGCGAGGTAGTCCTCCGGGCTGCGGTACTTCGCGAACACGTGCTGGGTGACGCGATTCACGTTCACGTCGGTCGTCTGCGCTGAGAGCATCACCGAAACGAGCAGCTCCAGCTCGTTGCGGAAGTCCAGTGCGATCCGCGCGTCCGCGTGCGCGACGGCGAGCAGGTCGATGATGGGGCCGATCCGCAGGCGCTTCGGGCCGACACGCCGGCGGGCCTCGTGGACGAAGCTACGCGGCAAGGCTCTCGAAGTAGGCGGAGACCTCGTCTGGGTCTTCGGGATCGACCAGCGTCGAGGCCACGTCGTGCGCCTCCGGATAACCGCTCGCGCGGATGGCCACGGCAGCAGCCTCGACGGCGTATGCGGTGTGGCGCAGGTCAACGACACCGTCTTCGAGCACGGCCCAGAACGCGCCCGACCGCCCCTCGTAGGGCCTGCCCACGCTCCCCGCGTTCACGAGCCTCACGGCGTCGACGACGCGGTCGTACTGAACGTGCGTATGCCCGCCGACGACGAGTCGTTCGGTCACGCCTTCGAGCGCCGCACGCACCCGTTCCTCGGGCGAGACACGCGTCAGGATCTCCTCATCGCTGCGAGGTGAGCCGTGGCAGTAGAGAACACCGTCCAGGGCAACCGCGAGGGGGAGTTCGCGGAGGAACTCGAGCGTGAGTGGATCCAGTTGCGCCGCAACCCAGTCTCCGGGCGCGCGATCGCCGTTGCCGCGGACGAACACCGCGTCACGAGCCAACAACCGATCCAGGCACTCACGCGGGAACGGCCCGGCGACGAGATCGCCGCCGCAGACGATTCGATCGACGTCGAGCGCCGCAACATCGGCCAGCACAGCCTCCAGCGCGGGCAGATTCCCATGCACGTCGCAGAGCGCCGCCACGCGCATCAGCTTGCAGCGGCGAGCGCAGGCGGCCGGCTGGAGCCTCCCCCGCGCAGCCGTGGCCCGGCACACACCACGTCGAGAGCTGGGCAGCCCGCGCAGTTGAACTCGCTCGGCGTCGGGTGGAACTCGCCGGCCCGGATCCGCTCGATCACCTCCGACAACTCGGCTTCGAGCAGAGGAATGTCGGTGCGCGAGAACGTGTGGGCCGCGACCGCGTCCGGCAGCTCGAGGAAGTGGTAGACGACCTCGACCTCTTCAGCCCCCGCGCGGAAGCAGGCAAGGGCGTACACGAGCCGCTGTAGCCGGTAGTCGGCCTCGACTATCTCCTCCGGCGTGCCGTCAGCGAGGGAGTTCGTCTTGTAGTCGAGCACGAGCGCCCTTGACCCGTCCTGGTGCAGGACGTCCACTCGGCCGTGCAGGAGTACGCCATCGTGCTCGAACGCGAACGGCCGCTCCGGGCGGGCGCCGGAGAGAGCCGCGACCCGGCGGGCGAGCTCTGACTCGCAGTACGACGCCACGAACGTGGCGATTCTGGTCAGCTCTTCCTCGGTCACGGCGGGGTACCACGTGCGAACCTGTTGCACATCGGGTGCCCCAGGCGCGCCCAGGTCGACGAGCTCGAGCAGACGATGGACTGCGTCGCCGATCTCCGTCGCGGCCAGTCCGTGCCGGCCCGCGGGAGAGCCCTGCGCGTCGGTCGGCCGCATGCCCGCCACCCGCTCCGCGTAGTACCGGTACGAGCAGCGCTCGAAGAGCGCGAGCGCGCTGAAGGACAGCCGGCGCACGTGGTGGAGGGGCGGGTCGGGGAGTGCCTGGATCGGTGCGAGCACCGGCGCGAGCGGAGGCAGTGGCGGCGCTGCATCCGGGGCGAAGAGAGCCAGCTGGCCCAGCTCCCCTTCGGCCGGTATCGAGTCCGCGGCGTCCGCAACATCCTGCCGCGGCGGAGGCGGCGTGCGGTCCATTCGCACCAGGACGCGGGCGCCTTCACGCTCCAGCTCGACCGGTGCGTCACCTGCGCGATCGAGCTCCGCCTGGCAGTCGAGCCGGTCGAGCACCCAGCCGATCGGCGTCCTCTCGTCTGCCTTGCGCGCGGCGTCCATGGAGCCCGAGACGATCAACCGGTCGATCGCGCGGGTCATCGCGACGTAATAGAGGCGCAGGCGCTCGGCTTCGTCCTCCGCCTGGCGGGCGTCCTTGACGCCCTCGTAGCCGAGCACGCCGTGCCGCTTGCCCGTGACGGGATCCGCGACGCGGAAGCCGAAGCGGCCGTCCGAGAGACAGAGGATCTCGTCGGAAGAGGGCGCATTGCGGTCGCGCCCTGCGTCTGCGACGACAACGACCTTGAACTCGAGGCCCTTCGCCGCGTGGATGGTCAGGAGGCGGACGGCATCGGCTCCCTCCTCCTCCGCCACGGCATCTCGCTCCGCCGCGCCGACGGCCTCCTGCTCCTCGACGAACCGGACGAACCCTTCAACGTCTGGTCCGCGCAGCTCCTCGTACGAGCGCGCCAGGCGCGCGAGCTTGCGCAGATTGGCATAGCGGCGCCGGCCGTCCCACTGAGCGAGCACAGCCAGGTCGTAGTCGTGGTCGGCCACGATCCGCTCGCACAGCCGCTCGAGTGAGAGACGAGCCGCGGCCCCGGCCAGACGGTCATACCGCTGCCGGAACGCCTTCAGAAGCCGCAGGTCGGCCGGATCGAGATCCGGGGGCAAGGCTCGCTCCAGTCCCGTGAAGATCGGCCCGCGTGCAGCGCGGCGGATCAGCATCAGCGCGTCGTTCGAGACACCCACGAAGGGCGAGGCGAGGACGCTGACGAAGGCTTCGTCGTCGTAGCGGTTCTGCAGCAGCCGCAGGTAGGAGAGGAGGTCGACGACCTGCTGCTGGCCGAAGTAGCCGCGTCCAGTCGCACGGTAGGTCGCGAGACCGGCCGCGCGCAACTCTTCCTCGTACCACTCCGCGTCCGTGCCCGCCGCGAAGAGGAGCACGATCTCGCCGGCGCTGGCGACGCCTGTATCGACGAGCTCGCGAACGCGGCGCGCCACATGCCGCGCCTCGGCGCGGCGCCAATGCACGCCGGACCCGGCGTACGCGGCCTTGTCGGTCACGAGCAGCTCGACGGGGGTGCCGAACACGGGGTCCGGGAACTCGCCGGAAGCCGCGAGCGGCTGGAACTCCTCACCGAACTCGGCGCCGAACAGGTGGTTGACGACGGCAAGCAGCTCCGGGCGCGACCGGTAGTTGCGGGTGAGCGGGAGCAGGGTCTCCGCCCCGGCGCGCCGTTCGCGAAACACGCGTACGTCCGCGTGACGGAAGCCGTAGATCGACTGGAACTCGTCGCCGACGAAGAACCGCTCCGTGTCGGGGCTGGTCAAGAGGTCAACGAGCTCGCATTGGAGCCTGTTGGTGTCCTGGAACTCGTCGACCATGATCGAGCGGAAGCGGAGCTGCTCCCGCTCGCGGAGCGCGCCGTCGTCACGAAGGAGGTCGCGCGTCCGCAGCTGCAAGTCCTCGAAATCGAGCGCCGACTCGCGGTCCTTCGCCTCGGCGTACGCAGCGCTGAACCCGAGCAGCAGCTCCTGCAGCAGCTCGCGGTCCTGTAGCGCGAGTGTGTCGAGCGCAGCCTGCTCGACCGCCTTCCGAGCCTCCTCGAAGGTGGCACCGCGCTCCGACCGCACCCGCAGGCCACTGAGGTCGAGCAGACCCTCGGGCGGCGGCGGCGACTCGGTGAGCGCCAGCGCCTGGACGGCCGCCGCGCGCGCGGCATCGTTCGCCTGGCCGTCCTCCGCTAGGGGGCGGGCGGCGCGCGCGAGCTCCGCCAAGCGCTCGTCGAGCCCGGGGCGCTCGCCGAGCTCGAGCAGAAGCTCGCGACCGGCCGAGCGCAGCGTCTCGTAGACGGTCGTCAGCATGCGCCGCAGACCGGCAGCGCCGTAAGTCGCGAGCAGCCGCAACCGGTCCGGATCCTCGCCGGCGCAGAACTGGTTCAGCGCGGTCTCGAACGCTTCGCCGCGCACCACGCGGCCCTGGCTGTCGTCGAGCACCCGGAAATGCGGATCGACGCCGGCAGCGAACGGGTGTGCCTTGAGGAGCCGAAGACAGAAGCCATGGATGGTCGAGATCCAGGCGCCGTCGAGCGATCGCGCCAGGTCGTGCCGGCCGAGCTCGCGAAGCCGCGCCCGGATGCGTCCGCGCAGCTCGCCGGCAGCGCGCTCGGTGTACGTGATCACGAGCATCGAGTCCACGTCGAGCCCGCGCTCGCACACGGCCTCGGCGAAGCGCTCGACGAGCACGGTCGTCTTCCCAGTGCCTGCTCCGGCCGAGACGAAGACCTGGCCGCGCGCGGCGATTGCCGAGGCCTGCTGATCGTTCGGCGTCCTCACGCGTGCCTGATCCGGCACATGCGCCAGAGGTCGCACCAGGCCGGACAGCCGTCCGTGCCCTTCGGGTCGTGGCGCACGTCTCCCTGTCGGATGCGCTGAGCCAGGCCCCGGGCGAGGTCTCGTGCACCTTCGACCTGCGCCCAGAAGGCGTCCTCCTCGAGGTAGTCGTTCTTGACGAATCCCGGCAGCACATCGTCCTTCGCTTCCGCACGAAGCAGGCCACGTGGGCGCCGCTCGCCGGCGAGCGGGCGATACAGGCCGCCCAGCGGCTCGATCCCGACCAGATCGCGTAGGACGAGCATGTAGAGCGGGATCTGCAGGCGCAGCTCCTTCTCGATCTCGGCCGCGGAGTGGCCGGTGCGTCCGGACTTGTAGTCCTGGACGATGCCGCGGGCGCTACCGGGGTCGACGTCGATCCGGTCGATCTTCCCGGAGAGCGTGACCCCATCGCCGAGATCGAGCCCGCGCTGCAGCTCGGGCGCGGACCGCTCCGACCCGAACCCGACCTCGAACTTCCTCGGCACGAGCGGCAGCGGCGAGCGAGCCTCGTCGTGGACGACTTGCTGCAGGTCGCGGCGAAGGCTCTGCTCCAGCTCCCGCCGCTCCAGCTCGGTCATCTCCATCTTCACACCGGCCAGCGCGCCCTCGAGGCACTCGCCCAGGAAAGCGAGCGCCTCGGCGAGGGTGCTCTCCTCCACCCGATCGCTCCCGACGGCGCGCGGCAGGCCTGCGTAGAAGCGATGCAGGGTCGTGTGCGCGACCGAGCCGCGGAGCATCGCATCGACCTTGCGATCGATCTGCCGGGGGGAGATCAAGCGCTCGAAGAACCAAGCCGACGAGCAGTCCGCGAAGCGCTCAAGCTCGGTGACGTTGAAGGGGGTCTTGGCGGAGAGCTCGGCGAGAACCCGCGGGTGCCTCAGCCTCGTCTCCCTCGTGAAAGCGCGGCGCGCGCGGCTGAGCTGACGTTCCCAGCCGTTGGCCGCGGCAAGGCCCTCAGCGTCGTCTGGCTTCGCAACGGACAGCAAGGCCAGCGCGCGCAGCCGCTCCCGCTCGGTCGGCGCTGATTCGAGGTCCCACGTCAGCTGCGACAGCGGCCGCCTGCGCGTCCAGCGGCGCAGGTCCTCGGGCTCGAAGAGCGCGACGACCTCGTCCCAGAACGGGCTCGGCTCACGAGGGCTGCCCTCGTCCGTCGCGGCCTCGCGCACGAGCGTCAGGCGGCGGGTCGCACGTGTGCAGGCCGTGTAGAAGAGATAACGCTCGCGCTCGACGGGGTCTGGCCGTACCAGTCGCGATCGCGACCTTCGGTCGAGCTCTCCGCGCGCATCGTCGTCGAGGAACGGGGACGCATTGCCCCGGCGCGGCAGCGTCCCCTCCTCCAGGCCGAGCAGGAAGACGACGTCGAAGCGCCGGGTGCGGGCGCGTGTGAGATCGAGGACGGCCACTCGGCCGCTCTCGCCGGCCGAGCCGATGCGGACCTCGGTGTGCTCCAGCGCCGACAGGACCTCGTCGGCGGACACGTCACCGCCCAGGGACTGCCAACCGTCCAGCTCGTCGAGCAGGCGCAGAATCGCGTCGTAGGCGCGCAGGTCACCGCGGCTCGCCTCGCCGACCGGGGGAGCTTCGAGGCCATGCGCGCCGCGCAACATCGCGGCGGCCGCGCCGCGAACGGCTGCCACGGGCCCGGCGGCGGCGCGGAGCGCCTCGAGCGGAGGCAGCGGCTGTCCGTCGCGCAGCTTGATGGTCTCCTCCTCGACGTTCTCGCGCGAGGAGACGCCCCGCCCACGCAGCCTGCCTTCGAGGAAGTCGACATTCGAGCGCGTAAAGCCGGAGAACGGCGAGCGGAGATACGCGTAGAGGTCGCGGCGGCCACCTTCCTGCCACTCGAAGCGCAGCAGTGCGAGCAGCGCCTGACCGAAGGCTGTCTGACCGAGCCGGACGTGCCCCTCGATCCCGAACGGGATCCCCAGCGTGCCGAGCACGGTCTGGAGCGATCCCCGCCAGCGCTCGACCGACGGCACGACGACGGCGATCTCCTCGGCCGGCGTGCCCGAGGCCACGAGCTCGCGGATCTCCTCCCCCGTCAGCTCGAGCGAGCCGCGAGCGCCGGCCCCTTCGAAGAAGCGGATTGCGCCTTCGAGCTGTGGGCTCGGAGGAGGCGCGTCGGCGAAGAGATGGCGCTCGAGGTGCGCCAGGGCCGCATGGCTGTACTCGGCTGCGCGAGCAGGCAACTCCTCGATCCGCCCGCCTGCCAGCGAGGCAAGATCCTCCTGTGTCCGGCGGAGCGACGCGAAGGCCGCACGGCCGGGCTCGTAGGGCAGCGAGACGGTGACCTCCGTGCGGCCCGAAAGCGCCTCGAGCAACCCCCATTCCGCTCCGGTGAGATCCTCGAAACCGTAGGCGAAGACCGGACGTCCGTCCCACGCGTCGAGGTCGGACTGCAGCCGCTCGACGGCCCGGCGCCGGAGCATGTCGCGGTCCCACAGGCCGATCCGATCGAGCTCGTCACGGTAGGAGCCATAGAGGAGCGCGAGATCGCCTTCGAGCTGTGCCGGGTCCAGCAACCCCGACTCCAGCTCGGCGAGCGCTGCCAGCAGCGCATCCGCGAAGCCGGCGAAACGCGCCGACCGGCCGAGGCCATTGAGCGAGGTTCGCGCCAACACTCGACGGGCCACGAGCGCGCGCTGCGCGTCGCTCGTCACCGGCCGGACGTTCGGGTCCCCCATCGCGACCTCGCGGAACACCTCGTCGAACGTGCCGATCGAGCCGGCGAGGAGCGCGCCCGTGCGCCGCAGCAGGTCCCTTTCGATCCGATCGACGTCACCGCGGTTCGGCACGATCAGAACCGGGTCGCGCTCGAGCGATGCGAGATACCCATCCAGCAGACGGGCGACCTTTCCGGCTTTCGCCGGGCCGACGACGAGCGCGAGACCCATACGCCCATGGTAGTCCCGGCCCCCGCCGGTACTGGTCGCGCGGGGGCCGGGAAATCAGGAAAGTGCGCGAACTACTGCGCGGACTTCGGCCTGCGTCCGCGGCGCGCCACCTGGCGGCCACCCAGCCGCTCGGCCTCTGCATCGGTGACGTCCAGCTCACGCACTCCCTTGCGGGCGTCGTGGAACGTGATCCGAACGGTGGCGCCTTTTCCCTCGGCGATCTCTGAGCCAGACATATCCGACACGAGCACGGTCTTGCGAGCCACTGGTATTCCTCCTTGGGGACCCGGAATGAGCCGCGTTACCGTACCGGAAACATCCTGCGCAATCACGCTGCTTTACGAGCGCGACGGATTCGCCACGAGCGCAGCAGACTCAGCAAGGCGTTTTCTTCCGGGTCGAGGCCGATATCGCGCGCTTTCACGACCCGTAATTGCCGCGGGCGATAGTCCTCGATGGTTCGGCCGTCGAGATACTGGTCCACGACGGCAGGGCTGACGTAGGAGCTGCGCGCTACTGCAGGCGTATTTCCGAGCCGGTCCCCGACGGTTCGCATGACTTTTGCAATTGTCCGTTTCGCCTCGGCATCGCTCTCCGGCACGCCGTACTCCGCAAACGAGACGGCAGCGGTCAAGGTGCCGCCCCACGTACGAAAATCCTTGGCCGTGAAGTCTTCCCCCATGTGCTCGCGGATGTAGGCGTTCAGGACGGCGCCCGTCAGGGCGCAGGAGTCCCCGTTGCGGCCATAGCGGAAGAGGCGTGATCCGCCGGGCTGCTCGATCAGGTCTCGGACCGCCGAGGCGAGCTCGAGGTCGACCAGGGTCGTCCGGACCTGCACTCGGTGCTTGGCGCGAAAGTGAAAGGTGACGCGAGACCCCCGCACGGAGACGTGCCGTCGCGAGAGCGTGGTGACCCCGTGCGTCCGAGAGGCCTTTGCGTACCGGTCCGAGCCGACGCGGAACCAGGCGAGATTGATCAGCCGGACCGCGACGGCGCAAACCCGTTCGCGGTCGTAAGGGTCCTGCGTCATGTGCTCACCCATCGCCATGCGCAGGTCGGGCAGCCTCTCGGCGAAGCGCACGAGCTTGTCGAACTTCGCTTGCTCCTGACTGGCGCGAAACTCCGGGTGGTAGAGGTACTGCCGCCGCCCGGCCTTGTCGACTCCGGTCGCCTGGAGCTTCGCTCCGGACCGCGGCGAGATCCACACCTCCCTCCAGGCAGGGGGGATCACGAGCCGCTCGATGCGCTCGATCTTGAGCGGATCCTCGATCCACCGCCCGCGCGCGTCCAGGTAGCGAAAGCGCCCCTTCGACCCCGCGCGCCTCCATCCACCCGTGCGCGCCACGACCGTGGTCTACCCGAATGGCCCGAGTATCATCCGCCGCCGTGGATCAGCGGACGATCGTGGTGCTCGAGGGCGACGAGACCGGGCAAGAGCTGCTCGAGGAGGGCCTGCGCCCTCTCGCCGCGGAGGTGATCGGGATCGAGCTCGCCTTCCCGCGCTTCGATCTCTCGCTCGCCAAGCGCCGCGGGACGAAGAACGACATCGTGCTCGAAGCGGCACATGCGATCCGGCAGCACGGTCTCGGTCTGAAGGCGGCGACGGTGACGCCCGAGTCGCGCGACGACGTCGGCTCACCCAATCGCATCCTGCGGGAGGAGATCGGCGGTCGCGTCATCGTCCGCACGGGCCGCCGGATCCCGGGTGTGATCCCGCTCGGCGGCGTCCACGCGCCCATCTCCGTCGTGCGGATGGCCGTCGGCGACGCGTACGGCGCGAAGGAATGGCGCGAGGGGGAGGGCGAGGACGAGGTTGCCTTCCGCACCGAGCGGATCGAGCGCCGTATCTGTCACAGCGTCTCCGAGTTCGCCTTCCGGCAGGCGGAGCGGATGGAAGCCAAGGTGTTCGGCGGGCCGAAGTACACGGTGAGCCCCACCTACGAAGGGATGCTGAAAGAGGAGATGGACGCGGCCGCTGCGCGGCATCCCGACGTCAAGTACGAGCCACAGCTGATCGATGCGACGTTCGCGCTGTTGCTGGCGCAGACCGGCGCGCCGCTGGTGATTCCGGCCCTGAATCGGGACGGCGACATCCTCTCCGACCTCGTGCTTCCGCTCTTCGGCTCGATCGCAGGCTCCGAATCGCTTCTCGTTGCCTTCGGCGACGACTACGCGCCCACCGCTCTGATGGCCGAGGCCGCGCACGGAACCGCGCCCGCCCTGTACGGCAAAGACGTAGCGAACCCGATGGCGATGATCCTCGCCGGCGCCGCGCTCCTGTCGCACACCGACGAGGACGGGCAGCGAGCTGGCCGCGCTATACGCGAAGCGTGTCTCGAGGCCGTGGCCGACGGCTGCCGCACGGCGGATCTGGGCGGACACGCCGGCACCCGCGAGTTCACCGACGAGGTCATCCGCCGGATCAAGTCCAAGCTCGAAGTCTGGTCGAGCCTCTAGGCGACGCGGGCCGAGGGCTCGGCGGGGGTGATCTCGCCCGAGCGCCAACCCTCGACGAAGGTCTCGGTGAGCTCCGGGTCGAACTGGGTTCCGGCGCAGCGCTCCAGCTCCGCCAAGGCTTGGTCGACGGTCAGGGCGGGTCGGTAGGACCGGTCGGACGTCATCGCGTCGAAGGCGTCCGCGACTCCGAGCAGCCGGCCCTCGACCGGGATCTCCTCGCCCCTGAGCCCGTCCGGATAGCCGCCGCCGTCCCAACGCTCGTGGTGGTGGAGCACGTACGGCAGGGCCGGGCGGAAATCCTCGACGGCCTCGATCAGCCGGGCGCCCGCGCGCGGATGCGTGCGGATCTCGGCCAGCTCCTGCTCGGTCAGCGGCCCCGGCTTGCGGAGGACCTTCGAGTCGACGGCAATCTTGCCGACGTCGTGCAGCGAGCCGCCGAGCCGGAGCGCCTCGAGCTTCTCCCCTCGCCAGCCGAGCCTGCGCGCGAGGCCTTCCGCGATCAGGGTCACTCGGGCCGAATGGCCGCGGAGATAAGGATCCCGAGCTTCGAGTGCGTCCGACAGAGTGGCGAGCAGTGAACCCACAGTGCCCGAGGTTCCAGACCGGACCCCGGTTCCCTTCCTCGACGGCCGCCCGGGCTCGTAGAGTGCGGCGGTGAGGGTCGCGGTCCCGAAAGAGTCAGGCGCCGGCGAGCGCCGCGTCGCACTCGTCCCCGAAGCCGTCGGCAAGCTGGCTGCCGCGGGGTTCACCTTCGCCGTCGAACGGGGCGCAGGTGTGGCGGCAGGTTTTACCGACGAGGACTATGCAGCGGCCGGAGCCGAGCTCCGCGCTCGGGCCGAGCTCCTCGCGGGCGCGGCGGCCGTCGTCCGCGTCGGCAGGCCGACTCCGGACGAGGTCGCGGAGCTCGAGCCGGGGACCGTGCTGATCGGATTTCTTGCTCCGTTGAGCGATCCGGGCGGGATCGAGCGGTTGTCGGCAGCCGGTGTGGTCGGCTTTGCCATGGAGTCCATCCCCCGGACCACGCGCGCGCAGTCAATGGATGCGCTGTCGTCGCAGAGCACGGTCGCCGGGTACAAGGCAACGCTCATCGCGGCCGACCGGCTGCCGCGCCTGTTCCCCCTCCTGATGACGGCGGCCGGCACCGTCGCGCCGGCAAAGGTGCTCGTGCTCGGGGCGGGAGTCGCGGGGCTGCAGGCGATAGCGACCGCGCGCCGCCTGGGCGCGGTCGTGTCGGGCTTCGACGTCCGCCCCGCAGTCCGCGAGCAGGTCGAGAGCCTCGGCGCCTCCTTCCTCGACCTGGGCGTGACCGGCGTCGAGACCGAGGGAGGTTACGCAGCCGAGCTGACCGCGGAGCAGCAGGCACAACAGCAGGCCGCTCTCGAGGAGCGGATCCCGGATATGGACGTGGTCATCACGACCGCGCTCATCCCAGGCCGACCCGCTCCGAAGCTGATTCCGGCGGGCGCGGTCGAGCGCATGCGCCCCGGCTCCGTGATCGTCGATCTCGCGGCCGAGGCCGGAGGGAACTGCGAGCTGACCGAGCCCGGCGTCGAGGTCGAGCGCGGCGGGGTCACGGTCGTCGGATACACAGACCTAGCCTCGCGCCTGCCGTACCACGCGAGCCAGCTCTACGCGCGCAACGTGTCGGCGCTGCTCCTCCATCTCGCACCCGGCGGCGAGTTCGCACTCGATTTCGAAGACGAGATCACCGCCGGCGCCTGCGTCAGCGGCCGGAAGGTCACGGCGTGACGCAACCGTCGTTCCTGCTCGAGCTGACGATCCTCGTGCTCGCGATCTTCCTCGGCTTCGAGGTGATCTCGAAAGTGCCGACGCTCCTGCACACGCCCCTCATGTCCGGGACGAACGCGATCCACGGGATCGTCATCGTCGGGGCCATTCTCGTCGCGGGCCGGCCCGACGCCGACACGCTCACGCAGATCGTCGGTTTCTTCGCCGTCGTTCTCGGCACCGCCAACGCCGTCGGCGGGTTCGTCGTCACCGACCGCATGCTCGAGATGTTCAAGAGGAAGCCCAGCGCGGAGAGATCCAGTGAACGAAAGCCTGACTGAGTTTCTCTACCTGGTCACAATCGTGACCTTCATCCTCGCGCTCCGCTTCCTCTCCAGCCCGCGGCGCGCGCGGCTGGGGAACCAGGTCGGCGCCGCAGGGATGGCGCTTGCGATCGCCGTCACCGTCGCCCAGGACCTGGAGAACTACGTGTGGATCGTGATCGCCATGGTGATCGGCGCCGTCATCGGGGTCGTCGGTGCTCGCCGCGTCAAGATGACCGCCATGCCGCAGATGGTGGCGCTGTTCAACGGCGTCGGCGGTGGCGCGGTGGCCCTGATCGCGCTGGCCGAGTTCCACAACCTCGCGCCCGCCGCCGGGCGGCTCGATCTGAACCTCTCTGTCGCGATGATCCTCTCCGCGATCATCGGCTCGATCTCCTTCGCCGGGTCGGTGATCGCATTCGCGAAGCTGCAGGAGCTGATCGGCGGCCGGCCGATCGTCTATCCGGGGCAGAAGCCCGTCAACGCGCTGGTGATCGGCACGACGCTCGCACTGGCGGCCGTCATTCTCGCCGGCCCCGAGTCGCAATGGCTGCTCGTAGGGGTGATCACCGCTGCGCTCGCCTTCGGCGTGCTCTTCGTGCTTCCGATCGGCGGCGCGGACATGCCCGTCGTGATCTCGCTCCTGAACGCCTGCACGGGGCTTGCCGCGTCCGCAGCGGGCTTCGCCCTGCACGAGAACGTCCTCATCGTCAGCGGCGCGCTCGTCGGCGCTTCCGGCACGCTCCTGACGCTGCTGATGGGCCGCGCCATGAACCGGTCGATCACGAATGTCCTCTTCGGGGCGTTCGGGCAGATCCAGACCGGCACCGGGGCCGCGCTCGAGGACGGCCGAAGCGCCCGCGCGACGACCGCTGACGACGTCGCCATCATGCTGTCGTATGCCCGTCGGGTGATCATCGTGCCCGGCTACGGCCTGGCCGTGGCGCAGGCCCAGCACGATGTCCGCGCGCTCGGTGAGCTGCTCGAGGAGAAGGGCGTCGACGTGCGCTACGCGATCCATCCGGTCGCGGGCCGCATGCCGGGCCACATGAACGTCCTGCTCGCCGAGGCGAACGTCCCCTACGACAAGCTGTTCGAGATGGACGAGATCAACCAGGAGCTGCCGCAGACCGACGTCGCGGTCGTGGTCGGCGCGAACGATGTCGTCAATCCCGCTGCGAGGAACGATCCGACGAGCCCCATTTACGGCATGCCGATCATCGACGTCGACAAGGCCTCCCAGGTCGTCGTCGTCAAGCGCAGCCTCGCCCCCGGCTTCGCCGGCATCGACAACCCGCTCTTCTACAACGAGACCACGTCGATGCTGTTCGCGGACGCAAAGGTGGCTTTTGAGCAACTGCTGTCTGCGGTGAAGAGCCTCTAAGCGTGGTCCCGTTTTTCTCGGCACGGCACGTGGAGGCGGCCGTTCCGCCCGATCGAGCCTACGAATCGGTGCGCACGGCCTTCATCGCGCACGCGCGCGGTGAGTGGACGATGCAGCCGAAGCTCTACGTGACGAACTACCCGGCCGGGGACTTCCGCGCGATGCCGGCGCTCGGCGGCGGACACGCGCTGCTGAAGTGGGTGACCTCGTTCCCCGGAAACCCTGCGCGTGGGCTGCCGACGGTTAGCGGCGTGGTCATCCTCTCCAACGCAGGGACAGGCCTCGTCGAAGCAGTGATGGACGCCGGCTCGGTGACGGCTTTGCGGACGGGCGCGGCGGCCGCGCTCGCCGCGGAGACACTCGGACGGCCCGGAGTCGCTGCGGCCGTCGTCGGCGCCGGGGTGAACGGACGCGCCTCGGCACGCAGCCTCAAAGCGCTCGGCCGCGACGTCGTGCTCTGGGACGTGGACCGCGAGAGGGCCCACTCCGTTGCGGCGGGCCTCGGCGTCGGCGTTGCCGCAAGCCAGGAGGAGGCCCTCGAAGCCGACGTCGTCGTCACCGTCACGCCGGGCAAGCAGATCCTCCTCTCCGCGGGCGCGCTACGGCCCGGCCAGCACGTGAGCCTGATGGGAGCGGATGGCCCGGGCAAGGCCGAGATCGCGATCGAGGAAATCGGGCGCTCGTCCATCTTCTGCGACGAGTGGGAGCAGGCCAGCCATGGCGGTGAGCTGGCGGCCGCGGTGGAGGCGGGTGCGATCACCCGCGCCGACGTCACCGAGCTCGGGGCCGTGCTGACGGGTGAGGCGCCCGGTCGCGAACGCGGCGACGAGATCACGATCTTCGACTCGACCGGCCTTGCGATCCAAGATCTCGCGATTGCGATCGCGGCTTTCGAGCGAGCCGGTGAGCTCGACTTGCCGCTGCTCGACGTCTAGGCGACGAGCCGGGCGGGGCTGAACGCCTCGAGGAGCGGGTGCGGCTCGCCCGCAATCGCCTGCGCCGCGAGATCGCCGCACATCAGGCCCAGCACGTTGCCGTGACCGGAGTAGCCGCCAGCGACCCACAGACCCGGGCGGCCTGGAATCGCCCCGACAACCGGCATCAAGTCCGGAACGAGTCCGAACACACCGGACCAGCGGTGCGTGATCGCCGGCCGCCGGCCGAGGAGCGCTTCGACGAATGCGTCCAGCGCTGCCTGGATTCGTTCGGTCGTCTCCTCGCTCGCGGTGAACTCCGACTCCATGTCGGCGTCGCGGAATCCGCCCACGATGAGACGTCCGTCCGGATCCTGATGCCAGTAATCGAAGCCGTGCCGCCCGTAGTGGGGCATTGGAAACAGGCGCTCGGCCAGCGGCTCCGTCGCGATCATCTGTCCCCGCGTAGGAATGATCAACCCCTCGAGCTCGCCCAGGAGACCGCTCGGATAGCCGTCCGTCGCGACCACGATCGTTCCCGCCTGCAGCGATTCGAGCTGCTCGATCCGGTGCTGTTCCCGAATCTCCACGCCGGCTTCGACTGCCGCGGCGGCAAGGCGACGCACGAGTCGCGCAGGCTGCAGGACGGCGTCGTCCGGATGGAAGAGCGCGCCGGGAAAGCGGCTCGCGAGCGGCTCGGGCAGCCGGTCGCGCCACTCGGCCGCGAACCCGTCCTCGCGGAGCGCTTCGTACTCGGCCCGGAGCTCCTCGGACTCGTCGTCGCCCGCCAGCCGCAGGCTGCCGGTGCGCCGAAACGCGTCGCCGCCCAGCTCGCCCATGCGGTCGACGTAGCGTTCGGTCGCGCGCCAGTACTCCGCCGCGAGCTCCGCGCCGAGCCAGTCGCGGGCGCTGTCATACGCCATGGCGCCGCCGCGCAGAGCGAAGCCGCCGTTGCGCCCGCTGGCGCCGGAGGCGATCGTCCGCGCCTCGTGCAGCCGCACGCGGAGGCCCCGGCCGGCGAGCGTGAGCGCGCACGAGCACCCGGTGATGCCGCCGCCGACGATCTCCACGTCGGGCGGGCCCGAGAGCGGCCGCGAGGACAGAGTCGGCCCGGGCTCCGCCAGCCAGAACGAGTCGGCCACGCCGCGATGCTAGCTGCACGCACGGTAGATCCCGTCCTGCTGTGCCACCGCGCCGGCGAGCTCGAGCTCGGTCAGCACCGCCGCGAGCTCCCCGGCTCCGAGGCCAGTCGCCCGCGCGAGCTCGTCGGCCCCCGATGCTTCGTCGCGAATGCGCTCGAGGACTCGCGCCGCGGCAGCCCCGAGCTGTTCCGTCGTCCGCGTCGCCGCCGCAACCCCGTAGCTCTCGAGCACGTCCTGCGCGCAAGTGAGCGGCGTTGCGCCGAGTCGCAGCAAGGCGTTCACTCCGGCGGAGAGCGCGCTCGTGATCTCACCCGGAACCGCGAACACCTCACGCCCTTCCTCGAGGGCGAAGTCCGCGGTGATCAAGGCGCCGCTCCGCTCTCGCGCTTCGACGACGATGGTCGCGGCGCACAACCCGGCGACGATGCGATTGCGGGCCGGAAACCGCCACGGAGCGGGCTCGACGCCAGGGGCGTACTCGGAGACGATCAGGCCGGCTGCACCGATCTGACGCGCGAGCTCGCGGTTCGCTGCCGGGTAGTCGCGGTCGATTCCGCAGCCCAGCACCGCGACGGTCGTCCCAGAGGACTCGAGCGCACCCCGATGGGCTTCTGCATCGACGCCGCGAGCCAGCCCGCTAACCACCACGAGTCCAGCCGCGGCAAGCTCTCGCGAGACGCTACGGGCGATCTGGCGCCCGTAGGCGGAGCACGCGCGCGCGCCGACGATCGCCACGGCCGGCCGGCCCAGCAGCTCGGTGTCGTGGCCGCCGCGTACGAAGAGGCCCGCCGGGGGATCGTGGATCGCCCGCAGCAGCGGCGGAAAGCCTTCGGCCGAACGAGCGAGAAAGCGGTAGCCCAGATGCGCGAGCCGCGCCAGCTCGGCTCGCGCGTCGAACCCGGCTTTGAACTCGGCGAAGCGGGCGCTCCGCGGTTCGCCGACGACGTGGGCGTCATTGGCCGCGGCAAACGAAGCAAGCACCAGCTCGTTCACGTAGCCAGCTCCCTGGGGGAGCGGTAGGCGAGCGCTTCGGCGACGTGCTCCGGGAGCACTGCGTCCGACCCGGCGAGCGCGGCCGCAGTACGGGCCACCCGGGCAACCCGCGCCCGGCCCCTGCCCGACAAGGGCAGCCGCTCGACGGCTCGGCTCAGCAGCTCATCGGCATCGTTCGTCCTCATGAGCGCTCCCTCTGCCAGACGACGCCGGCCGGCTGCCACGCGCTCTCGCACCGGTGCGGACGCCTCGGACGGCCCCGCCGCCAGGTCGGCAGCGCGCGGCCGCGGAACGGTGACAACGAGGTCGAACCGATCGAGGAGAGCGCGCGAAAGCTTGTCGCGAAACGCCGCCAGTCGTTGCGGCGAGCAGGAGCACTCTGCAGCGGGATCGCCTCGTCCGGCGCAGGGACACAGGTTCATCGTCGCCACGAGCTGGAAGGACGCCGGGAAGAGCGCCTGTCCTGCCGCGCGGGCGACCGACACGAATCCGTCTTCGAGCGGCTGGCGCAGCGCCTCGAGCGCCGGGCGTTGGAATTCCGGCAGCTCGTCGAGCAGCAGCACGCCGCGGTGGGCGAGGCTAGCCTCACCCGGCCTCGGCCCCGTCCCGCCCCCGACGATCGCGGCGGTCGAGGCGCTGTGGTGAGGCGCCCGGAAGGGACGCCGGGTGATCAGCGGCCGTTCGGGCGGCAAGACGCCGGCAACGGAGTGGATCCGCATCACCTCGAGCGCTTCGCGAGGCTCGAGGGCCGGCAGTATCGACGGCAGTCGCCTGCCCAGCATGGTCTTGCCCGTACCCGGCGGGCCCGCGAGCAGCAGATTGTGGCCTCCTGCCGCCGCCAGCTCGAGCGCGCGGCGCGCGCGCTCCTGGCCGCGGACATCGGCCAGATCGGGCGGCTCCGGCTCGGGAACCTCGTCGGGCGGCTCAGCGGGAGGCGGTCTCAGCTCTCCGCGGAGATACGCCACTGCCTCGCCCAGGTGGCGCACCGGGATCGCCTCGACGCCGCCGAGCTCCGCCTCGCAGGCCGACTCGGGCGCACAGAGGATTCGCTCCAGACCGGATCGCCGCGCTCCCTCGGCGACCGCGAAGGCGCCGCGGACGGGCCGCACGCGGCCGTCGAGTGCGAGCTCGCCGACGGCCGCATGCTCGGCGAGCCGCGCTGCCGGTAGCTGCAACGAAGCCGCGAGCACGGCGAGTGCGATCGAGAGGTCGAAGCCCGAACCCTCCTTGCGGAGGCCCGCCGGCGCGAGGTTGACCGTGATCCGCTTCAGCGGCCACTCGAGCTGCGCGGACCCGATGCCGCTGCGGACTCGGTGCTTCGCCTCGGAGCAGGCCCGATCGGCCAGCCCGACGATGGCAAATCCCGGCAGGCCGCCGTCGATGTGCGCCTCGACCTCGACACGCCTGGGCTCGAGACCGACGAGGGCGTGAGTGACGGAGCGCGCGAGCACCCCGACGACGCTACGCGGCGATCAACGTCCGAAAATCACAATTCAGCGACAAATGAGTATCGATTCGTAGTACTCACCGGCGCGACGGCCCGTGCGCCGGTTGACGTGGCGCTCGAGCCGCTCGCCGAGCCTCAGGCCGGCCCGGTCCAGGATCTCCGGATAGAGCCCACGACGGTCGTTCACGACGATGCAGACCGCAGCGCCAGGACGCAGCGCGTCCTTCGCACGCGCCAACACCAGGGCGATCCCTGCGACGTACTCCTCGATCGCAGCCTTGCTCGTCCCGCGCGCGGCGGCGCCGAGCTCCCGCTCGCGCCGGTCGTCGAGACCGAGCAGCTCGTACGCATAGCGATGCTGCTCGTGATAGTCGATCAACCCCGGATATGGAGGCGACGTGACGATGCCGTCGTAGGGCCCGCCGAGCTCGAGGTCACGCGCGTCTCCGTGCAGCACGACAGCGGCGCGACGCGGATCGCGCACCTCGGCGAAGCGCCTGATGCGTGCAGCCGTATCGAGCAGATAGCGGGAAAGGAACTTGCCAGCACGCTCGACGGGGCGGCACATGCGGCGGTGCTTGTGGCACCAGTACTCGCCCACCTGGGGTTGGCGCGGGAAGTCGAGATCGAAGTGGGTGGTCAAGCGGGCGGAGCGAGCGGCCCTCGCGAGCACGACCCGGAGCACGTCCTGGGAGGTGTACTCCGGGATGCGCGAGCGGAAGTGGAGCAGCTCCGCGGCCGCGTGCGGCGCAAACCATTCCTTCGTGAATCCCCGGGGTCGCTCGGCCGACGCGCCCAGGCTCGCACCGATCTCCTGCACATTCGCTTCCAGCGCCTCGAGATCGTGCTCCCGCGTCTTGACCGAGATCAGGAGCGCGTTGAATGCGGCGATGTCGACGCCGACGGCGTCGTAACCCGACTCGAGCGCTTGCACGAGCGTCGTCCCCGAGCCGGCGAAGGGATCCAGCACGCGCCCACCGGGCCGCACGTACCGCGTCAGTAGCGCCTCGACGAGCTGTGGCACGAACTTGCCGAGGTATGGGTGCAGCCGGTGCACGTGCTTCGTCCGCTCGCGCTCCGGCAGATCCCGCTCCGACCACGAAAGGGTGTCGTCGATTCGGCTGTACAGCTGCGTCTGAGTGAGAGCCATGGCTACGCATTCGCCGCCCTGTTAACGTCGCCTGCCATGGTTGACTGGGATTGGGACCGGGTCGTCTTTGACCACGTCAAGGTGACGGTGGCCGACGCGGCCGCGAGCATCGCCTTTTACAAGACAGTTCTGGAGCCGCTCCAGATTCCACCGCTCTGGGAGAGCGAGCGCGGGGCGCAGTTCGCCAACCTCGTGGTCATCGAAGGCGCTGAGCGGACCGGCCCGCTCCACCTCGCGTTCGTGGCGCAGACGCGAGCCCAGGCCGACGCGTTCCACCGGGCCGGAATCGACGCCGGCTATCGCGACAACGGCCCGCCCGGCGTACGCGAGCAGTACAGCTCCGATGAGGGCGGCCTCTACTACGCCGCCTTCCTGCTCGACCCCGACGGCAACAACGTCGAGGCCGTCGTGCGGGAGTTCTAGGACCCGCGCGCGTCGACGTCGTCGGGCTCTTCCAGGATGTCGAACGCGACTGCGTCGGCGCCGAGTGGATGCGGCGGAGGCCCTGCCGGGACGAGCGCGGGCTCGTCGTCCGGCGGCGCGGCGGACGCCTCCGGCGGCCCGGGACCGAGAGCCCGCTGCAACCGCCGCCAGAGTCCGTCTTCGCGCATGCGCTAGTAGTGGATGCCGTGCGCCGCGTCGAGCTCGCGGAGCCGGCGAATGCGCTCCGCCATCGGCGGGTGCGTCGAGAAGAGCGCCGCCATGCCGGCCCGCTTGAGCGGATTCGCGATGTAGAGCGCCTCGGTGGCCGGGTTCACGTTCATCGGAACAGCCTCCACCCCACGTTCCAGAGTCGCGAGAGCGTCGGCGAGCGGCTTGGCCTCGCCGAGGTACTGCGCCGCTGTCGCGTCGGCGAGGTACTCGCGCTGCCGTGACACGGCGAGCTGGAGGATCGTCGCCGCCAGCGGCGCCACGATGATCGCAACGAGCACGCCGACGATCCCCAGTGGATTGTCGTCGTCGTCGCCGCCGCCGAAGAACATCGAGAACTGCAGGATGTTCGCGATCGCCGCGATGGCGGCCCCGATCATCGCCGCGAACGTCATCACGAGGATGTCGCGGTTCGCGACGTGGCCCATCTCGTGAGCGAGCACGCCCTTCACCTGCTCGCGCGGGAGATACCGCAGTAGTCCCTCTGTCACGGCGATGACGGCGTTCTTCGGGTTCCGGCCGGTCGCGAAGGCGTTCGGCTGCTCCGACGGGATCAGGTACACCTGAGGCATCGGGACGCCGGCTCGTCCGGCGAGCTCCTCGATGTCCCGGTAGAGCTCGGGGGCCTCGCTCCGGTCGACCGGCCGCGCCTTGCTCGCCTTCAACGCGAACTTCGCCGAGAACCAGAACATGACGAGGTTGAAGAGAACCGCGATCCCGGCGAACAGGATGATCCCGCCCGAGCCGCCGAAGATGCCGCCCAACCCGATAAAGAGGGCCCCGAGCGCGGCGATGATGAGCCAGGTGCGAGCCTGGGTCGAGAAGCGTGTGCGTGAAATCGACATGACTGGGTGGTTCCTTTCCGGCTGAATGCAGTGGCTGGTATTCAGCCGGAAGTTTCTCCCGCCACCAGCAGTGGCCTGTGCGCCCGGGGCTGGCTCTCTCTGGACCCAGCGCCGTTCTGACGAGCGCACCCGTTCGGGGATAGTGCCTCCCGGCGCCCCCATGGTAACTCCTAGCGCGGTCTGGGCGTGTTGCAGGGGCGTTAAATCGCGACGCGCTCAAGCTGTCCGGAGCGGATCGCGACGACCTCGAACCGGCAGTCCAGGCCAGCGGCGCCCGGATGACGGACGAGCCATGCCTCCGCCGCACGGTGCAGGCGGCGGACCTTTTCGGCGTCGACCATCTCCAGCGGGTCGCCGTAGCCGTCGCCGGTCTTTCCCTTCACCTCGCAGAAGACGAGGCGGCGCCCGCGCCGAGCGATCACATCGAGCTCGTAGCCGCCCGCCCACACGTTCGTGCCGAGGATGCGGTAGCCGCGCAGGCGGTAGTGGCGGGCGGCGCGGCGCTCGTCAGGGTTGCGGAACGTAGGCAAGCGCGTTGAAGGACAGCCGGTGCTGGTCGCTCGGACCGTGCTCGCGCACGGCCGCCGAGTGCCCTGGCGTGATGTAGCCGACATGACGGGAGAAGCCGTACCGCGGATAGAGCGCATCGAGCCGGCGCATGACGCGGTCGCGCGTGACCTTGGCGATGATCGAGGCGGCCGCGATCGCCGCGCTCTTCGTGTCGCCGTCGACAACGGCACGATGCTCCGGAGCGGCAGCGCCGAGCCGGAAGCCGTCGACGAGGCATGCCTCCGCCGGCGGCGAGAGGTCTGCGAGCACCGCCCTCAGTCCCCACAGGTTCGAGCGGTGCAGCCCGTTGCGGTCGATGTCGGTGCAGGGTATGACGCGCACGCTGATGCGCGCCGCGCAGCCCACGACGGCACGGAAGAGCTCTTCTCGGCCGGCCGGCGACACCTGCTTCGAGTCGTTCAGCAGGCCGAGCGGGCGTACGCGGTGGTTGCGCAGGCACTCGTAGTCGAGCAGCACCCCGGCGACCACGAGCGGACCGGCCAGCGAGCCCCGTCCCGCTTCGTCTGCGCCGGCGACGAACCGAGCTCCGAGCTTGCGGTCGAACGTGAGGAGCTTCTGTCCGGTCGAGATCGGCACCGGACGAGGATAGCGCCGGGATCAGCCGGCTTCCGTCACGGGACGGTGACTACTTCGTGTCGTCTGCGTCTTCCGCCGGAGCAGCCTCGGGCTGCGCCTCGGCGACGGGCTCTGCCGGGACAAGCTCTTCGGCCACGGGCTCCTCGACGACCTCCGGCTCCGCTTCGGCCGCTGCAGCGGCTTCCGCTGCCGCCGTCGCCTCGGCCTCTGCGGCGACCTGGGCCGCGAGCTCCGCTGCGGCCTCCGCCTGGATCGCCTCGACCTCGGCCTTGGCAGCCGCCACCTGAGCAGGGGTCTGGCGCAGCTCCCGGACGCGCGCCTTCTTGCCGACCTTCTCGCGCAGGTAATAGAGCTTGGCGCGATTGACGTCGCCGATCGCGGCGACCTCGATCTTCTCGATTTTCGGAGAGTGAACCGGGAAGGTGCGCTCGACCCCGACGCCGAAGGACTGCTTGCGCACGGTGAAGGTCTCTCGGGCGCCCGAGCCCTGCCGCTTGATCACGATCCCCTCGAAGACCTGCACGCGCCTGCGCTGGCCTTCGATCACCTGGAAGTGCACCCGTAGCGTGTCTCCCGCCTTGAAACGCGGCACATCCTTGCGCAGCTGGCGCTGCTCGATGCTCTCGATGATCGTGCTCATGGCAAAGGGGGGCCCGCAGGCCGCGCGGAATGGTAGCGAAAACTCATCGGACCGAGATCCTGTTCGGCGGCCAGTAGGTCGCGAAGACCTTGCCGATCAGATTCTTACGCGGAACCGTGCCCCACACCCGGGAGTCACACGACGACGAGCGGTTGTCGCCCATCATGAAGTACTGGCCCTGAGGGACCTTGAACGTCTCGGGGGCACCGGCGTCACGACGGTTGCGACCGATGTACGGCTCGTTCAACCGCTTGCCGTTGATGAAGACGTAGCTGAGACCGTCGACGGTGCGTAGCTCGAGCCGCTCGCCGGGCAGCCCGATCAAGCGCTTGACGAATGTGCCGCCCGCGCCGCACCGCATGCGAGCGGCGGGCGGCGTCTGGAAGACGACGATCTCCCCCCGCTTCGGGTCGCGGAACCGGTAGATGAAGCGATTCGCGAGCACCCGGTCCGAGAACCGCGCTTCGCACCCATGCTCTGGTCGAGCGCAGTGGAGGGTGGGCTCCATCGAGGAGGAGGGGATGCGGTACGGGTTGACGACCCAGGCCTTGATTGCGAGGACGATTGCGATCGCGCCGGCGATGGTCACGATCCAGTCGACGGTGACCCGCAGCCCGTGCGGCAGCCCTTGCGTCAGCCGGTCGACGGGGTTCCGGGACCGGCGGGGCGGTTCCTCTGGGTGGGACGACCCCTGCGCAGTAGCGGTGTGCGGCGCCGTGTCGTCGGCCTGTAGCCCGATCCACGCAGCTGCCGCGGCGAGGCCGATCCAGAGCAGATCGAACCGACCGAAGGTGTCGTGCAGCCCATCGCGGAAGAGCCTCAGCATCTCGCCGGAGAAGACGCCGATCTTGGCTCCGAATCCGCGCTCCACGTCCTGCGTGACGAAGGAAAAGGTCAGGTACTTGCCGATCAGGATGCCGAGCAAGGCGCACGCCACGGCCACCACCTGAAGCTCCGGCGCCCGGCGCCGGCCCGACGCCCGGTAGACCGCGAAGGCCGTCAGCAGGCCGATGCCGAGCGCGAGGACGCCCGTCTCGTACGACGTCCACTTGGCCACGAGGCCCCAGGCGGTCCCGCCGACGAGCGCGGCGGCGAGGCCGGCGAGGAGCGCCGCCCCGAGCTTCGGCTCCGGTCGGGTCTCGATCACCGGCGGGGGCTCGGCCGGCGGGGAGACGATCGGGGGCGGCCAGAACTCACCCGGGTGAGCGCTCCACCCTTCGCGCTCCGGTCCTTCCTGCGGCTCGCGATCGCTCACTGCGCGCTCCTGGCGCGACTCTGCTGGCGACGCCATTCGTCCACCCGGCCGTGGTCGCCGCTGAGCAACACGTCCGGTACCGCCCAGCCCCGGAACTGGGCGGGACGTGTGTAGTGCGGGTACTCGAGCCCGCCTTCGAGCTCGACTGAGAAGCTCTCGTGCTCTCCCGAGCCGATCGCGAGAGCGCCGGGAAGCCGCCTGGCGATCGCGTCGAGCAGCACCATCGCCGGCAGCTCGCCGCCCGAGAGCACGTACGGGCCGATCGAGATCGCGTCCGAGCAGAGCTGCGTCACGATCCGCTCGTCGAACCCCTCGAAGCGCGACGACAGCAAGGTCAAGACCGGTTCGGCGGCGAGCTCCTCGACCACCGCCTGGGTCAAGGGGCGACCCTGCGGGGTGAGGGCGATCACGCGCTGCTCGGGCTCACCGCCGTAGACCGCTTCCAGCGCTGCCGCGACCACATCGACCCGCAGCACCATGCCGGCGCCGCCGCCGTAGGGCTCGTCATCCACCTGCCCGGCCCGTAGCGGCGTCGTGTCGCGGTAGTTGAAGAGCCTCAGCTCGAGCTCGGTGCCGAGCACGGCCGCGAGGGGCCGCTGCTCGGTCATCCAGGCGAACGCGTGCGGAACCTGGGTGAAGACGTCGAGGCGCACGGCCGCTCAGGTTACTCGGCGTCGGCGAAGCCGCGGGCTACCAGGATGCGGCGTGCCTGGAGATCCACGTCGAGCACACAGGACTCGACCAACGGCAGGAGGAGGCCCGACTCGAGCACGAGCGCGTCGTTCGCGGGGCCGGGCGTAACGTCCGTCACGGTTCCGAGGGCCCGCCCGCCCTCCTCCTCCACCGCGAGACCGACGAGCTGAAAGACGTAGTAGGCGTCGGGCTCGGGGTCGGGGAGATCGGAGCGCCTGACGGCGAGTGTCGCCCCACGCGGAACCGGACGGTCGAGCCTGATCACGAAGCGTCCGCCCGAACCGCGCTTCGAGCCGGTGATCTCGACCGGCTCGCCGTCGACGAAGAGCGTCGCGCCGAGCGCGAACCGCTCCGCGGAGTCACTGCCGTCTTCCACGAAGAACGAGCCGTCGGTCCCGTGCGGCCGACCGACGCGGCCCACGACGACGAGCTCGGTCACTCAACGATTTCGAGGATGACCCGCCGGCGCGAGCGGGCGGCGCTCGCGCGTACGATCGTCCGCAGCGAGCGGGCGAGCCGGCCCTGGCGCCCGATCACCTTGCCGCGATCCTCGGGCGAGACGTAGAGCTCGAGCACCGTGGCGTCGTCGCGCTCGACCTGCTCCACACGGACGGCGTCTGGATCGTCCACGAGCTGCTTCGCGAGCCAGGCGAGCAGCTCTGCCATCAGGAAGCGATGCCCGCAGCCTTGATCAGCTTCGCCACGGCGTCGGAGGGCTGCGCGCCCTTGCCGAGCCAGTCCTTCACCTTCGCCTCGTCGAGCTCGATCGTCGAGGGGTCGGTCTGCGGGTTGTAGCGACCGACGATCTCGATGAAGCGGCCGTCGCGCGGCGAGCGGGCGTCGGCGATGACGACACGGTAGATCGGATTCTTCTTCGAGCCGACTCGCGTCAGCCGCATGCGTACTGCCATAGAGCTTCTATCTCCGTCCTGTCTTGGTTAGTTGCCCGGGAAGTGTAGGCATCTTTCCCTTCCCCATCTGCTTCATCATTTTCTCCATCTGCTTGCGGGCGGAGAGCAGCTTGTTCACGTCCTGGATCGTCTGCCCGCTCCCCTCGGCGATCCGTTTTCGCCGGGAGCCGTCGATCAGGTGCGGCATGCTCCGCTCCTTCGGCGTCATCGAGAGGACGATCGCCTCGACTCGGGCCAGCTGCCGCTCGTCGATGTCCACGTCCTTGAGCTGGTTGCCGAGCCCCGGGATCATCTTGAGTACGCCCTGGAGGGGTCCCATCTTCTTCAGCATCTTTTGGGCGGCGAGGAAGTCGTCGAACGTGAAGATCCCGGCACGCATCCGCGCCTCCATCAGCGCCTGCTCGTCCTCCTCGACTGCCGCCTCGGCCTTCTCGATCAGGGTCAAGACGTCGCCCATGCCGAGGATCCGCGAGGCCATCCGGTCGGGATGGAAGTACTCGAGCTGGTCGAGCTTCTCGCCGACCGAGACCAACTTGATCGGCTTGCCGGTCACCGCCTTGACCGAGAGCGCGGCGCCGCCTCGCGCGTCGCCGTCGAGCTTGGTCAGGACGACGCCGTCGAACGCGATGCGCTCGAAGAACGACTCGGCCACGTTGACGGCTTCCTGTCCTGTCATGGCGTCGAGCACAAGCAGGACGTTCGTCGGCTTGGCGGCGTCGCGCACGCGCGCCAGCTGATCCATCAAGTCCTCGTCGATGTGCAGGCGGCCGGCCGTGTCGAGGATGACGACGTCCTGACCGGCGGTCTGCGCGGCCTGGATCCCGTACTTGACGACCTCGACCGGATCCTGGGTGTCCTTACGGTAGACGGGGATCTGGATCTGGCGGCCGAGCTGCTCGAGCTGGTCGATCGCCGCCGGACGCTGCAGGTCGGCCGCGACGAGAGCCGGCTTCTTGCCGTCCTTGCGCAGCAGGAGCGCCAGCTTGGCGGAGGTGGTCGTCTTGCCCGAGCCCTGCAGTCCCGCGAGGAGGATCACGGTCGGCGGGCGCCCGAAAGCGAGCCGCGAGTCGCCCGTTCCCATCAGCGCGGTCAGCTCCTCGTGCACGATCTTCACCACCTGCTGGCCCGCGGTGAGGCTCTTCAGCACGTCCTGGCCGGTCGCGCGCTCTCGCACCTGCGCGACGAAGTCCTTGACGACCTGGAAGTTGACGTCGGCCTCCAGCAGCGCCAGCCGAATCTCTCGCATCGCCTTCGAGATCGCCTCGTCGTCGAGGCGGCCCTTGCCGCGGAGGTCGCCGAGGGCGTGCTGGAGCTTGTCGGAAAGCGTGTCGAACACGGCCCGTCAGTGTAGATGGGCTAGCCGGCGACCAGGGCGCGCGCGAAATCCTGAGCGTCGAAGGGGCGCAGGTCGTCGAGACCCTCGCCGACCCCGATCAACTTCACCGGGAGCCCCAGCTCATACGCGATCGCCACCGCGATCCCGCCCTTCGCCGACCCGTCGAGCTTCGTCAGCGCGACGCCGGTGACGCCCACCGTCTCGCCGAACAGGCGTGCCTGCTGCAGCCCGTTTTGCCCGGTGGTCGCGTCGACGACGAGGAGCGTCTCGTGCGGCGCCCCCTCGAGACGCCCCTCGATCACGCGTCGAACCTTCGCGAGCTCCTCCATCAGGTTCGACTGCGTGTGCAGCCGACCAGCCGTGTCCACGATGGCGACGTCCTTGCCCCGCGCGCGAGCGGCCTCGACCGAGTCGTAGGCAACCGCCGCAGGGTCGGCGCCGTGCGCGGCGCCGACGAAGTCCGCCTCTGCGCGCTCCGCCCAGATTTCGAGCTGTTCCTCGGCCGCGGCGCGCCACGTGTCGGCGGCACCGAGAAGGACCGTGCGGCCGTGTTCCCGCAGCTTCTGGGCGAGCTTGCCGATCGTGGTCGTCTTGCCCGTCCCGTTGACACCCACGACGAGAATCACGCTCGGTGTGCCGGGCAGGTTGAGCGTTGCGGGTTCGCCGAGCATCTCCGCGATCTCCTCCGCCAGGGCGCCGTTCAGGTCGTTCAGCTCGTTGCGAGCCTCGAGGCGGCGAACGAGCTCAGCCGTCGCGCGGACCCCCACGTCGCCCTGGATCAACGCCTCCTCAAGCCGCTCCCAGTCCTCGGCGTTGCCGGGGTCGAAGGTGGCCGCTGCCAGCTCGCCCGTGAGGGCGCGCCGGCTCTTGCCGAGCGAGTCGCGCAGTCGTCCGAAGAAGCCCGCGCGCTCGTCCGCAGACTCCTGCGGCCCCTCCGCGTCCCCGAGCAGTTCTGACCAGCTTCTCGCCATCGGCGCCGAACGTTAGCCTCACCCCATGATCACGTGGCAGCGGGTGGCGGAGATCGCCCGAAAATTGCCGGAGATCGAGGAAGGAACATCGTGGGGGAAGCCCTCCTTCTCGGTTCGGGGCAAGAAGTTCGCCGGCCTCTCAACGCGCCACGAGGGGGCGATGTGGACGCGGTGCGACCGCGATGAGCGACCTCTCCTCGTCGCGTCGAATCCGGAGGCATACCGTCTCACGCCCCACTTCGAGGCCTCACCCGCCTACCTGCTGATCTGGCTCGAGCACATCGACGAGGACGAGGTGCGGGAACGGCTGATCGACGCGTGGCTGATCCAGGCGCCCAAGCGCCTGGCCGCGCAGCACGAGTTCGACTAGCGGGCGACCGCCGCGGCGTCCTCGCGAGGCAGCCGGCGCGAGACGACCTGCGAGACACCGTCGGCGCCCATCGTCACGCCGTAGAGAACGTCCGCGGCCTCCATCGTTCGCTTCTGATGGGTGATCACGACGAACTGGGCGCGGTCGGCGTAGCGCCGCAGCAGCTCGACGAAGCGCCCGATGTTGGCGTCGTCGAGGGCGGCCTCGACCTCGTCGAGGAGATAGAAGGGGCACGGCTTCGCCAGGAAGAGCGCGAACAGGAACGAGATCGCCCCAAGCGCCTTCTCGCCGCCGGACAGCATGCCGAGGCGGGTGATCTTCTTCCCGGCCGGCCGCAGCTCCACCTCCACCCCGGTCTCACCGCCCTCCTCCTCGGGCTCCACCAGTCTCAGACGGCCCTCACCGCCGGGGAAGAGCGTGCCCGCGACCTCCTCGAAGTGCTCCGCGACCGCATGGAAGGTGTCGGCGAACCGCCGTTCGACGGTCTCGGCGAGCTCGTCCCGCAGATCGGCGATCTCCTTCAGACTCTGCTCGAGATCCTGCCGCTGCACCTCCAGCTCCGCGAGGCGCTCCTTCTCGGACTCATATTCCTCCTTCGCCAGCGGGTTGACCTGGCCGAGGTGAATACGCCTCTGCTCGAGGCGCTCGGCGCGCGCGGCGAGCTCGTCCCGCTCGACTCCGGCGGCCGGGGCCACCGCGGCCTCCTCCAGACGACGGCGCGCATCAGCCGCCTCGGCCTCGATCCGGGTTAGCTCGATCTCGATCTCCGTCGCGCGCTGCCCGGCCTCGTCGGCTCTCTGGCGGAGCTCGACCTCGGCCGCGCCCAGCTCCCGGAGTGTTGCGCCCAGCTCGCCGGTCCGGGTGGCCCCCGCGTCGACCCGTGCGCCCAGCGGTGTCTGGAACCGTTGCGCGGTCGCAGCCGCCGCCACGAGCGTGTCGTCCAGGCGCTCGGCGCCGGCGACGAGACGCACGAGGAGGTCGGGGTCGAGAGCTTGCGCGCGCGACGCCGGCCCGGACTGGGCCGCGGCCGCAGTACGGGCGGCCTCAGCGGCCTCCGTGGCAGCGAGCGCGAGCCGCTCGGCTTCCTCGGTGAGGTC
>DATLDK010000110.1:0-3864 GCA_035525905.1 Gaiellaceae bacterium | reverse complement strand
GCGACATCGCCCCCGGCGACGAGTCCTGGGCGCTGCAGCGCGTGCTGCTCGCCGATCTCGAGCAGCGCTGGCGCGAGCCCGACGAGGGAATCTGGGAGGTGCGCGGGCCGCGACGACACTTCACTCATTCGAAGGTGATGGCCTGGGTGGCCTTCGACCGTGGCGTCAAGGCGGTCGAGGACTTCGGCCGGGAGGGCGCTGCCGATCGGTGGCGAGCGGCACGCGAGGCGATCAGGGCCGAGGTGCTCGATCAGGGCTACGACGAGGAGCTCGAGTCCTTCGTCCAGTACTACGGCTCCCGGAGGGTCGATGCGAGCTTGCTGACGATTCCGCTGTTCGGCTTCCTGCCCCCCAGTGACCCGCGCGTGCGCGGGACGCTCGAAGCCGTCCGCCGCGAGCTGCTCGTAGACGGGTTCGTGCAGCGCTACCAGCACGACGAGAAGGTCGAGGACGTCGACGGCCTGCCGCCCGGGGAAGGCGCGTTCTTCCTCTGCTCCTTCTGGTTCGTGGACAACCTCATCCTGCTCGGCGAGCTCGACGAGGCGCAGGAGATGTTCGAGCGCCTGCTCGGCCTCGGGAACGACCTCGGCCTTCTTTCGGAGGAGTACGACCCGGCGCTCGGTCGGCTGGTCGGCAACTTCCCGCAGGCGTTCTCGCACATCGGACTCGTCAACACGGCCTTGCTGCTGGAGAAGGCGCTGACCGAGCAGGGGCGCTAGCGCCGTCACCTATGCCCGAAGTGGTGCGCGGGCGGGAGAGCCGCGCCGACGTCGCTGCTGGCGATCGAGCGGGCGAGCGGCCCGAGGCTCTCGAGGGACTCGACGACGATGTTCCGGTTGTCCTTGATCCGCTCGAAACGGCCGCGGACGAGCAGCAGCGGCTCGCCGCGCACGACCGCGCGGTTCCGCTCGTACAGCTCGGGCGAGACGATCAGGTTGACCTGTCCGAGCTCGTCCTCGAGCAGCATGAAGATGATCCCATTCGCAGTCGCAGGCCGCTGTCGAGCGACCGCCATGCCGGCGAAGGCGACCCGGCTGCGGTGCGGCGCCTCGTTCAGCTCGTCGCTCGGGAGCACCCCGGGAGGCAGGTGCGGACGCAGGAGCGTCAGCGGATGCACGTCGATCGAGATGCTCGTCGAAGCGTAGTCGGCGAGCATCCGCTCCCACGCAGTCAGGTCGGTCAGCTCCGGAGTGGCAACCGTTGGATCGAGCTCGAGCGAGAGCTGCTTGTGTTCGCGCTGGACGGTCTGCGGGCGGGTGACGAGGCCGAGCTCCCAGAAGAGGTCGCGGCGCTTTCCCCAGCGGTCGCAGGCGCCGCTGCGGAGCAGCGCCTCGAGCTCGCGTGCATCGAGCGGCAGCCGGCGCGCCAGGTCGCCCACGCTCTCGAACTCGCCCCGCGCCTCCCGCTCGGCGACGACCGCCTCGGCGTCGTCCTCCCCGACCGACTTCACGTACTTGAGCCCCATCCGGACGGCGCCCTCCTCCCAGGAGCAGTGGACCTCGCTCAGGTTCACGTCGGGCGGCCGCACCTCCACTCCGCGCCGCTGCGCGTCGCGCACCAAACTCGACGGCGGGTAGAAGCCCATCGGCTGCGCATTCAGAAGCGAGCAGAGGAACTCGGTCGGATAGTGGTGGCGCAGCCAGGCGGACTGGTAGGCAAGCAACCCGAACGCGGCCGCGTGCGACTTCGGGAAGCCGAAGCCGGAAAATGCCGCCAGCTTGTCGTAGACCCGGTCGGCGGTGTCCCCGTCGACGCCGTTCTGCGCTGCGCCCCGGATGAACCGCTCCCGGAACGCCTCGATCGCCTCCTCGCTCCGCTTCCGGCTCATCGCGCGCCGCAATCCCTCGGCTTCGCCGATCGTGAAGCCGGCGAGCGCCATCGCCACGTCGAGCACCTGATCCTGGAAGACGACGACGCCGTGCGTGTCGCGCAGCGGCTCGCGCAGCAGCTCGTGGTCGACTGGCGGCACGTAGCTCGGGTCGACCCGCAGCCGCTCGCGCGCGTCGATGTAGGGGTGCACGGCCTTGCCCTGGATCGGTCCCGGCCGCACGAGCGCGACCTGGACGGTCAGGTCGTCGATCGACTCCGGCTTCGTCCGCAGCAGGCTCTGCATCTGCGCACGACTCTCGATCTGGAAGTCGCCGATCGTGTCGGCCTTCTGGATCTCCGCGTACACCGCCTCGTCGTCGAGCGGGATCCGGGAGAGATCGATCGGCTCGCCGTACACCTCGGCGATCTGCTCGACACAGTCCTCGACCGCCGAGAGCATCCCGAGCCCGAGCAGGTCGATCTTGAGGAAGCCGGCGTCGGAGCAGGAGTCCTTGTCCCACTGGCAGATCTGCCTCCCGGTCATCGCCGCCGGCTGCAACGGCACGAGCTCCACCAGCGGCCGCGACGAGATCACCATCCCGCCCGGGTGCTGCGAGATGTGGCGTGGCAGGCCGGAGATCTCCCGCGTCAGCTCGGCGAAGGCGCGCCAGCGCGGCGAGAGCAGCCGCCGCTCGGCCTCGGGGAGCAGTAGCAGCTCCTCGGCGACCTTCTTCGCGTTCCAGCCGTCCGAGACCCGCGCGAGCCGCTCCAGCTCGGCGAACGGGAGCCCGAGCGCCTTGCCGACGTCGCGGATCGCGCCGCGGGCGCGGTAGGTGGAGAAGCTCGCCACGAGCGATGCGTGCTCGCGGCCGTAACGCTCGGTGACGCCGAGGATCAGCTGCTCGCGGATGTCGCGCGGAAAGTCGAGGTCGATGTCGGGCACCGACATCAGCTCGCGGTTGAGAAAGCGGCCGAGCGAGAGGTTCTGCGCGACCGGGTCGACGTGCGAGAGGCCGGTCAGGTAGCAGACGATCGAGCCGACCGACGAGCCGCGCCCGCGCCCAGGCGGCAGGAAGCGCCGCGGCGAGCCGGGCCCGCGGATGCCGCACGCGAGCTCACGCGCCAGCTCGAGTACCTCCCAGTGCAGGAGGAAGAAGCCGGCGAGGCCGAGCTCGTCGATCAGGCTCAGCTCCTGCTCGAGCCGCGCCCGAGCCCGACCCAGTAACGGTCTGTTGCTGGGTGGATAGCGGCCGGCGAACGCGTCGTTGCAGACCTCTGCGAGCTGCTTGATCGCCGGGACGGCGCCGTCGGAGAAGTCGGGGTAGCGGTAGCCGAGCTCCGCGGTCAGGTCGAACTCGAGCCGCTCCGCCACCTCGGCCGTCCGGCGGACGGCGTCGCGGTCGTCCGGGAAGAGCTCGAGCAGCTCTGCGGGAGCGCGCAGGACGCTCTCGTGGTTCCCGCGCCGCTCGCGCTCGCAGGACTCGAGCGAGGTGTTGTGCCGGATCGCCACGAGCACGTCCTGGAGCGCGGTCCGGCGCGCGTGGTGGGCATGGACGTTGCCGGTGACCACCGTTCGGACGCCTGCATGCTCGGCCAGGTCGCGCAGGAGCGCATTCCGCTGCGTGTCGCCGCGCTCGAACGGACGCTGCAGCTCGACGTAGAAGCGCTCAGGACCGAAGGTGCGGGCGAGCGTCGCGGCCGCATTCGGGTCGCGGACGCCGAGCCCGTCGCGGGCGCAGCCGGAGAGGCAGACGAGCCCGTCGTTCAGCTCCGCGAGCAGGGCCGGATCGAGCGCGGGCGGAACGAGCTCGCCCTCCTTCGGCCGAGTGTGCGCGTGCGCGGCGGTCAGCAGCCGGCAGAGGTTCGCGTAGCCCTGCGACGACTCGACGAGGAGGGTCACATGAGAGCCGCCGGCGAGCGTCACCTCGGCCCCGGTGATCGGGCGGACGCCGACGAGCTTCGCGGCGTGGGCGAGCTCGAGCGAGCCGTAGACGCCGTCGTGGTCGGTGAGCGCGAGCGCCTCGTACCCGAGCTCCGCCGCCCGGAGCGCCAGCT
>DATLDK010000108.1:0-8399 GCA_035525905.1 Gaiellaceae bacterium | reverse complement strand
ACGCGGGCCCCGACAGCGCCGACGCCGTAGCGAAAGGCGTCGAAGATCCGGGCGGCCTGCGCGCCTCCGACCGAGTGATGCTTCGCCCAGTAGTAGCGGCGGCTGCGCCAGAGCTCGTTCGTCCGCCGCTCGGGGATGGAGCCGGTGGAGCCCCAGCCTTCGTGGAAGATGGCGGTGTCCGGCACGTAGTGGATCTCGTAGCCCGCATCGACCAGCCGCCGGCAGAGGTCGGTCTCCTCCATGTACATGTAGATCTGCTCGTCGAAGGGCCCCACTTCCTCCAGGGCCGATCTGCGAACCATCATCGCCGAGCCCGAGACCCAGTCCACGCCGCGGGGGCCCGAGCCGCCGCTCTGAACGATCCCCACCGTGCCGAACGTGAGGGCGAAGACGGCGCACCGCGCCGGTGACGGAAACCGCCACGCCGAGGGTGACTGCGCGTCTCCGGGGCGGAGGATCTTCGGTCCTGCGATCGCGACCCGCGGGTGCGCGTCGAGATACTCGACCAGCGCCTCGAGCGCCTCGGCTCCGACCTTGGTGTCGTCGTTGAGCACGAAGACATAGCGGCTCTGCGTCGAGGCGATCACGCGGTTGTGGTTCGCCCCGAACCCCGCCCGGTGGGTCTGGGCGATCACCCGGACCTGCGGGAACGCCTCGCGGATCGCCTCGACCGAGCCGTCGTCGGACGAGTTGTCGAGGACGACGATCTCAATCGAGAGCTTCTCCGACGGGGTCTCGAGGATGGACGCAAGGCAGTCGAGAACCTCGTCTCGGTTCCGGTGGTTGACGATCGAGATCGTCACGTCGGGGATGTCTGTGCGGGCGTTCTCCATGGTCTCGAATGCGCTTCGGGCGCATGGCTTAGGGTACTTACGTGACCCGTCGGCCAGCGTCGGGCGTGAGCGCCCCGGTTCGCTGGCCCCCGCCGACATGTCTTCCGCAACCCCCTCAGACCCGGAGCGGACCGACCCTGCCGGGCGCGCCCACTCCCTGCGGGGTGCCTCCGGGCTGATCCTGCTCGCCCAGGTCGCCGGCAACGTCGGCTTCTTCGTCGCAGTCCTCGTGCTCGCGCGGACGCTCGACCCGCACGACCGGGGGCTGATCGCGTTCGTGATCTCGGTCGCCCTGATCTTGCCTCGGGTCTTCGAGCTCGGGATCGGCAACGCGACGACGGTGCTGGTCGCGCAGCGAGGCCCCGAGAGGCGATCGGCCCTGACGAACGCTCTTCTCTTCTCGCTGGGCGTCGCCGCCTTCGGCAGTCTCCTCTCGGCGCTGCTCCTCGGAGTGGCGGACATCGGCCCGGCGCTTGACCGGGGCATCCTCGCCGTCCTCGCGGTTGGGATTCTCGGCAATGCGCTCCTGGACTGCGCTTACGCCTTCCTGCTCGGTGTCGGTTTCCTGCGCCCTTGGACGCTCGTCGCGTCGATCTCGCCCTGGCTCTACGCGACGGCCGCGATCGTGCTCGCGGCCGCCGGGGAGTTGACCGTCTTCCGGGCGCTCCTCGCCTGGTCGCTCACCCATCTCGCCTGGGGAATCGCCGCGATCTCCGCGTCCGCGTGGCGATCCGGGTTCGGGCGTCCACAGCTGCGCCTCTTCCGCGACGCCCTCTCGCTCGGCCTGCGCGCCTGGGTCGGCTCGCTCTCGCGGTTCCTCAACTTCCGGCTCGACCAGGTGATCCTCGGCCTGATCGCGACTCAGGCGACGCTCGGTGTGTACGCCGTGGCGGTCAACCTCTCCGAGGTCGCGCTGTACGTCCCGGGGGCGGTGGTCACGGCGGCGGTGCCGGCGATCGCGCGCGTCCGGCCCGAGGACCGGCCGGACTCGACGCTCGCGATCTACCGCCCGATGCTCGTGGTCACCGCCGCGATCGTGGCCGCCGGAGCCCTGATCGGGACGCCGCTCCTGCCGGTCGTGTTCGGCGACCCCTACAGCGGCTCGGTGACGCCGTACCTGTGGTTGCTGCCCGGCGCCCTCGGCTTCGTGACCACCGGTGTCTTCGGCGCTGCCCTCCTGACCTCGAGGCGGCCCCTTCTCTCCTCGGCCGGACAACTCACGTCGCTCGTCGTCGGCGTGGCGCTCGACTTCGCGCTGATCCCGACGTTCGGGGCGGGCGGCGCCGCGGCTGCCGCCACTGTCGCATTCTGCGCCGGCGGCGCCGTCGCAGCCGTGGCGTTCTCGAGGGTCTCACAGGTGCCGCTGCGCGACCTGCTCCCTCGCCGCGCGGATGTCGGCGCCGCGGTCGCGCTCGTGACGGGGCTCGCCCGTGCGCTGAGGAGCCGTGCGCGGTGAGCCCCCCACTCGGGTCTACAGGCGCCGGGCCGGAGCGAGCCGGGTGCTCGCGTAGCCGGCCCAGACCAGTGCCGCGACCACGTAGAGGTGCCGCCAGTGGATCGTGTCGATGAAGAAGCTGTTCGCCATCAGGCCTGCCCAGCTGCCGAGGAGCGCTGCCGAGCCGACGCCGTGGACGGAGCCGTCGGCCCGGACGAACGCGACCGCGCAGTAAAGGGTCGCGAAAAGAAGGAACACCACGGTGACGAGCCCGATGGCGCCCTGCTCGAACGCCGCGCGGGCGTACAGGCTGTGGGTGGAGATGTCGAGGCTCGTCTCGACCTGGCCGGGGCCGTGGCCGAAGACGTGGTCGTCCATACGCCGGAACGCGGAGCTCTGGGCGCCGAATCGCTGCTGGTCGTAGGACTCGATCTGGGAGCGCTCCTCGAGGAAGGTCAGCGACCCGGTGAAGCTCAGGAGCAGGAATCCGACGAGGCCCGCGAGCACGAGCGCGCCGAACGTGCGCAGAGCCGGCCTGAGCCCGCCGCGGCGAAACGCCGGCACCAGGATGACAACGGTGCAGGCGATCGCGAGGTTCAGCCACCCGGCGCGGGAGAACGCCACGATCGAACCTGCGGCGGTCGCGACGAACGCCAGGACGGCATACCGGCGCTTCCAGCCGAAGAGGCGCGGGCGCCCGATCTCCTCGAGCGTGATTGCCGCCACAGGCACGAGGAAGGCCGCGAATACGTTCGGGTCCTGGAACAGGCCCTTCCCCCGGGAGGGGTCGAACAGCAGCGTCGTGCCGCCGGGAAGGCCCGCGTAGAGTGCGAGCACGACCGCCACTGACGTGCAGACCCCGATCGCGAGGTAGGCGCCGAGCGCGTACTTCGTCGCTTGCGCGTTGCCGAAGGCCCAGGTCAGCCAGATCGCAAGCGCAAGCAGATAGATCGAGACGAAGAGGTACTCGGCGGCGCGCCCGCCGTCGCCGGCGTTCACGACCGACAGCAGCGAGACGATCACTGTCACGCCCACGAGCACCCGGATTGCGAGCGGCACCTGGGGCTTCACCTTCCCCCCGCAGATCGTCACCACCATCAGCAGCGCAAAGAAGAGGTCGACGGGCGCGGGCTCCGTCAGCACGACGCCCAGGAGCGCGAAGGCCGAAACGAAGAGAAGCGTCGGCCACGTGACCGAGAGCACGATCGTCGCAGCGCCGGCGATCAGGGTGCACAGGACGAGCAGTGACGCGCGGGGCTCGAACGAGCCGCTGATGATGCTGGCGGCCGCGACGGCCGACGCGGCCCCCGCGACTTGGAGCGGTAAGGACCGCCACTGCCCCGGCGTGCGGGCTGGGGAGGGATCAGTCCTTGGCGTGGCCATAGGTATGGGCCTGTCCATACCCGTACGCGTTTGCGTCGCCCTTGACTCCGGCGACGATGACGCCGACCGGCTTGATCTGCATCGTCTCGAGGATTCGCGTCGCCCGAAGGGCCTCGTGGTGCGTGATGTGATCCAGCCGGGCGACGAGGATCAGGCCGTCCGTGAGGCGATCGAGGAGCGACGCCTCGGCCGTGTGGAGCAGCGGCGGGCAGTCGATCACGATTGCGTCGTACGCGAGCCGCGCCGAGGCGAGCAGGTCGACCATCGCCGACGACTGGAGCAGCACCGCAGGGTCCGTGAAGATGCGATCGTTGGCGAGGAGGTCGACACGCCCCTTGCGCGTGGTCACTCCCGGTGCGTCGACCGGCCGCGCTGCGTCGGCCACCTTGACCTCGCCGGCGAGCACCTCGATCAGACCGGCGCGAACCTTGCCGTTCAGGCCGTAGTACTCGTGCAGGGCCGGCCGGTGCAGGTCGGCCGAGAGCGCGAGCACTCGCAGCCCTGCCGAGGCGAAGGCGTTGGCGAGATTGGCGGTCGCGGCGCTCTTCCCCTCTCCCGGCATGGCGGAGGAGATCGCCCAGACCTTGCGATCCGCGAGATCGAGGCTGAGCAGACCCAGGTTCGTTCGGATGTTGCGGTAGGCGTCGGCGAGCGCGGAGATCCTCGTGAAGTCGACGAGGTTCGTGTTCCGTCGCCCGTTGCCGGACACGGCTGGAACCATTCCGAGCAGCGGCCACGGATACGCCTGCTCGATCTCGTCGAGCCCGTGCAGGCGCCGGTCGAAGCGCTCTCGCAGGGCCGCAAGGCCGAGGCCCAGAAAGAGGCCTGCGATCAGACCGATGATGGCGTTCCTCGTCGGCCTGGGCGAGAACGGCCGGCTCGGAGCCGCGGCTTGGTTCACGAGCGTCAGCTCCGGATCGGGCGCCTCCAGCTGAGCGCGCGCTTCGGCGAGTTGCGTGCGTAGATCGGAGGCCGCGGCGGTTTCGCTCGGCGATGTCTTGCCGGCCAGCGCGGCAAGCTGCTGCGCGAGGGACGCGATCCGGGCGGAGAACTGTTGCTCCCGGTTGTCGTTCCGCCACGAGATCAGAGCCGAGGCCACCGCGTTCGCCAGGTTGGCGGCGCCCGTCGGGCTGCTGGCGACGGCGCTCACGTTCAGGAGGTTTGCGTTTGCTGTCGCGGTCACCTCGACGCGCTTGCGAACCTCGTCGGTCGTCGCGATGCCGGCGGCGGGCGCGACGGGCTCCAGCACGTCGTCGGTGGTCGCGAGCCGGACGAAGGTGTCCACCGCACGCGCGGGATCGCCCCCGCCGATGGCGCCGGAAGCGGCGCCTGGATCCGTGTAGAGGACGCGCGCGGTCGATCGATACTTGTCCGCCTGGAGCAGAGAGAGGCCCAGCGAGAGCGCGGCGGTGAGCACGGCAACCACGCCGATCAGCACGGCCTGCCGCCGCACGAGGGTTACGAAGCCACGCAGATCGCTCTGCGGTGCGAGCGGTGAGCCGGTGTTCAAGTCCAAGCCGAGGGCATCATAGTCAGGGGTCTCGGTGCTGCCCGACCCCTCGCGCCCGGCGGAGCTTGGAGCCCCGCCCGGTCCGCTAGATGTGGTCGACCGTGATGGAGGCAGCTCCCGGCGCGGTCAAGAACGTGTTAGCGCTGAAGGAGTTCGTGCCGACGACGCGGTAAGCGCCGATCCCGGCCCAGTTCTGGTTCTTGAACGTGACACCCGTGACGGTGGTGGACTCGGTCCCCTCGTCCAGGTAGACGCCGGCCTGCCGGCCGGCGAGAGTACTGCCGGCGCTGTCGATGACTCCGCTCCGGATGGTGACGTTGTGTGCGCCCGCAACGCCGCCCCACGACGGGTCGGCCCATTCGCCGTTGAACCCCACCTTGACGCCGGTGATGCTCAGGCGGTCGAAGCTGACGTTCCGCGTGTAGTGCTCCATGTAGACTCCGACACCCGAGGCCTGACGCGGCCCGCTCATGTCCACGTCGAGATCGGTGAAGCTCGTGTCCCAGGCGTTGTTGACGGTCTGAATTCCGGACCAGGCGACATTCCGGACCTTCACCCGGTGGACGCCGTTCCGCACGGGATGGCCGATCCACAGACCCGCCTCGGCGGTGCCGTTGGAGGCTCCCGGAGTGGGGCGGCTCACGCCGTCGACGAGCAGGTCTTGCACCGTCTCGATCACGGGCGTCGAGCCCCCGTAGGCGACGGACACGTTGTCGCTCAGCCGGACGGCGACGTCTGAGAATGAGAAGAACTGACTGCGCTCGAGGCGCAATCCGCTCGAGTTGAACGCCAGGAGGCCGAAGGGAACCGACCAGTTTCCGCGGAAGGTGCAATCGAGTATCTGGGCGCCCGTGCCGGTGTTGCCCCAGACGTGGACGATGCCGCCGCCAAAGGCCCGCGAGGCAGCGCTCACATCGAAGGCGAGCCCGCGCAGAACCGCGCCGGTGCGTCCGGAGTTGCCGCCGAGGACGACGCCCGTGCGCAGCACCGCCCCGCCCAGGTGCTCCGCGTAGAGCCGATGGCCGTCGGAATTGACGAACGGCGCGGCCTGGTCGTAGCTCCCGTCTGCGAGCACGATGTCGAGCGCCGGGCCGGCGAGCGCCGTTCCGAGCTCGGCCGCGTTGTGCACCAGGACGGCTTGCTGAGGAAGTGGATAGGCGGACGGGGGAACGGGGGCGGCCACCCCCGCAGCGCCTGCCGCGGGAGGCTGCGTCGGGCTGGGGGTCGGAGTCGGAGTCGGGTTCGGAGTCGGCGTCGGCGTCGGCGTCGGCCCCGGCGTCGGAGTCGTTGTCGTGACCGGGCTCACCGTCCATCGCACCGAGGCCGTCGTGCTCGCGGCTTTCGTGCTCGCGACGATCGTGAAGACATGGCCAGTCGCGGCCAGGCCGGTGAGATTCACAGGAGAGACGCACGCGACAGCCGCCGCTCCGTCGAGCGAGCACGTCGTGCGCGGCGCACCGGTCTTCCACGCAATCCTGGCGGAGTTGCTGAGCGTGGGGCTCGTAGGCGCTGCCGTCACCGTCAGACTCGGAGCCGGCTGCCCGGAGAGCGCACGGCGCGGAACCGACGTACCGGTCGCGCGTTGCAGGTACCTGATCGCCAGCGGCTTCCCGGTACGAAGGTCGCGGATGACGAGCCGCGGGCGTGACTTGCGGCCCAGGTGCCGGGAGGCGATGTGGACGCGCAACGGCGTGCGGTTGCGGCGAGCGATCCGCTTGCCGTTCACGCTGATCGCGACGGGTCCCTTGTGGGCACGGTTGAACTGGATGACGGCGCCGCTGCCGACGCGGCGGATGGTCAAGTCGTTCGACCGGGCCTGGGCGGCGCTGGACGCGACGGCGAAGCACAGAGCGACGGCGGAGAGCGCGAGCGAGATGAATCGGACGGGGCGTCCAGGCGAAGCGATCAAGGCGGACTTCCTTACGTTTGGTGCCGGGGTTCCACGGATTTGGAGCGGCTGCTCCTGTCATCGGGCGGGTCCCGGGCGCAATGAAGTCCAGTCCCTCGTTCAAGGGAGAAGGCGTGCCGTCAGCGGCTAAGCGAGGCGCCAAACGTTGCCCGCGGGGCCCTCGCGCTTGAAGGTTTCGAAGGTCTAGGCGCGGGAACGGCGCCGGCGAACCCACGACTCGACCGACGAGAGCGAGTCCAGCCCGCCGGTGAGCTTCGTCTCGAACGTGCCGAGGGTGTCGGACCACGCAATGGTCGTCCTGCGAAGCCGAAAGAGGTCGTCCCCGGGACGGTTGACGCCGGGCTGAGTAGTCACCGCCGCGGCGTAGCCGCTGTCGCGCGCCGTCTGGACCTCTCGCTCGCCGTGCAGCCCGGCCGGATAGCAGAAGATCCGCACGGGCCGCTGCAGCTCTTCTTCGATCTCGGCGCGCGACGACACGAACTCCGCGTTCAGCTCGTCGGCCGCCAGCCGGGTCAACGCACGATGGGTCTTGCCATGCGCTTGGAAGTCGAGCAGACCGCTCTCGGCGGCGGCGCGCGCCTCGGCCCAGGTGATGGCGCGAGGGGAGTCCCGGTACCAGTGGTAGCTGCTACGGCCCGCGATGATGTCGCTCGGAATGAAGATGGTCGCGGGCACGTCGAGCGCCTCCAAGTGCGGCAGGGCCGACTCGATGTTGTCCAGGTAGCCGTCGTCGAACGTCACGCAGAGGAAGCGATCGTCGAGGGCTTCGCTGCCGCGGATCAGGTCCACCGCTTCCTGTAGGCGGATGGGCGTGAATCCTTGCTCGCGTGCGAGCTCGAGCTGGCGCCGGAAGGACTTCGGGCTGACGGCGAGGAAGTCGCGGTCGTCGGAGATCCGGTGGTAGGCGAGGATCCGCACCGAGGGGGTCGGGTCCGACAGTCCGGTGGCGAGCCGGAGCCGGATGCGTTCGAAGGACGCTCGCGCCCAGTAGTACTGGCGGGACCGGAGCGTGAACTCTGCGCGCGAGATCCCGTCGACGTCACCGGCGTCCTTCTTCGGACTCGTGCCGCGAGTGAGGATCTCCGTCACGTCTTGCACGTGGGGGCGAGCCGGTTTCGCTCGAGGCGATTGGCGACCGGCTGCGCAGCGCGTTCGTTGTCCCACAGGCCAACTCGCTGCTCGACGGCCGCGGCTGCGCGACAGACGACGTTGAGGGAGACGTGATTCTGGGAGGATCCCTGGAGAACGATTCCCGCGATCCGTGCATCCAGGCGATTCGCGACGACCCGGTTGTCGTCTGCCCCGACGTCGATGAAGAGCCCGACGGAA
>DATLDK010000102.1:0-2397 GCA_035525905.1 Gaiellaceae bacterium | reverse complement strand
CGCCGGCAACCTCTGCGGCGGCCCGCGCCAGCGTTTCGACGGGCAGGAGCTGGGTCTCGACGGCCATTTATGAAGAAGTATCGCCTACACTTCGAATGTGGCGAATCCCGCTCCTCTGCCCAATGACGACACCCCGTCGCTGGATCCGCTCGCGATCGAGCGGAACTACCGCCGCGAGCGTGCGCGCAGGCGGGCGAAGGTGGAGAAGCGCAGCGCCGCCCGCCGCTCGAACGTCCGGTTCTGGGTCACGATGCTCGTCCTCGCCTTCCTCGCGGCGTTCGTCATCCTCGCCGCGTGGCACGAGGTTCAGACGCTCTTCGGTGTCTGACACCGCGAAGTAAGACGACGAAGCGCGCCGAACGCGTCGCCACGCGGTGTCTGACACGAGTGTCTGACACCGCGAAGTACGACGACCGAGCACGCCGCTCGCGTCGCCGTGCGGTGTCTGACACAGGTGTTCGAAGCGCCGAACGCGTCTACTGCAGCCGCGGCCCCGGCCGCGTGAACGGGCTCCCGTCGGCAGCCTCCCACGACGTGCCGGTGCACATCGGGCACTGGGGCAGCGTCGAGTGGACGGTCACCCCGTAGCCGCACCCCGAGCAGTGATACGCGCCCGCTGCGGGCGCGCCCGCAGCAAGGAACTCGACGTAATCGCCCTCGTGCGCGTCGTTTCTCCGTGCCTCGTCGAGCATGTCTTGACCCCCTCCTCGCGTCGTCCTAACCGCGCCATCCGTAGAGATATCCATAATGGGGCCGTGGAAACCCCCGACTTCTTCGACGTCGACCAGCCCCCGCCGGCGGCCCGCGAGCCGGGCTACGCGAGGGCGGCGGGCGGCGGTCTCTGGGCCGCGGGCGAGCGGATCACGTGGGTCGGCGGGCTGATTCTCGCGCTCTCGTCCTTCATGGACTGGTACGCCGGGTCGGGCGTCGGCGTCAACCTCGCCGTCATCGGCTGGCACAGCGGCATCCTCGGGAAGCTCGTCCTCGTGATCGGCGCTGCGGTCGTCCTGATCGTCGTCGCACGCGAGCTCGGCTTCGAGCTGCCGCCGAGCGTGCCGGAGAGCCTCGTCATCCTGGCCCTCGGTGCGCTCGCGGCGATCTTCGTCCTGATCCGCGTCATCTCGATCCCCGATTCCGTCCTGCCGGCCGACGGCCGTGGGATCGGCATCTGGATCAGCCTGGTGGCGGCGCTTGCCGTGATCGCCGGAGGGCTGCTTCGCGCGGCAGACGAGCTGTAGCGGCGCGCCAGCCGCGAACGACGCCGATCGCAACGAACGTGCCCAGGATCGCCCCAGCGAGGACGTCGGACGGGTAGTGCATCGCGTTGTAGATCCGTGACAGCCCGATCAGCGTGGCGAGGACGAAGAAGGGCACTCGAAGGCGCGGGACGTAGAGCGCGAGCACCGTTGCACAGGCGAAGCTCGTCGAGGTGTGGCCCGACGGGAACGAGTGCCGGGCCGACGGAGGCCCGAGCTGGTGCTCGAACGGGCGGTGGCGGTCGACGAGCACCTTCCCCACTTCGGCTGCGAGGTCGGCGAGCGCGTCGGCGAGCACCGTGATCAGGAACACGGACGGCCGGCGCCAGACGAGGGCGACCGCAAGGGCGATCGCGAGCCAGACGAGGCCGAGCGTCCCGATCCACGAGAGGGCGATGGAGATCTGGTCGAGACCACCGACGCGGTGGCTGACGACCCAGTGGACGAAGTGGTGCTCGAAGGTCAAGCGGGGACGAGCTGCTTGGCGCGTTCGATCAGCTGCTGCGGATCGAACGGCTTGCCCACGAACCCGCGCGCGCCGCGCTCCTCGGCGTCGCCGGCCGAGTTGGCGTCGACCTGGCCGCTGAACATGATCACCGGGATCGAGCCGTGACGCTCTTGCATCCTCTGGAGCATCTGCCAGCCGTCGACGCCTGGCATCACCACGTCGAGCAGGACGAGCTCGGGCGCCTGGTCTTCGATCGCCGAGAGCGCTTCCTCGGCGCTCGAGGCCTCGCGCACCGAGTAGCCCTCCATCTCGAGGTTCACCCGCATGAACTCGCGCAGGCGCGCGTCGTCGTCGACGACGAGGACGAGCGGGCCGCTCGTGCGCCCGCCGGGGCCGGACCGGTCGAGGAACGCCTCGAGGTCACGCCGCCGGTAGCGGCGATGGCCGCCCGGGGTATAGAAGGCCGGGACGCGGCCCTGGTCGGACCACTTGCGGATCGTCGACTGGGCGACGCCCAGGAACTTGGCCGCCTGGCCGAGGGTCAGCCAGTCCGGCTCGGTGGTCGGCGCTCGTCTCCCGGGGTAGCTCACGCCACCAAAGGTAACCAAACTTGGTGATACCTAAACCGCGATTATCTCTTTTGAACCGTCACCGTGACGGTTTCGCGTGCGGCTGGGGCGAGCGGAAGCGGAT
>DATLDK010000096.1:0-11230 GCA_035525905.1 Gaiellaceae bacterium | reverse complement strand
CGCCTCCGAGGCGTTCGGCGCCCGGGCCGCGATCGCCGAGGAAGAGGCGACGTTCGAGGCGCTCGCCGAGGACGAGACCGATCTCGAGGCCGACGACGGCGTCTCCGACGCACCGCTCGTCCGGCTCGTCAACTCCGTGCTCTTCCAGGCCGCGGAGGACGGCGCCTCCGACATCCACTTCGAGCCGCACGAGGACGCGCTCGTCGTGCGCTACCGCATCGACGGTGTGCTGCAGGAGGTCCAGCGCATCCCGAAGCGCATGCTGCCCGGCGTGACGACGCGCCTGAAGGTGCTCGCGAAGCTCGACATCGCCGAGCGCCGCAAGCCGCAGGACGGACGCATCTCGCTCAACGCCGCCGCGGCCGGCCGCATGCTCGACGTCCGCGTTGCGACCCTGCCGACCGTCGAAGGCGAGTCGGTCGTCATGCGTCTCCTCGACAAGTCGCGGCGCGCGCCGACGCTGGAGGAGCTCGGGCTCTCGGACGACATGCGCGAGCGGCTCGCGGAGATCATCGCCAAGCCCACCGGCGCCCTGCTCGTGACGGGGCCGACCGGCTCGGGTAAGTCGACGACCCTCTACGCGGGCCTGACGACGATGAACCGGCCGGAGATCAACATCATCACCGTCGAGGACCCGGTCGAGTACCGGCTCGCCGGCGTCAACCAGGTGCAGATCAACAACCGCGCCGGGCTCACCTTCGCCTCGGCGCTGCGCTCGATCCTGCGGTCCGACCCCGACGTGGTGATGGTCGGCGAAATCCGGGACGGTGAGACCGCAAAGATCTCGATCGAGGCGGCTCTCACTGGTCACTTCGTCCTCTCCACGCTGCATACGAACGACGCCCCGAGCGCGATCACGCGGCTGAACGAAATGGGCGTCGAGCCGTTCCTGACCGGAGCCGCCGTCACGGGAGTCCTGGCCCAGCGGCTGGCGCGGAAGCTGTGCTCGCACTGCTGCGAGATGTACCAGCCTTCGACCGAAGAGCTGCTCCAGTCCCGCGTGGCGCCCGACGTCGCAGCCGCCTCGGACGGCATGGTCTTCTACCGTAAGAAGGGCTGCCCCCGGTGCAACCAGACGGGGTACAAGGGCCGGGTCGGGGTCTACCAGCTGTTGACCATGACCGAGTCGATCGCGCAGCTCGCGGTTGCCCGCGCCAGCCGCGAGGACGTCGAGCGGGCCGCGATGGACGCCGGCATGCGCTCGCTGTGGGACGACGGCCTCGCGAAGGTCGCCGCTGGTCTCACGTCGGTCGAAGAGCTCGCCCGCGTGCTCGTCTGAGCGGCTCGCAGTGCGCAAGCTCCCTCTCGTGTACCGGCCCGACGTGGACGGCCTGCGCGCGGTCGCGATTGCGGCGGTGGTGGCCTTCCACGCCTTTCCGGGCGCCGTGCGCGGCGGCTTTACCGGGGTAGATCTCTTCTTCGTCATCTCCGGCTATCTGATCTCGCGGATCATCTGGAGTCGGCTGCAAGACGGAAGGTTCACGCTGGCCTGGTTCTACGGCCGCCGTGCGCTACGTCTCTTCCCCGCGCTCGCGCTGCTCCTCGCGGCTACGCTGGTCGCGGGCCGGTGGCTCCTGTTACCGGACGCCTACGAGACGCTCGGCAAGGACGTGGCCTCCGCAGCCGCGTTCGTCTCCAACCTTGTCCTCTGGCACGACGCCGGCTACTTCAGCGAGAACGCAGCGCTGCGACCGCTCACCCATCTCTGGTCGCTCGCCGTCGAGGAGCAGTTCTACCTCGTCCTCCCGTTGCTCCTGCTCGTGACGCGGCGGTCCTGGCGTGTGACCGGCGGAGTCCTGGCCCTGCTGCTCGGGTGCTCGTTTGCCTGGAGCGTGCATGCGACCCGGACGGATGCCCCGCAGGCCTTCTACCTCCTGCCGTCCCGCTTCTGGGAGCTGCTGGTCGGGTGCTTGCTCGCGTACGCCCAGCTGAGCGGGCGCGCATGCCTTCGTCCCCGTCTGGCGGACGCGGCCTCGATTGCCGGCGTCGCGCTGCTTCCCGTCGCATTCCTCGGCCCGACTTCGAGCAGCCTCTTTCCGGGCTGGTGGGCCCTGGCGCCCACCGTTGCGGCGGTGCTGATCATCGGGGCCGGGCCGTCTGCGTTCGTCAATCGGCGCCTCCTGGCGCCGTCTCCCGTCGTCCTGCTCGGGAGGATCAGCTACCCGCTCTACCTCTGGCACTTCCCGCTGCTCGTGCTGGCGCGCATCCAGTGGGGACCGTCCCTCTCGACGGCGCTCCGGCTGGCCGTCGTGGTGATCAGCGTCGTCCTCGCATATGGGACGTACCGGCTGGTCGAGCTGCCCGTGCGCGCGCTCGTCGCCGGCCGCAGCTGGCGGCCCGCGGTCGTGGCCGCGCCGCTCGCTGCGGTGGGCTGCGCAGGGATCGCGGTCTTCCTCGCCGCCGGCCTCCCGGGCCGGCTACCCGTCAAGATCCAGCGCCTGACAACGGTCCCCTTCGACCACCACACGGCCTATCGCGAGAGCCGCTGCTTCCTGCAGCCCTGGCAGGGGCTGCGGGCCTTCAAGCCGGACTGTGTCGACTCGGGCAAGGGCAAGCTGCTGCTTCTGTGGGGAGACTCTCACGCCGCGCACCTGTACCCCGGTCTGCGGACGGTGGCGCGCGAGCGGCGCTTCCGGATCGCGCAGCTGACGGCGAGCGCCTGCCCACCGCTCCTCGGCTATCGCTCGTCCGACCGGCCGAAATGCCACGCGATCAATGCCGGGGTCCTGCGGAGGGCCGCCGAGCTGCGACCCGACAGCGTCGTCCTGTCCGGGCGCTGGGAGGAGTACGGAGACGTCGCCGCGCTCGGTCGCACCGTGACTGAGCTTCGCAGGCTCGGTATCGACCAGATCGTCGTCGTCGGGCCGTCCCCGAGCTGGGAGCTGGGGCTGCCGCAGACGCTGTACAACGAGGTCAAGCGTCAGAACCTGGCGCGCTTTCCGACTCGGATGAAGCAGCAGCCCTCGAGCGAGCAGGCGCGAGTGGATCGGGAGTTGCGTGACCTCTCACGCCGACTCAATGTCACGTACGTGGCACCGCTCGCCGTGCTCTGCAACGCAGAGGGCTGCCTCGCCCGGGTCGCGGATGCCGTGGATCAGCTCACCTTCTGGGACCCGAGCCACTTCACGACCGCCGGCTCGACCTACTTCGTCGACGCGGTCGCCCCGCAGCTGCTGCGCGGGGTCTACTAGCGGCAGGCGGCGGGGTCCTCGACCAGGCGAGGCTCGGCCGAGCTGAGGCCGACGCGGGTTCCATCGGCCAGCGCGGCGGTCCCGGCGGAGAAGGGTGCTTTCCACACTCCCTGGCCGCAGACCCGGATCCTGAGCGTCGTCCCCGCTCCCGAGTGGATCGGGCGCTCGATCCGGCTGCCGTCGGGCAGCGCGAGCCGGAAGGGGAGAGCGGTCGTGCCACGCGGGGCAGAGAGATCGAGCTCGAGCCATCCCGCCAGCCTGCCGCCCGCGCGCTCGGGCCAGACCCGAAGCGCGCCTTCGCCGAGGAGCAGGCCGTTGAAATACCGGCCCGCCATCAGTACCTGCAGCTGCGGCACGCCCTCGGAGCGCCAGAGCGTCTTCGTCGGGCCGGTCGCGACCCGCACCGCGTCCCGGAGGACGAGCGATGAACCCAGCGTGTCGGCGAGGACGAAGCCGGTCGTGCCGACGAGGTGTCCGGCGCCGTCGAGCGCTGCGGACGGCGCGGCGAACGTGTCAGGCTTTCCGACTCCGTCGAGGAGGACGAGACGCCGGACGGAACGGTTCCAGAAGAGCGTCGTCAGCAGGTCGGCGCGCGCGGAGTGGGGCGCGGCGAGCAGGGTGACGGGGCCAGCCGCAGCCGCGTCGACCCAGGACGGGTCGGCCGGAAGGTAGATCGCCCTCACCGCCGATCGGTTGGCCTCGTAGTGGACGTGGGCGGCCGTGGTCATACCCACTCCGGCGATCGAGGCCAGAGCCAGCGCCGCAACGGTTCCGACGCGGGGTCGAGTGCAAGCCGCGACGAGGACGAGCGCGGAGGCGATCGTGGCCGCGACCGCGAACGCGAGGGATGCCAGGCCGACGTCGCCGAGGAGTCGCTCGAGCTCCTGCAGCGAGACGAGGACGAACGACTGGCCGGTGCCTCCGCCGGCGGCATAGCCCGCCAGCGGCACGACCGCTGCTGCGGTCGCGGCCGCGCCGGCCACGAGTGCGTGTGCGCGCAAGTGCGGCCAGCCCCGGGCCGCATAGAGCGCGAACAGGCAGACGACGAGAGGAGCCGCGTAGATGAGGTAGCGCTCTTGGACGCGGCCGACGTCGCCGACGAGCGCCGCCTGGACGAGCAGTGAGACGAGCAGCGACAGGGAGACGACGCCGAAGGCGAGCTCCCCGGCGGTGCGCGGGCGCGCGAGGGCGAGGGCGAGGCCCATGAGCGCCCCTGGAGCGAGCACCCAGCCGACCGCATAGCCGAGAACGATCGCGTTCACCCCGAACGCCTTGGCGGCGCCGCTTGGATCGACCGAGTAGGCGGTCAGGCTGCCGTAGACGCCGAGCGAGCCGAGGAGGCCGACTGCGAGACCGGCGGTGAGGAAGACGACGGTCGTGCCAGCTGCAAGCCAGTGCTGCCGCAGTTGCGCGCGAACGCTCCGTTCCCGAAGGCCGACGGCGATGACGGCGAGCAGGTAGCACAGGGGGAGAACCACCAGCTGGATCCGGGTGCAGGCGGCGAGCCCGGCGAAGGCCAGAAACGCCAGCTGCAGCCGCACCAGCGGCCGCTCGAGGACTGCGACCGCGATCGCAACGGCGGTGAGCGCGAGCGGATAGGCCAGTGGCTCGGCCAAAACGGAGGACGAGTAGAGGAGCTCCGGCAAAGCAACCGCGAGGGCGGCTGCCGTGAGCGCCAGCCGGTCGCCGACGCGGAGCCGGCGAGCGAGCAGGAAGACCGGCACGGCCGCCAAGGACATCGCGACGGCGTTGAAGGCTTGCACGGTCCGGTAGGCGACCTCGACGTCGTCCCAGAGCCAAGCCGGCGCCGTCAGCAGCGGATAGAGGAGCGGCAGGAAGTGCGAGCTCTCACCACGCACGAGGGGCGATCCGTGGTCAAGCAGGGAGCGACCGAGCTCCGCGTACATGTACTCGTCGGGAAAGTAGCCAGGCGTCGCTCGGCGCCATGCCAGCGCTGCGTGGATCAGGCTGGAAAGGGTGACGATGGCCGCGACCGCGAACGGGGCGGTGGCGAGGCGCCGTGAGATCGCGACGACGCGAGAGGGGACGACGCCATGGATCAGCGGAGCGCCGACGTCCATCGCGTGCCCGCTATTGGGCCTGAACGTCGCAGCCGAGGACCATCAGCGCCTCGACGGCTTCCGTGACGAACTGCGTCGCCAGGGCAGCGTTCGCGAAGGTGTACGGGCCGGGGCGGACCGGCTCGCTTCCGTTGGCGGAGCCGATCGGAAAGACCTCGGTCTCGACGACGCACGAGTCGCCGTGGTCGACCGCGCGGAGCACCGCCACCGACCGTCCCTCCTTGCGCGCGTGCCGGACGAACAGCTCGCGCTGGCCGGCCTGGAGGCCGGGCTGGACGGCGATCGAGCTCATGGCGCCGCGTTCGCGGCGGCCTGGGCGACCGTCTCGCGGTCGACGAACCCGTTCAGCTCGAGCGCGACCTTCCCGGGCCGCGTCAGGACGAGCAAGCTGGGATCCTTGCCGGTCTCGAGCTTGGTCAAGAGAGCGCGCGCGACGCCTTCGTTGAGGACGTTCAAAGCGAGGTAGCCGGCACCGCCGAGCTTCGCGCCTGCCTCCGCCTCCGCCGCCGCGAGCTCATCGACCCGGGCTCCGGGCAGGACGAGCGAGACGACGACGACACCGTGCCGCCGCAGCGCCTCGTCGACTGCGACCGGGAAGCCGGTCGGCGGGATGACGGGGTTCACGACGGGCTTTGGCTTGGGCTTCGCCTGGACAGGCTTCCGCGCGCTCGCGGCCGGGGTCGTCGCGGCCACTTTGGCGGGCTTCGCCGCCGGCTTCGCGACCGGCTTCGCGGGAGCGCTGGGCTGGGCCCGCTTCACCGGCTGCGGGATCGGGGCCGACTCGTCCACGCTGGGGCTCAGGGTGCGCATGGCGAGCATCCCGGCCATGCCGGCGAGGACGATCAAAATCGCGAAGATCCGGACGGGGAGACTGATCTTTTCCATCTCGCTCCTTATCGGCAGCGGGTCGGCAGTTCTGTAGGAGAGAACGCGAGAGGGCGCGGTCTCCCGCGCCCTCTCGGTCAAGCGTCGATCAGTGTTGCTTACGGACAGGCTCCTGCCTTGATGACGCCGTTGTTCGCAGGCGTCGCAGAACCCTGCTGGTAGTAGTACGGGAACGTGGTCGTGGCCGCGTTCGCCGTCTGGATGCAGTAGTACGTGGCCGTCGGCGCTGTCGGGCCGATCTCGATCGCCGGCGACAGGCCGGCGTCGATCGTGCGGAGCAGCGTCGTCGTCATGCCGGTGTAGCCGGTCGTGGCCGCAGTCGCGTCGATGTCCGACGACGAGCCGTTGTTGTCCGCGGCGAAGGTCTCGATTGACGGGATGGCCGCCCGGACGTTGGCCTGGTTGGCAGCCTTGGCCGCGCGGTCACGGAACCCGAGGTACGACGGGACCGCGATCGCGAGCAGAATGCCGATGATGATGATGACGACGAGGAGCTCGATCAGGGTGAAACCCTGCTCGTTCCTCGCGTCAAGGCGCTTGCGCAGCGCTGTAAGCATCTAAATGTCTCCTTCCGAGGGGACGTCTGTGGTGCTGTGGCTGTGGGGTCATCGACGCTGCAACTCCTCCGAATGACCCCTCGAAAGGGGGAAAGGTCACTCACGGCATCCCCCGCCATGGGTGAGCCGGACGACGGCTGTAAGAAGGAACCCGCGCGCGTGCGCGAGGCCGCCGATCCCTCACTCAAGTTACCCCGGGCGCCTGCCGATAGCCCACTTCGTGACCGGCATCACGCCAGCTGCGCCGTCCGCCCTGCAGTCGATCGACACGCTGCTCGAAGCGATGGTCGCCCAAGGGGCCTCCGATCTCCACCTCACCGTGGGGACGCCGCCGGCGATCCGCGTCCGCGGTGAGCTCGAGCGGCTCCAGGGGTACCCGACCTTGACGCCGGACGATACGCAGCAGCTGCTCTATCGCATCCTCTCGACGGAGCAGCAGAAGCAGCTCGAGATCAAGCGCCAGGTGGACATGTCGCACTCGATGCCGGGACTCGCGCGCTTCCGCGTCAACGTCTACTTCCAGCGCGAGGCGATCGGCGCCGCTTTCCGGGTCATTCCGGAGGAGCTGAAGACGCTCGAGGAGCTGAGTCTGCCGCCCTCACTCGCGGAGCTCGCGATGCAGCCGCGCGGTCTCGTCCTCGTCACCGGCCCTACCGGTTCGGGTAAGTCGACGACTCTCGCCGCGATGATCGACGAGGTCAACCGCAACCGCACGAACCACATCCTCACGATCGAGGATCCGATCGAGTTCGTTCACCGCCACAAGCGCTGCATCGTCAACCAGCGCGAGATCGGTGTCGACGCAACCAGCTTCGGCGAGGCCCTTCGCGCCGCGCTCCGCCAGGACCCGGATGTGATCCTCGTGGGCGAGATGCGCGACCTCGAGACGATCGGCACCGCCCTCACTGCGGCGGAGACCGGCCACCTCGTGCTCGGCACCCTGCACACCCAGAGCGCGCCAGGCACGGTCGACCGCATCATCGACGTCTTCCCCGCCGAGCAACAGGAGCAGGTGCGGATCATGCTCGCCGGCTCGCTGCAGGGCATCGTCACCCAGGCGCTGCTCCCGACCGCCGACGGCCAGGGCCGTGTCGCCGCGCTGGAGATCCTGCTGCCGGACGACGCCACACGGAACCTGATCCGCCAGGGCAAGGTCGAGCAGATCTACACGATCATGCAGACCGCAACCGGTCGCGGGATGATCACCATGGAGCAGTCGCTCGCGCAGCTCGTCCTGCGCCGCGTGATCACGAAGGAGGTCGCGCTCGGATCCTCGAGCCGCCCCGACCAGCTCGACGGCCTCCTCGAGCGGGCCGGCTTCGAGGACGAGAACGCCCAAGTTGCGTCACCCTCCCTGCGGTTGGCCGGAAGCTGACGATGGCGGACGACGAGAAGCCCACCTCGATCTGGAAGAAGGAGATGTCCTTCCGGCGCAAGCCTGCGGACGAGAGCGAATCGCCGGGCTCGCCGGACGAGGAGTCCCCATCCGGCTCGATCTGGAAGAAGGAGCTTTCGTTCCGCAAGAAGTCGCAGGAGCTGCCCGAGGAGTCCGAGATCGCGGCGGTGGCGGCGGAACCCGTCGTCGTCCCGGAGCCCGTGCTCGAGCCCGTCGTCGTGGCCGAGCCCGAGCCGGTGGTGGCCGCGGTCCCGGAGCCTGGCCCCGAGCCGACACCTGTGCTTGAGCACAGCTGGCTGACGAAGCCGCTCGAGGAGGTCTCGGAGCCGCCGGACGAGCCTCTCAGCTCAGACGCGCCGACGCTCGTCCCCTCACGGGTCTCGCTCGTGCCGGCCGAACAGCCTGCCGTCGAGGAGCTCCCCCTCGCAGCGCTCGAGCCCGAGCTGGAGCTCGACCTCGATCTCGCCCTGCCCATGATCGCCGAGGCGGCGCCGGCGCTCGTCGAGCTGCCCCCGCTGCCCGAGCCACCCACCGCAGTGCTGCCCGACCTCCCCCTCCCGCCGCCCCCGGCCGAGGCCGTGCCGCCGCTACGGGCGGCCGAGGCCAAGGTCCCGTTCTACAAGAAGGAGGTCTCTCTCAAGCGTCCGTCTCGTGAGCCGAAGCCCAAGGCCGAGAAGGCGCCGAAGGCGCCCCGCCTCAAGCGTGAGCGCCCGGCGAAGGCCGAGGGTGGGGAGAGAGTTCCGTTCTACAAGCGCGAGCTGTCGCTCAAGCGCGGCCCCAAGGAGTGGGATGCCGCCGAGCCGGCCGCCGAGCCGAAGCTGAAGCCGAAGCCGAAGATCTCGAAGCCGGCCCGGACGCCGATGGCGCTGCCGTCCCTGCCGTCGTTCTCCCGTGGGAGGTCGAAGAAGGTGGTCGGGCTCAAGATCGGGGGCTCCCAGATCGCGGCGGCCTGCGTCAACAACGGCGGCGCGCCCGAGCTCGTCCAGGCGGTGCGCGAGCCGCTCGAGCACGGCATCGTCGTCGGTGGTGAGCTGCGCGACCCCGAGGCTCTCGCCGTGGCCCTGCGGGAGTTCTTCCGGCGCCACAAGCTGCCCAAGCGCGGCGTGCGTTTGGGTATCGCCAACAACCGCATTGGCGTCCGCACCTTCGAGGTGGTGGGGATCGACGACCCCAAGCAGCTCGCGAACGCCATCCATTTCCGGGCGCAGGAGGTGCTGCCGATTCCGCTCGAAGAAGCAGTGCTCGACTACCAGGTGCTCGCGACGTCGGTGAACGACGAAGGCCAGAAGGTGAGCCGAGTCCTCCTCGTCGTCGCGTACCGCGAGCTCGTCGACCGCTACGTCTATGCGTGCAAGAAGGCTGGCATCCAGATCGTCGGCATCGATCTCGAAGCGTTCGCGCTGCTGCGAGCGATCGCCGCGCCGCACGACTCGGTCACTGGCGCCGAGCGCGGTGCCCTCGTCGCCGTCTCGGTCGGCCACGACCGCTCCACGTTCGCGGTCTCGGACGGCCGGATCTGTGAATTCACCCGTGTGCTCGAATGGGGCGGTTGGGCGCTCAACGTCGCGATTGCCCGGGCGCTCGACACCTCTCCGAGCGAGGCCGAGCCGATCAAGCGCGCCCTCTCCTTCACCGGCTCGACGATCGTCCCCGAAGGCTTCAGCGAGGAGCAGCTTGCGACCGCGCGCGAGGCCGCGAGGCGGCAGCTGCAGACGTTTGCGCGTGAGCTCGTCTCCTCGCTCCAGTTCTACCAGAACCAGCCCGGCTCGCTCAGCATCGGCGAGATCGTGCTCACCGGCGGCACCGCTCACCTGCCCGGGCTCGGCGCCGAGCTGGAGCGGCTGATCGGAGTGCCCGTCCGGGTCGCCGATCCGCTCACCCGGCTGAAGGTTTCGAAGAAGACCGCTGAGCAGGAGCAGCTCGGCTCTCTCGCCGTCGCCATCGGCCTCGGGATCGACGACTGATGCGTGCCGTCAACCTTCTCCCTCGCGACGAGGTCGTACGCAGCTTCGAGGCCAAGCGTGGCGTTGTCTTCGGCTCCGTCTTCGGCGCCGCCCTCGTCACGGCTGCGCTCGTCTCGATGACGATCAGCGCGGGCGGCGCGGTTGCCACCAAGCAGTCCGAGCTCGACGCGATTCGCGCCGAGATCGCCGCGGTGCCAGCCCCGGTGGTCAAGGACACCAGCACCGACGACGCTCTTGCGGCCGTCAAGAGCGCTCGCATTGGCGCGCTCTCCGCGGCGCTCACGAGCCGGGTGGCCTGGGACCGCGTCCTCCGCCAGGTCTCGCTCGTCCTTCCGGAGGACGTCTGGCTGACCAACCTCTCGGCGAAGGCCCCGACGACCGCAGTGCCTACGGCCGACGCCGCGGCATCCGGCTTCAACCTCACCGGCTCCACCTACTCTCAGAACGGCGTCGCGCGTTTCCTCTCGCGGCTGGCTGTGATCCCCGACATCAAGAACGTCCGCCTCCAGTCGAGCGCGAGCCAGCTCGTCGACGAACGGGAGCTCGTCCAGTTCACGATCCTGGCGGACGTGCGTGCCCCCGGCGAGGCTGCGAAGGCTGCCGGATCATGAAGCGCAAGCTGGACACGCGTACGCTGAGCGTCCTCGCCGCCCTCGGCATCCTGATCTTCGGGGCCGCCGGCTACTTCCTCGCCGTCAGCCCGAAGAAGGGCGAAGCGGTACGCCTCGGCGAGGAGATCGCCGCCGCGAACGTGGAGCTCGCCACCGCGCGCGCGGCGTCCCAGGTGAAGGACGACACGCAGCCGATCACGGTCGCCGACATCTTCCGGCTCTCGACGGCGATGCCGAGCACGCCCGACATGCCGGGGATCCTCCTCGAGCTCTCCCGGATCGCGGATGAGACGGGCATCCGCTTCAAGTCGATCACGCCCAGAACCGCCGTCGCCGCGGGCCAGTACCAGTCGGTGCCGATCGACGTCGCCTTCGACGGCTCGTTCTATGCGCTCTCGGACTTCCTCTTCCGTCTGCGGACGCTCGTCTCGGTGCGCCGCGGCGAGCTGCACGCCGGTGGACGACTGTTCTCCGTCGACTCCGTCGACTTCGTCGAGAGCGACAAGGGCTTCCCGATGCTGGGGGCGTCGCTGACGCTGCAGGCC
>DATLDK010000088.1:0-5342 GCA_035525905.1 Gaiellaceae bacterium | reverse complement strand
GAGGGGAAGAGGCCCCTGAGGCCGATCGCGTCGGTGGCGGGCGCGTAGCCGTACTCGCCCAGCTTCGAGACCTTGTTCCGATCGATCGCCTGGCTGACGGCCTTGCGGAAGGCGACGATGCTGTACGGGTATTGCTGCGTGTCGAACATCAGGGAGATCGGATAGGCGGTCGTCGCGTAGAAGGCGTGGTAGTGCGTGGGATCCTTCTGGATGTAGGCCTTCTCCACGTTCGGCACGAAGTTGTGCGTCCAGTCGGCCTGGCCGCTGACGATCTGGAGCAGCGCGGCGTCGTTCGACGTTGCCTGGATGTACTCGAGGCACGGGATCTTCGGTGACCCCTTGAGCCAGTAGTTCGGGTTCTTCTCGAGCACGTAGTCCTGCGTGTTGAAGCGGGACACGCGCACGAACGGGCCCGACCCGACGGGGTTCGGGTTCAGGTACTTGTTGATGTCGGCGACCTTCGAGAAGACGTGCTTCGGCACCACGAAGATGCCGTTCAGGTTCACCGAGATGAACTCGGAGTCGCGCGACTTCAGCTTGATCAGGACCTTGTAGACGCCCTTCTGCTGAACCGCGGCGATGTTCGTTCCCTCGCGCGTGGTGCCCAGGATGTCCATCGTCGGGTCCTGCTTGCCCGCCGTGAGGCTGTACACGACGTCGGAGGCGGTCAGCGGCTTGCCATCCGACCACTTCACGCCCTTACGGATGTTCAACGTCAGCGTCTTGCCGTCCTTGCTCCAGGCATAGCTCTCGGCGAGCCACTTGTACTCGCGTCCGCCGCCCGCTGGGGTGGTGATCACGAGGGGCTCGTACATGCCGCCGCGCACGAAGGAGGAGGACGGGAGGCCCTGGACGTACGGGTTGAAGTTGCGAACGAACGCCGGATCGCCCGAGCCCGTCGCGACCAGGCACCTGTGTGCGGTCGCGGCGGCGGTCGTGTACGCCGTCGGCGCGGCCGGAGCAGCCTGCACCACGAGGACGGCGACGAAGGCTGCTGCCGCGCCGGCGAGGCCGAAGGCGCGGAGCCTGGTGCGAGTTGAGCGGGCTGAGCTGTGCACGTTCCCTGCCTTTCTCTCCTGCCCGCGAGGGGCTCGGAGCTGGTTCCTCTGGAACCGGTGGGGGTCGTCTCTGACCGAGGGGGACGCCTGTTTCGGCGCGTGCGCTGCAATCTCTTGCGGTTTGTTACGGGAACGGTTAACAGACTGAAGCAGCCGTGTCAAGGCTTGGTTCCGGGCATTTGTCATTGACATCGCCTCGAAACGACGATTACAGTGACGTAAGTTCTGTAACCGTTTCCGGTGATAGTTTCAAGCCATGACCGAAATCCGCCAGCACGCGAAGCGCGCCACCATTCGGGGCGTGGCCAGTGCGGCCGGCGTCTCGATCGCCACAGTGTCCCGCGTTCTCAACGGTCGCCCGGACGTCGCACCAAACACCCGCGAGGCGGTGCTCCGGGCTGTGCGCGAGCAGGGCTTCAGCACGAACCGCAACGCGCGAGCGCTCTCCGGCGGTCGCACCGGCCTCGTCGGCGTCACGCTGCCTCTGGTCGAGCAGGCCTACTTCGGCGTCATCCTCTCCGGCGCCTCGGAGGCGCTGTACGAGCAGGACATGCGAGTCGTGCTCTGCCCGACCCTGCACCAGCACGACCGCGAGGTGACCCTGCTCGACCGGCTCATGCGCGGCACCACCGACGGAGCGGTGCTCATGCTTCCCGAGGAGTCCAGCGCCGAACTGAAGGCGCTCCAGCGTGACTTCCCCTTCGTCGTCGTCGATCCGCGAGTCGCACTGGAAGAGGGAATCCCGGTTGTCTCGGCAGCGCACGCCGCCGGTGCCCGTGCAGCCACCGAGCATCTGCTCTCGCTGGGTCACCGGCGGATCGCGGCGATCACGGGGCCGCCCGACTGGATCGCGTGCACGGAGCGCATCAACGGCTATCACGGCGCGCTCGCAGCAGCGGGGGTGATGCCCGATCCCGCCTTGGTCGCCGTCTCCGACTTCCGCAACGGGCCGGTTACGGCCACAGCCGCGACCAAGCTGCTCGACCTCCCCGATCCGCCTACGGCGATCTTCGCGTTCAACGACAACGTCGCCATCGGCGTGATGCGGGCCGCGCGCGATCGCGGGCTACGCGTCCCGGAGGACCTCTCGGTGGTCGGCTTCGACGATTCCGAGCAGGCCGAGATCGTCTTCCCGACGCTGACGACGGTGCGGCAGCCCCTTGCCGAGATGGGTCGGATGGCCGTCAGCCTGCTGCTGCGCCTGCTCGAGAACCAGCGTGTCGACGCGCTGCGCATCCAGCTCGCGACGAAGCTCGTCGTGCGCGACTCGACGGCGCCGGCGCTCGTCCGGCGCTAGTTATCGTCCGCCGATGGAGTACGTGAACCTCGGTGCCACGGGCCTGCGGGTCTCGCGCGTGTGCCTCGGGATGATGAGTTTCGGCAAGCACGAGAGCCGGCCTTGGGCTCTCGACGAGGCGGGCGCCGAGCCGATCATTCGCCGCGCCGTGGAGGGCGGGATCACGTTCTTCGACACTGCCGACGTCTACAACGGCGGCCAGAGCGAGGTGGTGACGGGGCGTGTGCTGCCGAAGCTCTTCGGCATGCGCGAGGAGTACGTCGTCGCGACGAAGGTGTGCATGCAGACGATGCCCGGTGAGAACGGCCGCGGCCTCTCGCGCAAGCACGTGCTCGCCTCCATCGACGCGTCGCTGCAGCGGCTCGGCCTGGACTACGTCGACCTCTACCAGATCCATCGCTGGGATCCACTCACTCCGATCGAGGAGACGATGGAGGCGCTGCACGACGTGGTGAAGGCCGGCAAGGCCCGCTACCTCGGGGCGAGCAGCATGTATGCGTGGCAGTTCGCCAGCGCGCAGACGGTCGCGAAGACGCCGTTCGTCTCGATGCAGAATCACTACAACCTGGTCTATCGCGAGGAAGAGCGCGAGATGATCCCGCAGTGCATCGACCGGGGCGTCGGGGTGCTGCCGTGGAGCCCGCTCGCGCGGGGTCTGCTGGCCGGGAACCGGACGCGCGAGGGCGAGAAGCTGACGACGCGCGCCCAGACGGACTCGTTCGGCGACAGCCTCTACACGCCGGACGTGGACTTCGCGGTCGTCGATCGGGTCGGAGACGTCGCGGCTGCGCGTGGCGTCACCAGTGCGCAGATAGCGCTCGCATGGCTGCTGCACAAGCCGGGTGTCACCGCGCCGATCATGGGAGCGACGAAGCTCGACCACCTCGAGGAAGCGCTCGCCGCCGAGCAGCTGAGTCTGAGCGCGGACGAGATCGGCCGGCTCGAGGAGGCGTACGTGCCGCACGCGGTTTCCGGCCACTGAGGCGCATAGAGAAAGCCCCGTTGCCGGGGCCTTCTCCGTAGCAGGCCTGTAAGCCGGATTCTGTCGAGGGTGACCATCCCTCTAGGCCGGGAGTTGCCTCACGGCTCGAGCGGTGTACCCGATCCCTCGGCGGGCCGCGTCAGCGGGATCTGCTTCACCTTGCACCGGACGGGGTTTGACGAGCCGCCGTGTCACCACGGCGCTGGTGGGCTCTTACCCCACCGTTTCACCCTTACCTGCGGAGCTTCCGGAAACGCTCCGCAGGCGGTCTGCTTTCTGTTCCACTTTCCGTCGGCTTTCGCCCCCTGGGATTTCCCCAGCGTCCTGCCCTTCGGTGTCCGGACTTTCCTCGGCAGCTGCCCAGCTCGATTTGAACTGCGCAGCCGACGCGGTCACCCGGCCTGCGCCACGAATTCTAACTCGGATCGGGGGATTTCGGAGCCTTCGCAGAGGAGCGCGCCGCACTCGAGGCACGCGTGCGCCACCGGGCGCTTGAGCAGGAACTCGCCGCAGACGAGGCATTCGAGGCTGGCTCCGCGCGCGATCGCGGCCAGCTCCTGGTCGAGCGTGCGGTTGAGGAACGAGACGCTCATCAGAGGGTTCGGAACACCCCGGTCACCCTGCCGAGGATCTGGACGAAGTCGGCGTAGATCGGCTCAAGGGCGTCGTTCTCCGGCTGGAGGCGGACGCGCGTGCCCTCGCGGTAGAACGTCTTGACGGTCGCCTCGTCCGCGTACTCGTCGTCACCGACGAGGGCAACGACGATCTCACCGTCGCGCGCGTCCTGGCTGCGCTGGACGACGAGGATGTCCCCGTCGAGGATGCCCGCGTTCACCATCGACTCGCCCTTGACGCGGAGCAGGAAGTCGGCTCTTCGGCCGAGCGGCCCTGGCACGGCGAGCTCGTCCTCGATGTTCTGCTCGGCGAGGAGCGGGCCGCCTGCTGCGATCTGTCCGAGGAGCGGGAGCTTGCGCTCGTCGACGTCCGCCATGTCCGCGTCTCGCGCGGCGTCCGATCTGGATTCCCGGCGGTACCCGATCAGATCGAGGGCGCGAGGCTTCGTCGGGTCGCGCCGCAGCAGCCCCGCCCGCTCGAGGTTCGCGAGATGCGCATGCACCGTCGATGGCGAGGCGAGCCCGACCGCCTCGCCGATCTCGCGGACGGTGGGCGGATAGCCGTGCCGGTCGACGTAGTCGACGAGGAACTGCCAGATCTCCTGCTGCCGTGCCGTGAGCTGGGGTGCAGCCGACATTGCGCCTCCGAAAGAGTGGATGTCCGAACGTGTGTTCGCTCCAAAGGCTAGAGATCCTTCCGGACGGCGTCAAGGAAGCTGGGAGACTGGGCGGCGTGGCATGGCCGACGATCACCCTGGCTGACGTCCTCGAAGCCCGGCGGCGTATCGGGCCGCACCTGCGCGCGACGCCGCTCTTTCCGTACCCCGGCCTCGACGACCTGCTCGGTGCGGAGGTCTGGGTGAAGCACGAGAACCACCAGCCGGTCGGCGCGTTCAAGATCCGCGGCGGGGTCAACCTCGTGTCGCAGCTCACCAAGGAGGAGCGCGAGCGGGGCCTCATCGCGGCTTCGACCGGCAACCACGGGCAGTCCATCGCCTATGCCGCGCGTCTGCACGGGGTGACCGCCCGCATCTGCGTGCCAGAGGGCGCGAACCCGGTCAAGCTCGCCGCGATGCGCGCCCTCGGCGCGGAGTTGATCGTGCACGGGCGGGACTTCGATGCCGCCCGAGAGCACAGCGAGCGGCTGGCCGTCGAGCACGGCTATCGCTACGTGCACTCCGGCAACGAGCCGCTCCTGATCGCGGGCGTCGCGACGGAGACGCTCGAGATCCTGGAGGACCGTCCAGACGTCGATGCGATCATCGTCCCGATCGGTGGGGGCAGCGGTGCGGCCGGCGCCTGCATCGTGGCCAAGGCGATCAGGCCGGGCATCGAGGTGATCGGCGTCCAGTCGGAGGCCGCGCCGGCGGCGTTCCGGTCCTGGCAGGGCC